>PLZS01000022.1 GCA_003153555.1 Candidatus Melainabacteria bacterium | reverse complement strand
ACCTTAGTCATTTCGGCTAGGGCTCTGGTGATTCGATATGCAAACGGCCACCAGAAAATAACTGATAACAGTAATACGCTGCCGACTAGAATTAGCACTGGACCGAAATCAAAGAAGACACCGGTTTGCCAGAGATTGTCCGCTGATGCCAGCAGTGTGCCTGGAACGATGCGCCCAGCTTTCATTATCGGAATGCGAATGCCAATCCAAAATTTGTCTGGTGCTGTTGAATGTAAAACAAAACGTCCACGAAATCTTCTTCGCATCGCCCCTGGTGGCGAACCTTTTGCAGGCAGAAAAGCAGCAGGTTGAGACACGCCAGATAGTATTGCAGGTGGCTGCGCTTGATCTGGCGGTCCATCTGGATCCGGTCCTTCGGGAGGCTGTGGTGTCCTGTCAGGATTTAAATGATTCTGGTGCGGAGGCGGTGGTGTCCTGTCAGGATTTAGATGATCCTGGTGCGGAGGCGGTGGTGCCCCGTCTTGATTCAGGTGATCCTGGCGCGGAGGTGGTGCTGCCACGTCTGGATTTACGTGGTCGTGCGGCGGAGGTGCTGCCAGGTTTGGCTCGCCGCCAAGACCTGGCTCACTCAGCGCTCCGCCTTCTGGGCGCAGTGCTCCACCTAATTGGCGACGGTGTCGTACAACCTGCGCTGCGACAGCTTCAGGCAATTTGATCGGTTGCCCTGCTAGTTGTCTTCCTGAAAAATCAAATAAGTAAAAGTCGACACCATAGAACTTACCAAACTCGTCGAGTACGGTGTTCCACTCAGTTTGCTTATTCACTTCAAGTTGCTTTTGAATTACCCAGCCAATCGCTTCGACTCTGTCTCCAATGGGGCTTGACAGAACTGCGTCCCACCCAGGTCCGAACTTGGTGTTGAACAGAAAAAGAAAGAGCACCACAAGCAGTATTAGATGAATAAGCAGGAAGCTTATCGTTTGTGCATACAATGGAAATCGAACTTTCATTAGAGTTTCTCATTTGGATGAATAAGCATGTATCCTGCTGCTCGCACTGTTCGAATAAATCTAGGCGATTTAGGATCGTCGTGTAGCTTTTTGCGTAATGCAGAAACGTGCACATCGATTGAACGATCGTAGACATCATAATTGCGGTCTCTGATTTCGTTGATCAATTCTTCGCGAGACTTGACGCGTCCTCGGGATTGACCAAGAACGACAAGTATGTCGAATTCAACAGGCGTAAGAGGCAGGGCTTCGTCATCAAGGAAGGCTACTCTGGCTCCTAGATTTATGCGCAATGGTCCAAGAACTATCTCTTGCGCAGGCTGCTCTGTGGTTTCTGTTAACGGTCGCGAAGAACGACGTAGCACCGCTCGCAACCTTGCTAATAATTCTCGCGGCGAAGATGTCTTTGGCAGGTAGTCATCTGCGCCTAGTTCCAAGCCAACGATTCTGTCTGTTTCCTCACCCAGCGACGTGAGCATCAATACCGGAGTGGTTATATGTTCACGCAATTTCTGCAAGACTTCGAATCCGTCCATTCCTGGAAGCATCACATCTAATATGATCGCGTGCCACGAGTCTTCGGTGCCAACTTGTACACCCTCAGTGCCACTATGCACTGCGTGTACTTCATAGCCAAACCTTGATAGATAATCCGAGATCAGGCGGCAAAACTTTTGATCATCATCAACGATCAATAAGCGAGTAGGGGTATTAAGCGTCTGCATTTGTCACTGCATCATTCATGGATCGAGCGTCTCATTTACCGCATCATATCAGCCTTTCGCGTCTTTACAAAATCTTAAAATATCTCGGCATGGCCCACACAATGCCTTAACACTAATGCTTCTTAATAAGACTGTAGCCGATACCACATTGTTTCCTTAGATCATCTTGCTCTCTTACCTGTCATCGACAAGGCAACTCCAATATGTTTAGCCCCGCAATTTTCCTATCAATTTGTATTCTTCCATTAGCCTCTCTCTTAATTATCTATGTAGAACAAGAATGGAGTTCTGCTAGCTGTCAAAAGCGTCAGTTTAAGAAGTAGATTAGAGAGATGGAAGAAATTATGGAGCGCTTGCGCCGAAATTACGAAGCTTCGTAAACCGTAGGTCGAGGGTTCGAATCCACTCATCGGCTAATCTTTTCGGAACTTTGCCAGTTTACTTGAACAAGCTTCGTGGAAAAGTCTTTGTGAAGCATGCAAATTTGATTCGCTCGAGCAACTCAATCGTGCTCTTTTAACAACGAGCATGGCTATAAGCCAAGAAGACTGGGACGAAGCTGGAGCTGCAAGGCTTGAGGGCTATTGTGCATTTAACAAATTGTTCATGCCTGTCTTCAACTGGATTCCACCGCTGTTGCAACATCCGCTCGTTGAAACTTTTAGGGCGCTTGGCTTAGAAGATGTCCTAGTGCAACTGCGGAAGGTGCTAGAGTTGCAAGCCGAATTTTGGCTGCATCGTATATGAAAGCACGTGGTGCAAAGGTTGAAATCGACGATATCAGCAAAGCAGCATTCGCATGCACCGATCTTCTGAACATCTTAAAATCCAGCGCTGCCGATCCAGAGATCAACAGCACTCGATTTTTGAATCCTAATATCTCGCCAAACGTGCAGCACCAATCGACGAATAAGGTGGGACTTCGCAGTTATCTGTCGATCGGCGAACCAATGTGGATTTGATAATTATGGTGGGGACTGAGGCAACGAACCGAATCGATGAATCTCTTGAGCCGGAAGTAAAACATGAGCTGTAATGTCTTCAGCTCGCTTTGGTACATAGATGAAAGTCGTAATGCAGAAAAGATAATCGCCACTGCTAGCAAGGTAGTCCATGTCGGCAGTAAACGCTTTGTATTCGTCTTCGCTGATCAAACCTTTTGCCACCATGTCACCGTATCCTTGAACACTTTTGAATCCGTAGTGTGGAAATTCGTACTTGGTGTTCGTGATTTGGTAAATCACAAGCTTAGCGTCAACAAACAAGTTGCTACGTTGCATCCTACCCCATAGCCTTCTTCCCATCCAGCCGTCGCAGGTCTTGTTGCCAGTCGGCGTAGGTGTGCGTTATTTTGCGAATCAAATCCTTGTCGCTGCCGTTGTAAAATACTGAATCCCAATCAAAATGTGCGCACAGAATTTGTCCGCCTGATTTCAGCACGCGATGACATTCCGTAAGGAAAGCTGTCTTGTCTGCCGCACATTTCAAAACATTGTGTGAATAAACCACGTCGAAGTAGCCGTCGCTGTACGGAAGTTTATCGGCAAAGTTGTGGACGCGAAATTCATAACGTTCGTCTTTTCGTGAATCAGTATTAGCGGTCTGGATTTTGGCGGCAATTCAATCCCGTACGGGAAGATTCAGCGAATACTACGCAGAAAAGGCGTCGTTACTTCCCGCTCGGGAAGTATACATTAATTCATCCCGAACGGGAAGATTTGCCGCTAAAATTAGTAATTCGGATGCTATTCTTACCGTGCGGGAATCTAATAGGTGACAAATTGAGAAAACGCATTCAATCTACAGCCGAACTCGCAGCCTTGATTCGAACACAAAGACAAGCGCTCGACATGACGCAAACCGATCTTGCAGGTGTATCTGAGTTGGGTCCACGTTTCATTGGCGACTTAGAAAGAGGCAAGCCAACGTGCCAGCTCGGCAAAACGATAAAGGTGCTAAACATGCTCGGCATTGTATTAGAGGTCTCCGTGCCGGAAAAGTTGAACGATGAATAGTGAATTGGATGTCTACCTGAACTCCGACCTAGTTGGCTCGCTGCGCCTAACTTCTAACGACGAGATGAATTTCAAATACATCCCAAACGCAACGCGAAGCATCTCCGTTGGAATGCCATTGAATCAAGCAGAATACGAAAACCGGCACTGTGAGGCATTCTTTGGAGGCTTGTTGCCTGAAGGTGCCGATGCGAAAAAAGCGCTCGGCCAACGATTCGGTCTCAGCCCTGAAAACACATTCAGTCTACTGCGTGCCATCGGGGCAGAATGCGCTGGTGCAATATCGATTCTTGAGACCGGCAGTTCCGTTCCAATAGAACAAACGGGCGAGATCAAAATACTGTCAGAGGGAGAACTCGCAAACCATATTCGAGAACTACCGCAGCGTCCCCTATTTGTTGGCGTAAACGGTATTAGACTCTCACTGTCCGGCGTACAAGACAAGGCTGCAGTTTCTCTGACCCCTGATGGCATTGGAATTCCATCGGGTGGACCCACTACTCACATTCTCAAGCCAGATATACAACGTACGAGCGGTGTAATTTACTGCGAGCATCTTTGTATGAAAACGGCACATCGTCTTGGAATAAGTACAGCTTCAGTGAAACTTGCCAGAGCTGAAGATCAAGTCTATTTGCTGGTTAAACGATTCGACCGAGAGCCCGGGACAAATCTCCACGAGCTCAAAAGAGTGCATCAAGAAGATTTTTGCCAAGCTTTAGCAATTTCGTCGAAACGAAAATATCAGGAGGAAGGAGGTCCAAGTCTAAAAGATTGCTTCCAGCTGCTCAACAAATCCTCATTCCCTGGAAGAGAGCGTCTCAATTTGTTGACGGCAGTTATATTCAACCTCTTAATTAGCAACATGGATGCACACGGAAAAAACTTTTCATTGCTGCATGGTTCAAAAGGAATTCGTCTTGCACCGCTATATGACCTTATTTGCACCGCGGCATTTCCTGAATATTCCCAAACATTAGCAATGGAAATAGGAGACTGCAACAAACCGCACGAAGTATGCGCTTTCCAGTGGAAACTCTTGTGCGAGGATATCGAGTACGGCTACAAAGCGTTTAAAAAGACCGCGCTTAACTTGTGCAAATTTCTGCCTTCCGCAGCCGAGAAAGAGTACGCGATTATGGTAGAAGCCGGTTGGTCTCACCAAGCTTGTGAGCTTGCTATCGGAGCCATTAACGCAAACTGCGCCGAGATGAAGTCGAATCTAAATATTTGAGTAATGATTACCTGCTGCCGCGACTGGAGAATTGACCAAGGGCATGTCTTCATGCGACTCGTCAGCGCCAGCCGTCGGGTGCATAAGTGTTTATTTTTCGGCAGATTAAGCTATGATCTTTCGATCGCAACCGATTAGAGGTACTAGGTGGCAGACCCAATCGTTGACTTCAAACCATACATAGCTCCGGAAGAGAGCGTGAAAGAGTTTACTCCACGCGCCGTTGTACTTGGTTGTGCTTTCGGCGTTCTGTTCGGCGCCGCATCGGTCTATCTTGCGCTCAAGTCGGGGCTATCAGTTTCCGCTTCAATACCGGTCGCGGTGCTTGCCATTTCGCTCGGGCGAAAGTTTCTCAACACAACCATTCTTGAGAACAACATCATTCAAACAACCGCATCCGCCGGCGAATCGATCGCTGCCGGTGTCGTATTCACGTTGACTGGATTTCTCTTTCTTTCTCCGACGGGAAACGGCGGCGAGAGCGTTGGCACCTCGTACTTCAATTACTGGACCATATTTATTCTCGCGGTGCTTGGTGGAATGCTTGGAACATTGATGATGATTCCCCTACGACGATCTTTGATCGTTAAAGAACACGGCAACCTTCCATATCCGGAAGGAACCGCGTGCGCCTCCGTCTTAATCGCAGGAGACAAGGGCGGCGATTTCGCCAAAACTGCATATCAGGGTCTCGGCTTCGCAATGCTGTACGCGCTTTTGCAGCACGTGTTTCATGTGATCTCAGAAACGCCTAGTTACGTCACGCAGCAAATGAATAAGTTTTTCCCGTCTGCAACCGTGGCTGGTGACATCACACCAGAGTATCTTGGAGTCGGATACATCATCGGGTTTCGCATTGCGGGAATTCTCGTAGCTGGAGGCGTGCTCTCTTGGCTCGGCTTGATTCCATTGCTTGCAGCACTAGTTCCCATGGATACGGTTGCGCAGCAACTCGTGAAACTCGGATACCTGCAGAGCCTGGCGACAGCAGGTGGACCAGGTAACTGGGATCCGGCAACGCATACATTTGCGCACACGGCTGAAGCCATTTACCGCGCGTACATTCGGCAAATAGGTGCCGGAGCTGTTGCAGCAGGCGGCTTCATTACTTTGATCAAAACGATTCCAACGATCATCTCTTCGTTTCGGGATAGCTTGAGTTCATTCAAACAACAGGGCGATGGTACCGTTCAGGTGAGAACTGACAGCGATTTGTCAGTGAAAACAGTTCTCTTCGGGTCGCTCGCACTAGTCATATTGATGGTTATTTTGCCGCAAATCCCCGGAGAAAACCTCTGGCAGAAACTGCTGCTGGGGATTCTCGTCGTCATATTCGGCTTCTTCTTTGTCACGGTTTCGAGTCGCATTGTCGGCATCATTGGTTCAAGTTCGAACCCGATCTCCGGCATGACAATTGCAACTTTGATGGCGACATCGTTAGTGTTCATTGCATTTGGTTTGACCGGACACGTATTCGAACCGATGGTGCTCGTCGTCGGCGGCATCGTATGCATCGCCGCGGCAAATGGTGGCGCTACATCGCAGGATTTGAAGACCGGTTATATAGTCGGTGCGACCCCGCGCTATCAGCAGATCACATTGTTCATTGGCGCGATCGTCGCATCGATAGTAATTGGTATCACAGTCAAACTACTCGACCATCCGTCGCCTGACATGCTGGCAAAAGGAATAGTTCATGCAATCGGAAGCGACAAATTTCCGGCGCCTCAGGGCACGTTGATGGCTACACTGATCAAAGGAATGCTGTCGTTCAACCTCGATTGGAACTTCGTTCTCGTCGGCATTTTCCTTTCCATCACGATGGAACTATGCGGTGTGAATTCCCTCAACTTTGCCGTCGGAGCGTACTTGCCAATCTCAACTACGCTTCCGATCTTTGTTGGGGGTGTGGTGAAAAAATTCGTGGACTTGCGCGCGCAGCGCAATCGTGAAACCGTAGAAGACGCGGAGATCGGCAGTGGCAGCTTGTTTGCCACGGGCTTGGTAGCAGGCGGAGCATTGGCGGGTGTGATCGTCGCACTACTTTCGATACCACCGCAGATTTACGAACAATTGCAGCGTGTCAGCGTCGAAGAGTCGTTGACACAATATCTCACTTCAGACGGATATCAAATTCTTGGAGTTATCTTTTTCACTGTCATGGCTGGTACGCTTTATCACATCGCGACCAAAGTAGATAAACCTCGAGAACATATCTAGAATCGTTTTAAAAGCTGCCAACCGTGTGGTAGTTGTCTGGCAACATGCTCGGAAACCAATTCCTCGCGCACATCAGAGAGGTAGGTCCGAGCTTGGCCATCAAAAGCGGGCATGACGGCGCCTCAATGCGCAGGGATCATTCATACCGATTTCGAGCGTGGTTTCATCCGCTCAGAATTCGTCGGCTACGATGATTGCGCTAGCCGGTTCGGAAAAAGTCGCGAAAGAAGAGGGACCCATGCGGCTTGAAGGTAAGGACTATTCTATGAACGACGGTGACGTCGTTCACTTCCTCTTCAACATCTAGGTTTTTTAGCTGCCCAATTCTTATGAGGTTGGCAAACTCGAAGATTAATTCCCATCACTTCGTCAACTGCGCGTCATTAAGCCAAGAACGTGCCAAAACTATTATCTAACATGCACACATCAGCAGAAGAGACGCCGTACCGTGCCCGCAATCGAACAACAACATCCAACAGATCGTGTGCCGCAGTCCACCGCGAGGCTATCCAGCGGACTACAAAATGTGCAATGTGAAACGTGGGGACCGCAAGCAACAACCCATTCCCAACAAACGCACCAGACAAATGCTTTAGATGCATTTGGTCAATTAACGATCGCTACGTCCGCGCAAGCTGATTCGCTCAGAGACTGGTCTGGCAAACCATTCAAAGAGTTTCAACCTCCGACGGGTTTGAAGATCGCGGAGAAGGAACTGAACCAATCCCAAGGTTCATTGAACGACCATGTTTTAGGAATTGAAGTCGGAACCGTTAAAGCCGTGTACTCCGTTGGCAACAGCGTCGTAGGAATGGGTAATGCTATTGTTTCTCCTCCGGCACGACTGGGTGACTGGCTCGCAAACTCAATTAAGGATCCTGCCATCGCCGTTAGTGACTCCGCAAAATTTGGCGATGACGTCGGCAAAATAATGGTGACTGGCATCAACGCATTGCGCAGTGCAAACAGCTATGTGGAAGAAGTGAAACAAGCGCAAGCGAGAGGCGATTATTTGAAACCGCTAGTCGACGCCAATCATGAATTCAATGCATTGTCTGACAAATTCAAAAGGATGACTCCTGGTCAGCAAACGGAGTCCGTGTCGGAGCAAGTCGTGAGTTTGGGAACCCAGATTGCAACCGGAAAAACACTTGCTTCCGCTTCAGAAGCTTTTGCTTCGTTGATGGAAAAAATGGATGCATTTAAAGTCAAATCTGACGTGAACCGCGTGCAATTCGGCGTTGAAAACAAAGCGACTCCACGTGAAAAAATCCAAACAGAACGCAAGACTCAAGAATTATCAGCGACCCACCAAGAGGAAGGCGAGAAGCACTTCGCCGGGGCTCGTAATTCTCGTTTCGAATACGAAGAAATCGATAGCTACCGCTCTCGGGTTGTACCAATACAGTGTCATAAAAATGCATGCGTAGCCGCAGTCGGGGAAATGCTTTCAGAAGGGAAGACCGATCAGCAAACGTTTGTTCGAAGGCTGGAGCTTCACATGCATCCTGAGCAGCGAGGCAAACAGGCGCCCTTAGGCTTGAAAGCTCTCAGCAAAGAACTTGGTTCCGATTGGGAATTTAAATCTATTGATAAGAACACTGATGTAAAGTCGTTGCTGGATAACCTATTGTCCCGTCGGCATCCTTTTGGCGTCACTTTTAAAGCATTTGGGGTTGATGCTCACGCTGTGGTTGTGGATAGAATGAACGAAGCTGGACGGCTTGTAATTCATGACCCAGGTGACGGTAAAATATATCAAATGACTAGGACGGAATTCGAGGACCATTGGACCGGACTAGCTGTCGCAAAAAAAATTCTTTTGAGGTAGACATGAAGAGACTGCAACCACTAGCATTGACTGTTGCAAGCGGCGACGAGTGCAAGTTGCGCTGTCGGCCAAAGTTTGATGAGATTAGTGAAGCAGAGTACGCCGATGTGATGATTAGTATCAGAGCAGCGGCCGTTGATAAGGCCGCAGAAGACTCAAAGATCGAAGCAGAATTCGTATTTACCTTTAATGAAGGTGGAGGCGTTCTTCAAGACCAGGACTTCTTCCATCTTACCAATGATGATTATGGGGAACTTTGGATCAATTGTTCGGTTGATTATTTTTCGCTGGCGAACGAAAATGGAATTAATGTTCCAGGAGGCAAACTAAGACCACACACACTTCTCGTCGACGAAGAAAATAATGAAACGACACGCCGATACAAAGTTGTTTTATCGAAAGACAATGATGCGGAGCCGAAAGAATACACCTTCACTGTTGCCGGAGGGCCCGGAAACATTCGCACTATTAGTTGGATGTACGGATCCTATGAAGCGAGCTGGAGCCAAAAAAAATGGACTTTTAAATCTGCTCCGCCGGCGGACTTAGAACCTCTATTAATTTCCATTATCAGGATGGACGAAGCTATAAATCTCGAGTTAATGCCCTATGCGATGAGATAGCTCACAAGCGTTGTAAATGCAAGGCGCAAAGTTATGTTTGAACAATATTCAAACGTGTATCGTGAGCGAAATATTTAGACGGGCGAATAGTAGAAAGTCCGGAATTTTGGTGACAGGGGGAGACAATGCTAGAAGTGATGAAGGTGGCAAAACTAGCCATAATCTTGACTGCATCGCAAATTATCGATGAATCGTTGATGAACCCGGACGTTCTTTATCCTTACGATAAAAATGTGGTCGAGTTCTGTGATTCCAATTTCCGCCCAATCTTACCGACAAAATTGTCGCGAGTCGATTCCGTTGGGCACGGTATTTTTCTTGGTTGGAGCATTAATCCCGACGACAAATATCAATATGGCAACGAGCGAATCCTTTTCACCAAAGACGGAAAACATCTAGCTATCACTGTTCCAAAGGGAACGAAATTGGTGCAGGTGTTTTGGTTGGGTCAAGAAGCAGAGCAAAATCCGCAGTTGCAGCTGTCCGACCTGCCCAAAGACACAATACTGCGCTACATCGCTGAAGACCACACCTTCGGACTGTGCGATATCCACGGAAAAGAATTTCTTCCCGAAAGATTTGGCTGCATCGGCAAAGTATCTGAAGGGAAAGCATTCGTTTCAGACAAAGGCATCTTCACCTCTCCGATCAAGTCGAGCCGTTTTTTCATTTTTGATTGTGCAACGAAGAATCTGAAACAACTGCCCCTCAACAATGTTCACAGAACCGAGGATCTGGTTCTGAGCGAAGGACTGACTGCTTTCGACGCAAGTATGCACCTCTTCAAAAACGGAATCGCACCATCTTATGCTGAAGAAGCCACGTGGAACGAATCCGGATACATTGACGGGGAAGGTAAGTTAGCGATTTTGGGAAAGTATGCGAGCGCAGGACCTTTCCATTCTGGAATGGCCTCTGTCAACCTTGCCAAACCAACCGAGAATGGAAGAGTTAGTGTAATCATAGATAAAACTGGAAAAATCGTATCGCCGGAAAGCGTAGAAGTGCAACAGTTTTACGGTGATTACGCCATCGCGCGTCATCTAGCCACGCGCCCTCCCAAATATGGAATAGTCAATCGGAAATTCGAATTCGTTGTTCAACCGAAATACGAAAGCGTCGTAGTAGAGTCACTTCCCAACAACAATGAGCTAGCCAATTCCGTTGAAAGATTTACGGTTCAGCAAGTTTCTACGCAGTAAAAGAAAACAAAGATTCGCAGCAGCAGCAGCAGCTGATTTCGGCGACCGGTAAGGTGTTTTTTACGCTCCCATCTCAGTACTATTTCTTTTACCTCTATGGCGATGGAACGATTCGATGTCGTGATTCAAAGTCGAATCAGGAACTCTTTCTGGATGCGCAATGGAAAGAAATAACGAACCCCTTGCGTGACAGCACCGACACGGAGGAGCACCATATTCAGTATCGGGCGATTGCGCCAAAACGTTTCCTGAAGTTAGTCAACCTGGACAATGGTCACTTTGATCCTGATTCATGGAAAGGTGATCACCACCGAGTGGTACAAAGACAACCCGAATGGGAGCAATTTTTAAAAGAGTACGATCTGATCGGGATGTCGCGAACCAGACTGATCGAGCTGCTCGGCACGGGCGTTGGACTTCCCGATAAAGACGATCGCTACACTTACGCTCTCGCATACTATTGCACCGGCGGCTCATTCGTTGTCGTGCAGATGAAACATGATAAGGTCGACGCATGGAGCTTGTGGGAGGACGGCAAGCAGAAGTCTGAGTGGTACAGGACAAACGTTGTTATCGCACCGAATTCTCTCGAGGTTGCACCAAAAGTACAATAATGTGTTGACCGATATGGTTGAGTCTGGTGTAGCTGAGAACAACTCCAAGTTCTTGAAGTGCTGCCAAGGAAATGGCAAAAGAACCCACCGACGACAAGTTAATGATGAAGGTTTCCAAAAAATGGTACTACGAGTAGTGCCGTTGATTGAAGGCCACTTCGTTTTCGTATCTACGTTAATGGCAAGTTCGGTCCAGGGAAGATCGGTTTTGGACACGAGATCCGCTCGTCTTATCGGTGCGATCCCTGTAGACTAATGGGAAACAGCATTAAAAGCGATAACCCCATGACAGACTTGAATTTCGACCCCGCCGCAGATCATTCGACCGATTTATATAAACGCTGGATTGGTGTTCACTTAAGCGTCAGCAACAGACAAAATATGGCTTACGTCTTTGCGGAAAAACCGTTAAGCGGTCCGGTGGTGCTGAAGGTTATTCCAGATGGACCAGCGCACAAGGCAGGAATTAGAGCTGGAGACATGATTGTGCAAGTAGATCACTCACCGGTCACCTCGCCCGAATCATTCACTGAATGTTTGCAAAATCGCCAGATAGGAGAAGTCGTTATCATCGGTCTCAATCGAGAAGACCACATCCTTCAACTTAAGGTGCTAGTCGCACGCGATCCAGATCATCAACGGCTCTTCGATGATGCTGAACCATGACCCAAAAACCACTAATGCTCTTGTTTTCAACCATCTGCCTACTCCAGAACAAATGACATATTACGATCTGCGAAACGCTACGTTCGATCAGTTTGTGCAATATGTATTCGACGATGCACATGCCGATTTGAAAGAAGGAGGAGACTACGCGTCAGTAGATTTTGATTCTTCCGAGTTTGCAAAGCTCTATACAAAATTGTTTTCCCATCCAACCTTTTTGCTCGATCGTTTCAATCTCAAACAATTAGAAAGTGGCTTTTGGGAAATTCAAAGTTGTAACTTGCCAGGCAATGCCAGCGAGATAATTTTCGACAGTCAAGTCCCGTTTGAGCTAAGGCAGTTGTGCATTGAATCAATGTATTCTCTGTACGAAAAATTGTTCGCTATTCCATCGCTGCCAAAAGTGTGTGACATGTGGTGGGATGGTATTGCCTATGGTTATTGTTGCGGTAACTATAGTCGGGAGAACCAAGACCAGCGCCAAATACAAGACGTCATGTTTTCTACTCTTTGTCGCATTCTGGCACTTTCGTCCGAAGCTTGCCAATATGCTGCGCTGCATGGGCTAGGGCATCTGCGGCACCCAGATACCAAGAAAGTTATCGAGGAATTTCTAAAAGCTCATAAATCTTTCGAAGGCAAAGACTATGCGCGTGCATGCATTGCCGGCAACATTATGTAGCGCACCACTGGTGGTGCTCATGCGTTTCGATATAGCTTTACCAGCAAAAAAACATTCAATGCGGTGTACAACAGTTGGAACACCGCGTCGATGAAGAATGTCGTCCAGCCGAAGTCGATGCGATGAAAAACTCCGTTGTTGCTTTTCCATTGAAGTGATATTCGGTCAAATGCCTAAATTTACTGTACAGCAAATAATAAGCTTTCACCGAATATCATTGACATTTTGGCATATTTGCTGTACAGTAAATAATTCCTTTATACTGAATATTATGAACTACAGGCAATCCGAACAACACCTCATTAATGAGTTCCTCAAAAGTCTTGAGGAGCTACCCGATGTCCATGCCAAATTGTGTGTAGAGGAGCCCGGGAAGGCTGGGGCACGCAATGAAGTTGATGCGCAATTCGACCTGAAGGTGGATGGTAAGTCATTTAATTTACTCGTCGAGATAAAGAAAGTGGTGTATCCGCGGGATGCGCAGCAAGCAATATGGCAGCTTCGAAAAGTTGGACAGGCACAGAACTCTGATAAAAATTCTATTTTGGTACTCATCACCGAATTTCTTTCCCCAGGGGCCAAACAAATATTGCAAGCCGAGCGCATTGGATATTACGACCTGGGCGGCAGCATCTATTTACCGGCGCAGGGCGCCTATGTGTATGTGGACAAACCACCAGCAAAACCGTTTGAAAGGTCTGTGCGCGATTTTTTCTCCGGACGGCGTGCGCAGGTACTCCATACGCTTCTTATTCATAACCAAACCTGGTTTGGGGTGCACGAACTGGCGGGTCTTGCGTTGGTGTCACCGTCTACGGTGTCCGAGGTATTTTCCCAACTGGAGCGCATGGATTGGGTATCCACAAGGGGTTTAGGACCTCAAAAAGAACGTCAGTTGTGCGAACCCACTGCCGTGCTAAACGCATGGGTAAAACAAATGGAAATCACTCCGGTGCCACCCATGACTCGCTATTATGTCCCCGGCTTGAAAACCGATGGATTGCTAGCCAGAATCGGTGATCAATTTGATAGGAATAATATCAAGTATGCTCTGAGCTATGAGGCTGCGGCACAACTCTATGCGCCATTTTTGTCTAGCATTGCACAAGTGCGCGTAAGGATACTCGAGACGCCAGAATCGCAAGCAACCCTCTCTGAGTTGGGTGCACGCCCGGTAACTGAAGGCGCTAATTTAGCAATCATCGATGCCAAATCCGAAGGAGAATTGCTGTTTCGGAATCAAATCAACAACATTTGGTTGGCAAGCCCGATACAAGTTTATCTCGACCTGCAACGCGGCGAAGGACGATCTCTGGAAATGTCTGAGCATCTGCGCAAAGAGAGGATTGGTTTCTAGTGCCAAAGCCCGCTACATTCAATGAATATGACGAAACCAAGACTCTTGATTGTGAGCGCTTACTTGTCACGTTATTGCGCGGACTTGGTCCGTGGAAAGAGTCCATTTATTTAATCGGTGGATTGACACCAAGATACTTGGTTGAAGCAAGACCGCCAGATGTGCCGCCACATGCCGGGACTCAGGATGTGGACATTGTAATTGACTTGCAGATTTTGGCAGATACCGATGCGTATCAGACCCTAGAAGAAAATCTCAAAAAGATGGGTTTTTCGCGGTCCGAAAATGAAGCCGGGAAAAAGCTGTCCTGGCGATGGGAAACTCAGACCGAAAGTGGTGTCAAAATGATTCTTGAGCTGATTGCCGATTCACCAGAGCTGCGTGGCGGAAAAGTACAGGCACTGCCAACCGAGAAGGCAATATCAGCATTGAATGTGCCACATTCATCAATGGTCTTTGATTTGCATGAGGTCACAGAAATACGAGCGGAACTTCTCGGTGGTAATGGCATAGCAACCGAAAAGATAAAACACGCAAATTTGGTCAGCTTCACTTGTTTAAAATCGTTCGCCTTTGACCAACGCAATGAACGCAAAGACGCGCACGATCTGATCTACTGCCTTGAGAATGTGACTGGAGGCACAGAGACGGCCGCCGGACAGTTCCTCAAAGCTTTAGGCGGTCCACATCGTGAAACGATCATATCTGCTTTAGAGATAATTCGCAGAAGGTTTGACAGTGATGACAGCGTTGAAGGTTACAGAAAAGATGGTCCGGTGTCCGCGGCCAAGTTTGAGCTTGGCGAAAGTAATGAAGCCGAAACAAAGGAGTCTAGAGTTTTGCGGCAGCGACAAGTGAGCGATGTGATTGAGCAATTATTGCTGCGCTTAGAAAAAGAACTGCACGCATAAACGCAGCAGAAGATGTCGAGGCACTTGTTCCGAAAGCAAAGAAAGCAGCAGAATTGGATCGGTGATGACCACGGCGATTCGTACGAATGCTGACTTCACTGCGTCAAGAATGGCTTCCGAATATCGGTCCAAACGTTCCTCCTTCGCAGCATGGGCAATCATAAAGCAAAGCCTCAATTTGATCCGGTGACACGTTTACATATTCTTGGTGAACTACAGAACTTCCCAATCCAGAGCTGGGCTTGGACTTGTTGGTAGTGACGATCATCGGTTGATCGGAGTATGGTGCTTCTGTTGGTTTCAGGTACATGTTCAAACTTTCGTTGACCTCAGCCACCAATTCTACGTCTTCTATGCGTCGAACATGTTCAGCGGTGTCCCGGTGACTCAGCCAATTCATACTTCCTTCCCAACAAATTTTGTCATCAATAACAATGATCTTCTGGTGAATTTTTGGAACCCAGGAAACAAAGAAACTTCCATAATTGCGAACGTTGGGCGGAGACATAGCTAAGTTGTGCCTTTACCGCCGAAAGGGCGGCGACCGCTAGTTCGTACTTCTCATAATCAGATGCTTGATCTGGCGCTTGCAAATATTTATCAAGCCGCGACATCCGTTGCAAAAACTCTTCGCACTGTTTGTAAAGTTGAACTTCCTTTTCTACTTCTTCGAGTCTCCTGACGAGCAAAGTTTTTTCGTCGACCAATTTCTTAGTCCCAACGTCCGCTTTGATTATTTGCTCGTCAGCGAACATCAATTTCTCCGCCAGCAACAACAGGTTGAGCCTAACAGTTAAATTTGGCAAAGTTCTGACATCGTGGAGTTCAAAAATACATTTTAGGACCGGACAGTGAGGTGCTAACTTGGAAAAAGAGAGATGAAGTCCAAATGAGATCGCTTGCATAGACAAGCTACCGACCCTTTCGTGCCCTTCTATTAACCGCGTTCATTGCTTACAAGTGGCGTGGGGCGGACTCGAAGAGTCTTTGACGTAGGGACAGAGCGCGGAGTGGCTCTGAGACTGGGTCTAATCAATTTAATCGACATCGTGTCGATGATGCCAAGGAAATGCCAACTCTCGCTGCTAAGTTAAGAGAGTAAAGACTTTATTGGGTTTCTCCCGCGTCAAACAGATAAACCAGCATCTATGGATGCTGGTTTGTCTGCTTTTTTTCAAATCACGGTAAACTACCACTGACAAGCGCATCACAAGGAGTGATTGCTTTGAAAAATTTGGAGATGCCAAACAACTCGATCAACGTTTTTGATTTGGAGGCTGTGGCCAAGACCAAGTTGACGACCCTGGCATTTGATTATTATTCCAGTGGCGCCTGTGACGAAAAGACGTTATCTGCCAATATGACAGCTTTTCAAGACATTTGGCTTCGCCCGCGAATGCTTGTCGATGTCAGCAACAGGAACATGACAACGACGGTTCTGGGACAGCAAATTAGCGCCCCGATCATGATCGCGCCTGCTGCATTTCAGTGTCTAGCGCACGCTGAAGGTGAATTGGCCACTGCTCGCGCGGCCGACAAATTCGGCACGACAATGGTGCTCAGCACTCTTGCTAATTATTCAATCGAAGAGGTTCGCGAAGCAACTGCAGGCAATTTGTGGTTCCAGCTCTATGTCTACAAAGATAAGGGTGTGACAAGAAGTTTGATCGAACGAGCTGAAAAAGCTGGTTACACCGCACTTGTGCTTACTGTTGACTCACCCTTGTTGGGTAGACGAGAGCGGGATGTTCGTAACAAATTCAATTTACCTGCAGGTTTGGTATGCAAAAATTTAATCGGCAATTACCTTGAGCAACTCCCTGCAGGTTCTAACGATTCAGGGTTGGCTTCCTACATCTCGTCGCTCTACGACACGTCTTTGACTTGGAAAGATTTGACTTGGTTTAAATCAATTACCAAATTGCCTGTAATCGTGAAGGGGATTTTGAGGGGAGACGACGCTGCGCGTGCCATCGAATATGGTGCGGATGCAATCGTCGTATCGAACCATGGAGGGCGGCAGCTTGACACAACCATTCCGACGATTCAAGCCTTACCGGAAGTAGTCGAAGCTGTGGACAATCGTGTTGAAGTTTACATGGATGGTGGCATTCGACGCGGCACGGATATCCTCAAAGCAATTGCTTTCGGCGCGCGCGCTGTTCTAATCGGCAGACCATTTCTCTGGGGCTTAGCCGTTGCCGGGCAGAGTGGTGTGCTGACGGTTCTGGAAATGCTGAGATCCGAATTCGACTTGTCGATGGCTTTGAGCGGCTGCCAATCAATTGGTGACATCACGCCGGATTTGATTGCCAGTGAAAATCGTAAATGACTAGAGGTGCATGGACATCGTCATGACCAACCGAATCGTTTCATTGATTGCCAGCGCTACGGAAATAGTCTATGCACTTGGGTTCGGAGCCGATGTGGTTGGACGTTCGCACGAATGTGATTATCCGCTCTCTGTCAAAGACTTGCCTATGTGCACAAGTCCCAAATTCAATCCCGATGGCACCAGCTATGAAATCGATCAGCGGGTCAAAGCAATTCTGCAGGAAGCTGTTAGTGTGTATCGTGTCGACGCAAAAATGCTAGATGACCTCGCACCCACACATATCATCACCCAAGCGCAGTGCGAAGTGTGTGCGGTTAGCCTAAAAGATGTCGAAGCAGCAGCATGCGAAATGATTAAGTCACAGCCGATGATCGTTTCGCTGGAACCAAATTGTTTGGCAGATATTTGGAAGGATGTCGATCGCGTTGCAACAGCTCTAGGCGCTAAACAAACTGGTGCCGACCTAATTAGTGCGCTGAAATCTAGAATGAGCTCGATTGAAGTTGCTGCGGCGAAAATCCAAACGCGACCGACCGTTGCCTGCATCGAATGGATTGAGCCATTGATGGCGGCCGGCAACTGGATGCCAGAATTGATTGAAGCCGCAGGCGGGACCAATCTATATGGTGAGGCCGGTAAGCACTCGCCTTGGATGTCTTGGACTCAGCTGGTGGATGATGATCCCGATTTCATTGTCGTCAGTCCTTGTGGTTTCGATATTAAACGAACGCTAGAGGAGATGTCTTTGCTCACTAGTCAACCAGGCTACTCGACTCTGAAGGCAGTGGTTTCGGGGCGGGTCTATGTGGCCGACGGCAATCAGTACTTCAATCGTCCTGGTCCCCGAGTGGTCGAGTCCCTTGAAATAATGGCCGAAATCTTGCACCCGACGGTCTTCAAATACGGACACGAGGGCACTGGTTGGGTCAAGTATTCAGGGATTGGCTAGTTAGCGAGGTCGAGCTGATCACTGGTGTTGGACACACCCTGGCATGGCAGACTGCGATCGCAAGAGCATCCGAAGCATCATCAGGCTTGATTATTTCTGGCAAATTTAACAGCTCTGCAATCATTATTTGCACGACGCTTTTTTCAGCTCGGCCGTATCCGGTCAGATGCAATTTGACCTGCATGGGCGTGTACTCATATGTCGGAAGTCCTCTGCAGGCAGCCGCTTCAAGGATCACGCCGCGTGCCTGAGCGACCGGTACCAGGGTTTTTGCATTCTTGAAAAAGAAAATTGCTTCTACCGAAACTACGTCAGGATTATATTCGCTGATGAGACTAAGGATATCTGTTCGTATAATAGAGAGCCTGTCGCCAGTGGTATCTCTATTGGTCGTTTTGATGATTCCGGAGGCGATATACCGAAGCGATGCTTTCACACCACCGCCCAGCGATTGCACTACACCATAGCCAACGGTGGCAGTGCC
>PLZS01000047.1 GCA_003153555.1 Candidatus Melainabacteria bacterium | reverse complement strand
CCGGAGTTTGACAAGTAGACGCGTGCGGCTAAATTACCGCGAATCGCAGCGCTTGCTTCGTAAAATTTTTAACAGTTCTTGCTCGGAACTGGCGTGAAGTCTATGCAGGAGATGATAGCATAGCCAGTTATTTACAATAGCCAAAGAATTTTAAATATTGGCATGGCCAGGAGTTTACGACCATGAAACGGACGTTGATGGGTTCCAAAGCGAAAGCTAGAAAAGGAAGCGGCTTTCTGAAGCGGATGTCGAGCAAAGCCGGACAGAGAGTAATCAAAGCTCGCCGCACTAAGGGAAGATACCGTCTTTCGGTCGCCTAGGCAACGTGCTTCCACAGCATGAACGCTTAACTCGAGCAAGTTTATTCAGTCGAGCATATTCCGCGAGAAAGAGTGTTGGCACACCTTACCTGACGCTCTATGTATTGCCGAAAACGAACCGACCTGGACCTAAGTCCTTGGTCGGTGTTCAAATTCCTAAGGAAAGTACGCGAAATGGCTCCGGCACCCAGGTAATTGCTAAAATGCCTCTTGTCAGAATGCCACTGGTCGGATTCGTAATTTCTAAGAAGGTCTGTAAAAGCGCTTGCCAGCGCAACCGCGTTAAGCGCCGAGTTCGTGAAGCATACAGGCTGATGCGAAAGGACATGGTCGAATCCACTCAACGGTTAGAACAATGGTACGCCTTGGTTTTTGTTCTGAACAACAAGGCATTAGACGCAAGCTGGGAGGAGATTCGCGACACTGTAGCCGGCTGCTTGAATAAAGCAGATGCGAAGTTTGGTCCTGGCAATCGCGAACGTAAGCCATCGTGAAGTTGGTAGCATCTAGGTTTTCGATATCAGTAGCGCCGCAAGCGGTGCTACTTTTCGGCATTCGCTGCTATCAGAAGACGCACTTTTTTAGAACGCCGTCATGCAGGTTCTATCCGACCTGTTCAGAATATATGGCAAGGAGCGTGACTAGATTCGGAGTCTTGAGGGGAGCAATTTTGGGATTGCTGAGACTCTGCAAATGTCATCCCTGGAATGACGGCGGCGCAGATATGGTGCCGGAACACTTTCCTTCCGTCGAACACAGCTTGCATCATAGTATGCAGAGGTAGCATTTGAATTTTGATCTGCTGATTTATTACTTCATGCTTCCGATGCTGGAGTTCTTCGCCAAAGTAACTCACAGCTATGGTTGGGCAATTATTCTGCTGACCCTGCTTGTAAGAATGATTGTTTGGCCGCTCGTCGCAAAGTCAACGCGTTCGATGCAAGCCATGTCTAGACTGCAGCCTAAGTTGAAGGCGATGCAGGAAAAGTATAAAGACGACAAAGAACAACTCGCTATTCAAATGGCCGAGTTTTACAAGGTGAATAAGATGAACCCGATGGGCGGATGTTTGCCCACATTGATTCAGCTGCCTGTTCTTTTTGCTCTTTTCGGAACCTTCACGGCGCCGCCGTTTGGTGATAAACCAATTGATGTCAAAATCAATGTCGTGCAACAAGCGCAATCGAAGGATGCTCATCGCAATGAGACATCTGGCCCTAACAGTCCTTATGTGTCGCGAGAAGGCACCACCGCTAAGGTAGTCGTTTTCCCCGGTGACTGTACTGTTGTACAAGGGGAGAGCGTAGATTTCAGCACGCGCACCTTGATGGGACCACTGCCACCAAATTTTGCTCCCGAATGGAAAGTATTCCCTAAGGACACCAAGGAACCTGCCTTGATCCATCCAGTTCCTGCCGAGGTCTATCACGTACAGTTCAATAATCCTGGTGAGTGGCATGTGCAGGCGATTATTCCAGGGATAGCGAAAGCGGAGCCGTTCGGTTTTATCAACAGTTTAGGAAAAGTGGCAAAAGGTGCCGACCTTCTTAAACCAACAAATCTCGATAGCCTGGCATTGATCCTGTTGTTTGGATTCACCATGTATCTCTCGCAGAAATTTACTGTCGGTCCGAAAGCGGCTGACGGAGAAATGGACGAACAACAGAAAGTCCAGCGTGACACGATGAAGATGATGCCGGTCACTGTCACGGTGATGTTTTTCTTTATCCCGTTGCCAACAGGTGTCTATCTTTACATGGTGGTTTCCAATGTCATGCAAACGTTGCAAACTTGGTTGATCATGCGTAGTGCGCCACCAGTTGAGGATCTTCCTTTGACGCCACCAGGCGGTAGTTCGCCTTCGAAGTCTGATAGCGGATTGCCTTCTCGCTCAAGCGACGGTACAGTTACAATGTCTCCGAAAGGTAATTCTTATTCCGTAGATAATGGCAAAGAGCCATCTAACGGGAAGAAGCCTAATGTTGCTGCTTCTACTGGCGATGAAACCAGTCTTGATGACCCCGGCCAAAAGTTGAAATTGCCCAAAAAGAAAAAGAAGAAAAAAGCATGAGCCCATTGGATTTTTTGCAAGAAAACGCCAGAAGCTATCTTGAAAAGATACTGGCAATCCTCGATATCGAAGCGTCAGTTAATCAAGAAGAAATTGACGATACAACTGTTTGCTACCGCATTGAATGCAAGCCGGATGATGCCAGAGTGTTGATCGGCCGTAACGGTCAAACGCTTGAAGCATTGCAATTCATTGTTCGGCAAATGTGCAAGAGTCAACAGGCAGAGCAAGGACCGTTTGTTGTTGATATTCTTGATTACCGTTCACGTCGCAAACGAACCCTGGAAGAGCAAGCTAAAAAAGGCGCTGTAGCTGTTTTAAACGGTGACACAGAGAAGTTTGCACTGCAGCCGATGTCTCCTTACGAACGACGTTTGGTGCATCAATACTTGCAAGAGAATTTCGCTGATCTCGCTTCTGAAAGCGAAGCTGAAGGTCCAGATCGACACATTGTAATCAGCTTCAGAGGTCTTCCTGCGGGCTCCGCGCACGGAGACGATGGTGAAGACGATTATTTTGAAGGCACCCCTGACGGCGAGTAGTCGTGGTTAGCCTCTCGGGACCGCTAGACCCTCGATTACCTCTACGTTTGGCATCTTCAGAAGCTCTTTTGGATCAAGCAAAACCTTAGTCGATCTGTTTCCGCCACCGAGTACGATTTCGGAATTGCTCATCACCTTGGCATCGATGTAAATTGGAATATCAGGCAAGCCAAACGGCGTCACGCCGCCAATTTGCATGCCAGTCAATTCTTTGGTTTGATCGCCAGAAGCGAACGAAGCTTTCTTGACGCCGAGCAATTGGCAGGCTTTCTTGTTCACATCTACTTTTGTCGCTGCCAGGATCACACACGCGCCGAACTTGATAGGTAGTGCTTTCCCTGCGACAACTATCGTGTTAGCAGTCTGCCCTTCGGCGAAACCATACTTCTCACAAAATGGTGCTGTATCCGCGAAATCCGGATCGCAACTGAATATCTTGTATACAAGTGCGTATTTCTGCAGAAACTCTTCAACAGTAGGATGTAGCAAGGATGCGGTGTTTGTCATCGCGCAATTGTAACGCACCTTGGTAAAAACCGAGGATTCGACCAAGCTCCAAAACTGCCTGTCAGGCTAATTCGTCTGTTCTTTCTAACTTTTCAACGCGATTTTCAAGTTTAAAAATCCTTGTTTCCAGCTTTGAAACGTTATTCTCTTGAGAAATGAAAAAGGATGCAATACCGTCCAATTTCCCAGACATGTCTTGGCGAAATTCCTGCATCTCTGCAATGGATTGGTCGAGCCTGGCGTTGGTTTGGTCGAGCCGCGCATTGGTTTGACCGATTCCCGCTGCTAATTGACCAAAGCCAGCTTGCATTTCTTCTCTAAAAACTTGGATTAGTACTGATTCGTCAGACATTGCTTGCCCTCTTGTTCCTTTCACAATAGTAAATACGTTCAAACATTGTCAATAGTTCAATTCAAGAATGGTAAAGTTCAGAAGTGTGGCTAACAAGGCAAAGAATTTACTCTTGATACTAAGGCGCTGGTTCCTCGTTCCCGCTCTGACAATTGTGCTGAGCTTTGCCTCTAGCTTGCCGAGCCAAGCTGGCGGACCAGAGGTAGTTTCATCGAGTGAGCGGATACTTCTAGCCCAAGACAGTATTCGCAGAGATCCCTACGGCAATCCATTGCCACCAGAAGAACAGCCGAAGAAGATCCAAGGTGGCACTCAATCCACAACTATGCAATCGGGAACGAATTCTACAACGCTGCAAACTGGCACAAACTCCACGATGTTGCAAACCGGCACAAAGTCCACGCTGTTAGAGACCGGCACAAAGTCCACTTTGCTGGAGATGGGTACCAATGCCACTAAGCTTGAAACAGGAACTGCCGGCACGCTTTTGCAAACTGGTATTGAGCGCAAAATAGAACCATCCAATATTTTGATTTTGCTCGATTGTTCTAACACCATGAAACTCGCATTGGATGGCTCTACTGGTCAGCCAGAAGAAAGGCTGACGGCCGCGAAGAATGTCTTGAAGAGCACTCTTCAAACTATTCCTTCGGACGTGAGAGTGGGATTGAGAGTCTTTGGCAACAGCAATGTGCGCAGCGATCCATCAGACTGCAAACAAAGTTTTTTGTTGGTGCCAATCGGTTTGCACAATCGAGGGGAAATCGTAGCCAAGTCGGATCAGCTCAAGGCAAGGGGTTTGACTCCGCTTGCGTATGCTCTGAAAGAGGCTGCTGCGGACTTTGAAGGACTTCCGGGAGAAAGGCATATTATCCTCATTTCTGATGGTGCGGATACTTGTCACCAAGATCCGTGTTTGTTCATTACGAAACTGCGTGAACTCGGCTTCAAAATGCGTGTGGATGTTATCGGCGTTGATAAGAAAGCCAAGATCGCTGAAGGTTGGCAATTGGAGTGCATTGCGAAAGAGTCTGGTGGAAAGTATTTTGAAGCCGATACTGCCGCCAAGGTAGCCGATTCAATCAAACAAAGCGTGCTTGAGGCCATATCTCAAAAAGCCGCAGATCATAACGTCAGCGGACAGGTTATGCCTAAGCCCGCCGCATTGCATGCTCAGCCAGCGAATAAGCTTGAGAAAACTAAGTAGCGAAATTCAAGAGGATTGCTTTGTTTTTTGCCTCAGCATTACAAACGCTGGAATTCAAAGGATGTACCTTGTCGGATCCGAAGGGATCGCTCTGTGTAATTACACATAGAGACGAGCGAGTTCATTCTGTAACCTAAAAGAAGCCCGTAGCGCTCGGCGTTGGGAACGGTAGTGTGGATGTGCCAGGCATGCGCATGCACACTACTAGGTTCGCCAAGAAACGTGGCCGAATTTTGATTGCCCGGATTTTGCCAAAACTCGAAGCTAAGGTTCTAAGCGAAGTCCTGATTGTGCGGCATAACGATAACGGACCAAAGGAGTTGCATTTTGAATCACTTCTGGGGCGACCCTACTTATAGCGGTTTTGTTCATTCGCTAGATTCAGAACGCGTGCGTGACGAGTTCGTCAATTTTGTAGACAGAGAAGTTGATGCAGAGGAGCAGAAGGTTCTGTACACACATTTCTATTCTGTCTTCGAGCGAGTGCAAAATGGAAATTGCATTTCGGGGCTTATATTTCAAGAAGTTGATAGAGAGGGCTTTTACGTATATAGCTACAAGAAAAACGAATCCAAGTTTAGAGCTGGAGATTTCGTAGTTATCAATGAGCACAAACAGCGAGGCCGCGATGTAATGCATGAAGGTGTTCCAGCATGGCTCCAAGAAGTCGATCACCATAACGAGTTGATCAAGCTGTCGCAAGCGATGCAGATTGAACTTCCACGTTCTAGCGACTGCACAGTCGATAGAGGTTTTTACGACTACAACAGTATGCGACTAAAGCACTCAATCGAGCTTGCCTACGAGTTCGATGACATCCCCAGTCTAATTGAAGGTCGAGTTACGCTGAGCGCACCAAGCTTTTTAAGCAATTTGGACATGCAGAGATTTCGCAAGGAGTATCCTTCTCTTACACAACGCCAATGTCATGCCGCCGCCAGTGCAATGACAGAACCAATGACCCTTATACAGGGTCCTCCGGGTAGCGGTAAGTCTTACCTACTTTCTCTGATCATCGAGATTGCCTTGGCTCGAGGCATGTCGGTGCTTGTTACTGGACCATCACATAAAACGATAGACAGTCTTCTTAGAACTGTGGCAAATCAAGGCGCAAAGTATGAGATTGTCAAAATTGAAAAGACGACTCCTAAAGAGCAAACAGAACCCTTCGTGATTCTGGCAGCTGATGACAGTCGCTTGATTCAGCTAGAGGCACCGTATTTGGTTGGCGCAACAATTTATAAGGCGTACAAACTTTATCGCGATGCGCTACTAGACTTTGATTTGGTGATCATCGACGAAGCCGGGCAAATGCCTATCGTTCACGCACTGCCTGCCTTTTTAAATGCCGAACGTTGTGTACTGGCTGGAGATCACATGCAACTCGCACCAATTATCAATGATCCACTGGCGCATCCGAAGTATTTGAAGCGCTCAATTTTCGAACATCTACACGATCATTATCCAAATCTATGCATCAAGCTGAATACTACTTTCAGGATGAACACTGCTATTAACGAATTTCCAAGTCGATTGTTTTATTCAAACGAATTATGTTCTGCACCATCGGCCGCTGCTCGTGAGTTTAGCGTCAACGGTACTAGATGCGGTGAACTGTACGAGATTATTAGTCGAAAGGAATCAGTAACATTCGTTGAACTTGATCACAGCAACGCTAAGCGATTGTCCCATGATGAGGCTGAAGTGGTAGCCAAGCTGGCAAAAGATCTGATGCAGGGTCATGGTGTTGAACCCGGAAATTTAGCAATTGTATCTCCGCTTAAAGCGCACAATGAACTTATTCGTAAGAAGTTGCAGTCGCTGCTCAGAGGAGATAAGACTGGCAAAAATGTACCTATGCATTCGCTTTTTATCGATACGGTGAACAGGGTACAAGGTCAGGAACGAGAAGTAGTCATTTACTCGCTGTGTTCTTCAAGTGAACGATACTTGCTGCGAAATGCTGATCTCTTATACGATCCGCACCGCTTAAACGTTGCTATCACAAGGAGCAAGACGCGATTATTTGTAGTTGGGAGCAGGTACTTCTTTCCGCATATAAGCGGCTTCATTGTTGATGCTGAGCACCTTCGCATCTGGGAGGATTATTATGATTATTTGGTGGAAAACGGGCATAGAGTTAGTTATCCATCATGAGTGCGCAGGTATGATGCGAGGCTGGAAGGTATCTTCAGTGTCCAGTCTCCTTTTTAATCAGCTCAGCTCCAGGTTCGCACCAGTCCAAACAGGTTGCTTTACCGAAATGTTTGCTGAAATAATCCCGAGTGCCGAGCAATTCCGCGCGTAATTGATCGCGTCCGCTGTTGCCACGGAAGGGCAGAACGAGAGCGTGCCGACCTACATGAGATAGCATACTCATTGTTGCCGGTAGTCCCTTGAGTCCATGTAAGTACGTACTGAAAAACAAAAATCGATTTCGAATGTAATAGTAAGATCGCCAGTGTTTACGAGAGTCTTGGGTAGAGGCCGAGCCCAAATGTTCAATCATCGCGCTTGGCACGAACAAGCATTTCCAGCCTTTCAGATTGATTCGATGACAGAGTTCAGTATCCTCGAAATAGAGAAAGTATCTTTCATCGAACAGTCCGACTTCCTTCAAGGTGGTCGCTCGTAGCAATAGATTTGACCCGTGCAACCAATCGGAATAAGTTGGTTGGGATCCGGCAGAGGAGTTCACTTTTGTTTTTGCGCTGCGAAAGTTGATTGTTCCAGGACCAGCTACAACTCTCTTCTTGTCGACTGCAAAAGAGTCTACGACCGCTCCACTCAGTGCTCCGACTTCCGGTTTTTGCACTGCCTGCTGCACCAAATTGCTCAGAGAATCCTCTGCTACTCGCGCGTCATTGTTGACCAACCAAATGTACTCGGCGTTGTTTTCAAGACAATACTCCATGCCACGATTGCAGCCACCTGCAAATCCGAAGTTTTCAGTCAGGCGAAGCAATGAAATCTGTGGAAATTCTTTCCTCAGATTCTCCCCATCTTTCTCTGTCGATCCGTTGTCAACTAACAGAATTCTGCGGTTTCCATAAGTAAGCTTTTGCACAGATTCAAGACAGGCGCGAGTCAAATCGATGCCGCGCCAGTGCAGTACCAGTATCCACACGAGTGGCTCGCTAAAATTAGCTTCTTCGGACATCCACCTTTTCTCGCCTTGTACTCACGGTTATAGCTGCTGAGGCTTGATAATAGATAATATTAGAGGAAGTTGCTTTCCTAAGTTCGCATGAATGCTTTTCACAGGTTGGTGGTGGGTGCGGTTAATCTCCTTTTCTTTATCAAGCCCAGACTTTAGGTGGTTGGTACCAGCGTTAACCATGGCATCTTTTTGCTGGGTACCAGTGTTGGCGCTGAGTTCACGTGAAGTTGCCGATGCGATAGTCAGAGCGCGAGTGCTCACAACGCCAATTACTATCCAGATAGAAGGTGGTTCGGTGGGTGTTTCGACCTATCTGAACACTCAGGCAACCAGCAAAGATTGTAAAATTGATGCTGCATTGATCGCCAAAGCAGTTATTGATCTGGCACCAGATGACATTGCCAGAGTGACTGTTTATTTTTACAACACGACCATGACTAAGTGCGACGCTGTCTCAGTTACAGCGGGCGATATTAAGTCCTTTGGTTCGGGGTCGACGAGCAAGGAGCAATTGCTTTCCACGCTTGTTATTACATCTGTCAAGGTTTTGGATCAGAACAACAAAGTAGCTGCTTTTCTAGAGTCAGGTACTGAAATTCGTTCTTCCCACTCACTCAAGACCCGCATCAATGGACCGGTTCTGGAAGTCAGCGCTGAGTGCGAACCATGGGCAAGTGATCGTGATCTTAAACTGGAGGCTATTCGTCTGGCAGAAAAAGCGTGCGAAGTTTCTTCGCCGAGCATTCGCAAGATAAGAGTGGAATTTGTCTCTGGTAACAATTCCAAGAAGATCAGGCGCCTAGTCGTCGACATGGCAACTCTCACCAATATTCACAACGGAATAGAGACTTTGCTTCAACCGCTGTCCGTAGCCGAAATTAGCAATGACAATTCCTTTGGTTCTGCAGCAGGCAAGTTTTCCAGTGCAGAAGGCATTGATGTGCAGGCGCTGACAGCTCTGCCAGGACCAGCTTTTGAAGATAGGAGCAATCTGCTTACCAGGATCAAGTCTCTGCGTAATCTTGGTATAGGAGTAGAACCTTTTCTAGATTCGTTTCTGCGCATCGAAGAAGATGCGAAGAATAGCGATGACGTGACGAAAGGAGTTTCTGACTTGCAGTCTAAGTTGGATGAGCAAGAGAAGCTGCATAAAACTGCACAGGAATTTGTTCCAATCAAGAAGGGCACCACCAATTCTCCAGCGAAGCCCACTGTGCGACAAACCTCACTTAGTGTCTGGGATCCAGACAAGTCGACAGGAACTCCTCCTGCAGATATCGTCAAAAATGTGCTCGTCGATCACAAAAACTGGATGGCTTATTACGAACGGAGATGGTATCGCAATGGTCATAAACCAGAAGATTTTCCAAACTATGTGAAGCTGTTGGATTTTTTTGGAGCCACATTACGCACTGCCAAACGTATTCCAGAAGCCGAGATTTATGAGAAGAAGGCAGCAGATATTCGGGAGAGCAAGAAGAAAGAATCTGTTCCGAAGGTCCCGGTAAATCAGCTTTAAAGTGTTTTCCTCAGGCGTCATGGTGAAACCGCCGGCGGTCTGTCGATCCGTTGTCAACTAGCAGGATTCTGCGGTTTCCGTAAGTAAGCTTTTGCACAGATTCAAAACATGCGCGAGTCGAATCGATGCCGCGCCAGTGCAGCACCAGTATCCACACGAGTGGCTCGCTAAAATTAGCCTCTTCGGTCATCCACCTTTTTTCGCCTTGTACTCACGGTTATAGCTGAGGCTTGATAATATTAGAGGACGTTGCAGGAGGATTAGTTGTGGCCACGGACGATGCTTCAAATTTGGAATCTAGCCCAGGGGCTCCCGCCACACCCAAAGCGGAGGAGCCGATTCAACGCGGCTCTGGCATGGGCAACTTCTTCAAGGCGCTCAAGCACATAAATGAGGCTTCGGTCGCTGAGAACGTCAAACAGCGCTTCTCGGACTACGTGACGATCGCCTTAGTAGTGCTTTGTATTTTGAGTTTAGTGATGGCAGTGTCAGTACCAGTGCCTCCAGGTATCAAACTACTGCCGCTTTTATTCACCGTCGGTGCAGTTGTTTTCTATATCATCAACCGCCTCGGCATTATGATCAGCCTTACTGCGCGTCAGGCTCTGATAGTTTGGCAAATCCTTGTAGCAGGATTCTGGTTGGGCGTTACAAGCGCGATGTTAGTGATGCTTGCCTGTTTTTATTTCGTGTCGCAGGGAACTGGCGGATTATAGATTCTTGATCCAGTTCAAGAAGCCGCTGAGCCGGGCAGCTTGTATAGGGCATCCTCTGATTGCCCTCTGCTGTGCATTGGTATTGCTGGCAAGTTGTTCGAGCCTGGGTTCGAAACGCAGCAGTCAAGACCAGATTGTTGTAGGCATGACGCTTGAACCGATGGGGTTCTTTCCCTTGCGAGCGCTTGATTCGGGTTCGTATTACGCTCAAACGCTCGTTTATGAAGGACTCGTACGTTATGGTGCAGATCTAAACGTTTCGCCTGCGATCGCTAAGGCTTATTCAATTTCTGATGACGGTCTGACCTATAGCTTTGAACTGCGCCCAGGCGTTAAGTTCGGAGACGGTACCCCTGTAACATTCGCTGATATTGATCAGTCCTTCAAACTAGCCCTATCAAAACTATCTCCTTTTAAAAGTGATTACGAGGCCATCGCCGGCATCGAACGTCGGGGCCAGTCGACGGTAATTTTGCATCTGAGCAAAAGAAGCGCGCCATTACTCTCCCGTCTTGTTGAGTTGCGAATATTACCGGCGAAAATAATTTCTGCAGCCGATCACGGCAAGAATGCACTTAGCCGTGATCCCGTTGGCAGTGGACCTTTTCGCCTGGTGCGCTGGGAATCTGGACTGGAACTTGTCTTTGAGCCAAACCCATTCTATTGGGGAGCGAAACCATCTTTTAAACAATTGGTCTGGCGCGTCGTGCCGGATAAAACCTTAATGGCGATGGCTTTGAATCGGGGCGAGTTAGACGTCGCTGCTCTTGATCCCGCTAGTTGGAAAGTCATCAAGGGCGGTGCGCGCAGTCAAATTTTGCTCGATAAGTTTCCCGGATCGCGCACCATATATGTAGGCTTTAACACAAGCAAGAAGCCGTTCAGAGAGAAATTAGTTCGGCAGGCGATCTGTCTTGCAATAAACAGAGCTGACATTGCCAAGGCTATTTACTCGGGCTTTGCCGTCGTTCCAAAGACGGACGTATCTGTAGGTAGTTGGGCCTATAATTCGCAGGCAAAACTTTGGCCTTTCGATTTAACCGATGCTAGAGAAAAATTGCTACAAGCTGGTTACAAATTTATCGGACGTAACTGGAAATCTACAGATCAAAAGTTGCTCGCTTTCCGAATTCTCACCATTCGAGACTATCAAGATGTTGCTCAAGTTGTGTCGGATGACCTTAGAAGTTTGGACATCCCGAGCGAGGTTCAAATTGTTGAGTACGCTACGTTGAGACAAAGATATTTGCAGAAGGGCGATTTCGAAGCGATTCTTTGGAGTCGATCTTCTGGTCCTGATCCCGAGTGCTCATTGGTTTGGAGCACAGCAGGAGCAATGAACTATTCCAAGTTTTCCAATTCCAAAATAGACGCGCTGCTTGCGCAGGGGCGCTCAACCCCAGACAAAACTGCACGCGCCAAAGTGTACCAAGAAATTCAGGGCATACTCGCGAACGAGCTGCCCTGGGTATTCTTGGTACAACCAGACTTGCTTTTGGCGCATTCGGTGAATATTGGAAATATCAAGCAAGCCAATCAGAATCTGACGGGCTTGCCTTGGGATAACCCACTATTCAACGCCGCCAGTTGGAAGCGCATCAACCAAAACTGATGGTCAGCAGTCCTTTAGGGACTACTTACCGGTTGTGGTTGTTGTAGTAACGGTAATGCCAGCGATGTTAGCGCCTGGGCAAATTGGTGTATTGCCTAGATGCTCTCTATACCAACGAAGCGCTTCAGCCATCTTGTGAATGGCATGTCTGCGGGCCGAAGGAATTGAGTAGCTTGGCGGTGCCAAATGGAAATAACGTCCTTCATCTCCACAAGCTTGTGCGAAAGCTGGTGAAGCCATCGATAGCGCTGCAA
>PLZS01000151.1 GCA_003153555.1 Candidatus Melainabacteria bacterium | reverse complement strand
AACTAACGTTATGAGGCGGTTTTTTGCCGGATTAACTATATGATTTAGTTGTTGCTGGGTGCAGTGAATTTTTAAACTATCTGTGGAATCACGAGCGATACCATGAGTGGCGCCGAAATTCTTCATGAATTACTTGCGCAATCGCACTCCAGAAGCGTCAATAGCCTTTAGAAATTGTTTCGCTTTTCTTGCAGTTTTGTCTACCGATGGGCCACTTTTGACGAGAATTTCAGAGACACTTCGGCGCTTCGAAGATCATTTTATGGTGGCGTCTGAGGTGGCAGGGCATGAGCTTTAGATTCGATTTCTTTCGACTTCAAAAGAAACTTCTTGAACAATTCCAGGTCCAGCTCGAAGGCGGCAGAGCTCACGTGTACGTCGCCAGAAAAGGGATAGTCATAGTTGGCCAGGAGAAATATATTCAGCGCCATGACAGTCGCGACTAGTCCGGTCATTAGCATTTGTGTGCGTTCGTTTTTAACTTCAAAAAAATAGGTGAAGGCAATTGTCGCTCCGCCTCCCGCCAGCACCACGATCCACATCCCCAATGGTAGCTGGTTGACCATGGCCGCAAAACGCAGAGTGCGATAGTTGCCCAGGTGCGAGATGGCGGCAAGTACCGCCTGATGCACGTTGCTTTGTCCTTCATTGCCAGGGTTGAAGCCAACGCACAGGCGCCAAATGTCACTGTACAATTCCCAGGCTTCAGCTGAGGCCTTGCGCTCTTCCATCAATTTCCATTCTTTGTTGATCACTTCATCTGCATAGTTTATGCAGTCAGTCTGCAAGTTGTGACGCAGCGGCTCGGGAAACCCGGACGCTCCTCGAAAGACATCGGCAAGCGCTCCTGCCTCTTCCTGCACGTTCATCCGCGCTTCATCAAAGCGCTGCATTGCACCGGCAACAAGGAAGCCGAGTAATACCGCAAACAACGTGCCAATGACAGACAAGAGCGGATCGGCGACAGCGTGGTTCAAGCGGAGCTCTTCGAGATCAACCTTGCGGCGCACGATCAGCATGAAAAAGATGGCGACCCAAATGGCAACCGCGATGATTAGAAAGCCGTAGAAAAAAGTGACCACTGTTGCCGGATGCTCCTGTCGCACAATCGAGCATCAATTGTCCCACAGTTTGAGGTTGGCAACGATTCATTGTATCTTGCGTCGTGGTTTCGTCGGATTTTCAGGACAGAGAATTACGTTGTCGAAAAAAAATTATCGGCTGCGAAATATTGGAGTCACTGTCACCGATGCCTGCTTCTAATAACAAATTTCGTTGCCACCATATCCGGTTCCAAAGCCACCTCTGCTGACTTCTGAATGACGGAAGACTCTCTTGAATGAGGGGTCGTGAAAGACCAACTCATTTAGTCCAACCGGTTTTGGTTTGAAAAACCAAGCTAAAGCAATCTCTATTCTTCAATTTCAGCCCACTCTGTGCCGCACCGCGCTTCGAGAAATGCGCAAGCATCCTCTTTGCGTGCAAAACCCATAAGTAAATCGGGGTTCCCCATTCTGGTTTTTAGCTTTGCTTCTTCTTCAGTAGAGGCCTCGACCAGCCTGGACTTTGGTTCTTGCGGTCCGAAAAAATCGTTGATGATGACGACGTAATAGTTATATGGATTGTTTTGTGTAATTTCTTGCTTGGATTCGGAGTTCATAGAAATCTCTAGTTGGCATAAATTGAAAGATAGCCGATTGAAGGCGAAACAGAATTATATTAGGGGTTTGAGCAGGTTTATACAGCCTCGATTTGTCTGGCGGCGCCCGCTCTTTCTTCGTCGATTCGACGGAGGCTCGGCCCGATCTTACCTACATTAGGGTTGATGCTCACAGCGGTAGATTTTGACGCCACCAGTTGTGGTGTATATCTGACTGATGTCATAGCCTCGTAACCGCACCGATTCTCATAGCGATGTAATGCCGGGAGCTTGTGGTAGACTTTTTCCATGCGCGACATTGAGCAATCATGCTTTTGGCTGGCGACACGGCAGGATGTTGCAGAAAATCCGCCACTACAGTCTAACTGCGATGCAGATATTGCCATTGTGGGCGCCGGCTTCACAGGGCTGTGGACAGCCTTTTTTCTCAAGCAGCTCGAGCCAGGGCTTGACATTGTCGTGGTGGAGCAGGGAGTGGCCGGCTATGGAGGCAGCGGGCGCAATGCCGGCATCGTCAGTGCCTGCATCGATCACTCACACGCGCTGGCGATCACGCATTTCGGCCGCAGCGAAGCAGCCAAGTTGGCTCGCCTGGGCATGGAAAACATCGATGAGCTGGCGCAGTTCGCGTCCGACTGCGACTTCCAGCGGACTGGATTGTTGCAGGTGGCCCTCACTGCCAAACACCTGGAAGACTGCAAAGAGAACATGGCGGTGGCAGAAGGTCTGGGAATCAAGGACTACAGGCTGCTTTCACAAGATGAGGTGCGCGCTGAAATCAACTCGCCTCTCTATCTCGGTGCAGGTTTTGTCTCGGGCGGCGGGATTATCAATCCCGTCAAGCTTGTAGATAAAATCAAACGGGAAGCAACACGGCTCGGAGTGCGATTCTTCGAGCGCACGCGCGTGCTTGCAATCGATGGCTCAAGTGTGCGAGCCGAGGGGGGCACCGTCAAGGCTCGTCGCCAGGTCATTCTTGCCACCGACGCTTACAGTCATCACCTGTTTCCAAAACTCTTATTTCGATTTATTCCACTCTACGACTACATACTTGTCAGCGAGCCGCTTACAGAGGCGCAAAGAGGTGCGATCGGCTGGCACAACCGCCAGGGTGTCACCGATGGCCGCACGTTTTTCAACTATTATCGTCTCACAGAGGATCATCGCATCCTTTGGGGGACAAGCGAGGCAAATTACTATCCGCCCAATCGAGTCGACCAGCAGTGCGACCACTCCGAGCACCACTACGCGACCTTGAGAGAGAGCTTCAAGCGTCACTTCCCGCAACTCAGTGATCTCGAATTCGTCTATGCCTGGGGTGGACCGATTGCTTCAACTACGAGACTGACGCCCTTCTTTGGCACCCTGGCTGGTGGCAAGATATTGTACGGTCTGGGTTACACGGGACACGGCATAGGCAGCACCCGCGTGGCCGGTAAGATTCTTGCCCACCTGGCCCTGAAACTTCCAAGCGAATTACTCGAGTTGAAGATGGTCAGAGAAAAGCCATTCCCTTACCCGCCTGAGCCCTTGCGCTCACTGTCCGTAAAAATGGTGACGCACTCGCTACGGCGCGTGGACAGAGGCGATAACCCCAACGCATTGTTGCGCTTGCTCGATGCCATGGGTATAGGCTTCTCCAGCTGACTGACTATTGATCACTCCTCGCGATTGTTCGGTCCATTGGTGTCCCTGCCATACAAAAGAAGAGAGAGGTTAGATCTTTAAGACCGCCTCTCTTTTGCGCTTATGGTTTCGAGATGCGAACGATCTGATCTAATTTTTCAACAAATTGATGAAGAAGAAGAACGCAGACAACGGTCGTCTATCAAGTATTAGATCTATCATCGCCTCAACTTGTATGGAATTCGCAAATAAGGTCGTTAAATCAACCTTGAAGCCTGCATCTTTCATTTGTTTCGCTAACTGTCTGGCGTCAAGTCTTTTGCCGCCGGATCTGCGTGTTTGATCAGAACAACATCCAACGATTTTACGTGAATTTGATACTACTTCGAATATTCTTCGAATTAAGCTTTGGGGTCTTCTAAAGCAACAAATTTACAATGGATAATTCGAGGCGCACTCGAATTATCCGTTTTTGTATTTGCCACCAAATATGGTGTCGATCGAGCCAACAGTTAATGTCTAGAAATCATTCTGCACCGATACATACAACCAACCAACAGGTTGACGTTGCAGGAGCATTTTGCGACACGTGAATACACCAGTAAAAGTATGTGTCTGAATTCTTTATTCAACATTCCTGTTCGTGGATATAAAAGAGCGCTTGACGATAGAACTCGGACGAGTTGCCATCCTCTTAACCATCTCAGTTTCTTTCACATTTGCAGGAGTGTTAATCATGACGAAATTTATAGATGCGCCCTCTTCCCCGGCGCATGACCAGGGCTTGCTTTCTAGTGCCGCTTCTGAGGTGGTAGATTTTGGCGAAGCAGTGTTTCACAGTGGCATCGAAAATCCTTTTAATGGTGCAATGCAGTTGGTGAATCACGTTTCTGGGACCCAGCTACCTGAAATGCATCTTGTCAACAGTGATCAAGTGAGCCAGTCAGTAGGCGGCAAGCTTGGCACAATTGTAGGATCAGCAGCCGACGTGTTTGGAATGACGATGGCCACAGGTGGATTGGGCGGCGCTGGCTATCTGGTTTCAGCAGCGCGCATGGGCGCGGTCGGCGCAGCGTACGCGGGAATTTTCCAGCCCAGCGATCCTAACAGCAAGAACTTCTACACTGACAGATTATGTGGTGCAGCGGTATCGGGCGCGACCTTCGCCGGCATGGGAGCTGGGGCGGCTGCGCTTGATACTCTGGGAGTATTTGCAGCACCTGCTGCACGCACGTTCATAGGCAGCACGGCCTATGGTGCCTTATCCGGTGCTGCCGGTGGTGCGGTGTACTCTGAGGCTAACGCGCTAATCAGGCAAGGTCGAGCATTGCCGAAATTCACAGATTTCATCAGTGACGTCGGCAGTTACAGCGTATTCGGTGCCGCACTTGGTGGCATTGGCTATGGCGTGAATAGATTAATGAACCCGAAGCCTAAACTTGTTAGCGGTGATAATAATGAAGTGACGGTTGCCAATGGCAAGACGATCAGTGTTCACGATGAGGGAGACGGCGGGGCTAATACCACACCAGTAGACAGCAAGCCGATGACATCAGCACCAAAGGTTTCACGCGAGGCGTCCGTCACCGATGATGCCCAACCGGCAGAGGCATCTCAAGCAACCAGGCGTGGTGTTGGCAGTTCGGAGCACCAGGTTTCTCATCGAGGACAAAGTTTTAATCCCTACGACATCCGTCCATCAACTTTCGAAGGTCGCCTTAAGGCTATTCTTTCTAATACGGATGATGATCCACCGGACTATATGGAGATTTTGAGTAGAGGCGAAATGGAACGCACCGGTGGCAGTTCTAAATATAGCTATGACGATTTAAATTGGTTATAGCGGCGCGACCGCACCCTTTCTTCTTGTGGAGAATTAGTCAGCATTCCTTGATGCCAGCTATCGTCCAGTCCAGAAATATGGACTGGACGAGGAGTAGTAAATAAGAACGGAAAGTGGTGTCACTTTGCTCTATAAATGCGGCCTTTTTTTGCAAGATAAATGCATCTTGCACGATATTTGCTTCTGGAAAATTGGCGAATTGTTTTTCGGCTTGACCAATGACACAACTCGGACATATATTTGGCTAACAATAATTCCGTTACCACTTTGCATCAACACGATTTGGATCCGCTCTCGTCGGACTCAGAGACTGTGTGTGCCACCCCAAACTGATTGAAAAAAGATCACGCTAAAGCTTTGCCGTCCGTGCGCCAGAGCTCTTGGTTACTTTTAACCCTTCCCCACTTATCAATCGTCTCAGTCTAGCGCCACTGCAAGTGGTGCCTGTTTAAGGCAGGTGCAAATAATGAGTATTGGAATTCAAGACAGAATCGAAAATCAGAACGATCAGAAATTTGACAAACCATCTCCGTTTGGGGAATCTGTTTCAGCCTTATACACTGACATGCCACATGTCTTTCAAGTAAAACAGCCCACGGAGAATAGCCCAAACGCATTTCAAAAAGACGGCAGCATCGATTTCGGCCAAGCCTCTTCACCATATCCAAAAGAGTACTCTTTTGGCACCGGTTCAACAGCGTCAGGCGGCGTCAACCAGTGCGACGTTGCAGGAACGGGCGGTGGAACCGCCGATCTGCAAAACCTGGTCACTCAAATGACCGGTGTTGACCAGTCGTTGGCCCAGAACTTCAGTAACAGTTCAGACGGCGGTGCATCAGTGTTGTCTGCATCCGCGGCTCTTCAGGCGCAGATGTTGAACGATCCCAATCTGGCTCAAGATGCCCCGCTCGACAATTCAATATTGAGTATGAACCAACAACTGGCTAACATGCTCAGCGGTGTGCCGGGTGGCGAGCAAATGCTAGCCCAAATCATGCAGTTCGAGCAAACAGCTCTGAGTTCCATTGAAGGTGGTACTACGCCGGCGACACCCACAACCACTCCTCTTGACACTCCAACCCCAACCACCCCAACCACTCCGACACCCATTGACACTCCAACGCCTACCACTCCGGCACCCATCGGAACAGGAACAGGAACAGGAACCAGAACAGGAACCGATTTGTCCTCGCTATTTTCTGCAGGGGATTCGGGCGTCACTGCCGCGGAGTTGCAGCACGCCGTAACCGTAGCGGATGCCCTGCCTGAAGACATGAAGCAATCGCTGCTCGCTAACCATGTAAGTCTGACGGTAGATAGCGGCTTTGCAGGCGGGGCCCAAGGTCAGAACAACGGTACTAGTGGAAGCTTTTACGCAGACAGCGGCATGGCGGATCAGGCAGAAGTTCATGAGCTCTACGAAATGTATGGGCAAACAACGTCTAATGGACCAGGAAGTTGGAGCGATTCGAAAGCCCTGGGGCTGGCGGATGCTGGAATGAATGCCGTGGGATCGTCGGTGTATAACGAAGGGGATCTAAACGACACCGTTGGTAACAATCAGGGAGATGGCGATCATATGACTAACGCCTTCGTCGCAGACTTTTTTGCAACCCACCCCGGACTCAGTCAGGATACGGTTGGTCAGAGCGTTCTGACACAAACAGCCCTGGATGATCCAGCACTCACAGCCTATATCGCGCAAGCGCAGGGTCTGACTCAAGCATAAATAGTGAATTGGCATCTACCTTACTAGTTAACTTCTATCGTTGGAGAATCAATCACATGGAAAAGCCACCTGCAATCGAGTACAGGTTTGAGGTTCCACCTGAGGGGAATCCGCTAAAAGGCGCGGATGCGTGGGGCATCAATATGTCGAATCGTTATTTGATCGCTCAAAGAGAACGAGATACGGTGCACGGGCAATCACAGATTATTGGCAAAATACGTAATGATGATGCTCCTATCCCTGCCGGGAAGATTAGCAATGAAGGCCCGATTGGAGCAGTCTCTCTGCCTCCTGGTTGGATTGAGTCAATTCCTGCTTCGCCGCCGCCGGGCACGTACGCTTTCCGCTTAAGGGACGGACAGTCATTCGTTCCGCCCGATCATGCCGAGAATCCTTCTGTGGCCATCAATATCGGGCATCGTCTGGATCCTATTCCTCCCCAAGCAGAAGCCGCTTTACGCCAAGTGCTCCAATCGAAACCCGCAACCTACGGAGAGCAGCCGCTGACAGCGGATGAATTCAAATTACTTGCCGGTGTCATTGGGCCCTTGGACGGCGGCAACAATCAGTTTAACGACCTGGGAATACATGGACCAAAATTCAATGTCACCAGTGCATCCACCATCAATATTCATGGGGAAACCGCTTTGTTGGTAAAAGGCAATTTCTTGAATCCATCTGGCGGCTCTGGGCTTGCCCGCGAAACTATAGTTATCGACAGCAATAAAGCTGTAAACGGCATCGAACGGATCTACCTTACAGCACCGCCAGAGCAGATTCGGCAATACGAGAAGCCACTCTGGGATACGATAAACACTATTCAATGGGCAAGGAAAACTGGCCAATAATTTCGCCATAACAAAAGAATTTACTTTGCTATTCTACGATTTTGCTGGTTGTTTTAGTTTGATCAGGTTCCATTGCTGGGTTTGAGTCTTGCTGAGGTGGACCAAGATCGTGCTCTGAGCTTTCAGTAAGTTGGCCAGACCGGTATCGTAGACGACCGTTTTATTGCTACCCACAACCCAGGATGCACGCATATCCTTCTTGTCTACCGCTCCATGAACAGGCTTACTTTCTTGGGTCAGGGCGTTGTAGTAATTGCCACGAATTGCGCCTGCTTTGTTAACAGCTAACTGAAACATAATGGTCGTGTTTGATTGCGTTCCTTGCGTCAAAGAATAAACGCCAAGTGGCTTCCAATCGCTGGCTTGCTCTTTGGTTGTCGATACAGCCGGAGTTGTATCCGCTAAGGTTTGTGCCTGAGTGTAGTATGTTGCGGCCGGAGCTGTGGGCTGAGTTCCGTAATAGACCTCGTTGTTCTGGTAGGTAATGTTGTTGCCGTAATCATATTCAACCGGTGCCGTGTAATCGCCCCAGTAGCCTGATAAATCGCCCCAACCAACACCGCCCCAGGCCCATCCGTCGCGCCACCCCGGGTAGTACCACGAACCAGCGTGCGAGCCCCACCAGTTGTGGTCAAATGCTCCATAGTTGGTAAAACCGTTTCTCACCGCTTGAGCGCGAGAGCCTAAGTCCGCCGATGACAACCGATCGGTGCTGTAATTGCCATAGTTTCTGCCAGTCTCCGCCATCGCCGCCCTGCCAAAACCACCGTCCGAAGCCAGTCCGTAGCCTTTGTCAGATGACAAAACACCATAGTCATGATCCGCGCCAGCTCTCAAATCAGCATCAGAAGTAGCTGGCCGTGCATCGTCATTGCGAAACGCTGAATCATCGTTGCGCGGAGTGAACGCTCCGTTGTCAAAACCTCGATCGAAGCCCCGGTCAAGTCCGCCATCGCCGAAACCGCCTCGGTCGAAGCCCCCTCTGCCAAAGCCACCGCCACCTCGCCCACCGCCTCCACCGCGTGCCACGGTCGGCTGGATGGATGTGATGATCAACAATGAGAAAGCTGCAGTCACAGCTAATACTTTTGATGTTCTCTTACTCATACAAATTACCTTAAGATTATTTTGCGGCTGACCCATCTCGTTGCACCGTGACAATCGGCGTGTCAGGCAAAGATGTGCGACCACGATTTCTGTGCGTCGATTGCCAGGTAAAGCTGTCGTTGTTCAGTTTTTTAAGTGTGTAATTGGCACTGCAGATGGTACCGTCTGTTTGCATGCTGCTAGCTTTCTCGGTCCAGGTTTGACCATCGGTGGTGACCAGTCTGCCATAGCCAAAACCCCCATCAGCGGCATAGTGCCAAGTGTTCAATTGCGAGGTGCGCGGGTTCCAGCCGATAATCTGAAGCTCGTCGTTAGGAGATGACTGAGTGTCAGCCGAGTAAGTACATTTGATAAAATTTTGGTTGTGATTCGGCAGCCAATCGGCATGCAGGTGAATCGTCTCAGCCTTGCCGGTGGCGGTCCAATTGCCGATCAGCCAGCTCATCTCAGGCAATTTGTTTTCAGGGGCAGCGTCAGCGTCTGCCCCGCGTCGGTTTGTTTCTGCGACTGCAGCCATCTGCCAGAGACCTTTTCGTTTGACATGTGTGACGGTGTAATGCCCGACGTTACCCATTGGGGCACCTTTTACAATCTGAGAAGTTCCTTCTTCTATTGCCACTGTGGAAGCTGGAAAGCGAATTGATTCAACAGAAATAGAAAGAGGTTGCTTGCCAATCTGCTTGAACAGCTTTACAAACATGGCTTCAATTGCAGCACGACCCTGAAATTCCTGACCGCTGGCATCCACAAACGTGCCATCGGTAGTCCACATATTCGCCAACGTGCTTGCGTCTGCGGCAGAAAAGGCTCTAGCGTACTCTGCAGCCTGATCGCGCAGAGCTTGCTCGTCGCCTGAAGACTTTGTGTGCTCCGTTTTTGCCTGGACGGGGCTTGGACAAATTGGTATTGCATATAGTATCAATGCAACCAGCCCAATCAACGATTGATTGGTATTTTTAATTCTTGCTGCCATTCAAGCACTCCTGCCGGTGAATTATCTTTCTTGTCCCACTGGATTGAAAGACTAAAACGTTCTATGTATTAATTGCACTAGCCACACGATTGGCTGCGTCATTCTTGCCCGCTGTCTGCTGTTTGTGACTCCTCAGTTTTTGCTGGAGCCTCCACTTGGCTGCTCAACAACATCTCTTTCTCGGCTCCGCTCAACTTCAGCCTGGAGCGTTTTTTAAAGCGAAAGCCATTTTCGAAAGATTCATAGAGTGATGGTAAAACCATCAAAGAAAGCAGGATGGCTGGTACTAAACCGCCAACAATTACAATTGCAAATGGTCGCTGACTTTGTGAACCGATTCCGGTTGAAAGTGCTGCCGGCATCAATCCTGCAAAGGCAACTGTTGTCGTCATCAGTGCCGGTTTAAGTCTAACCATGGCACTTGTGTAGACAGCATCGCTTAGAGTCAGTCCATCGTCGAGTAATCCTTTCACCAGTGAGACCAAGATGACGCCGTTCTGCACGGAGACCCCGAACAAAGCGATAAATCCGACACCGGCGGATATGCTGAAGTGTGTGCCAGTGAGCAAAAGAGCAACTATAGCGCCAGGCACAGCTAGAGGCACAGCCAGCATCACCAAAGATGCTGTTCGGGCAGAGCCTAGCGCAGTGTACAGAAGTAAGAAAACCAGGCCGAGGGTGATTGGCATGATGATCATAAGCCCATTCAGTGCGTGTTGAGCTCTTTCAAATTGTCCTCCCCAGACAATTTGATATCCTTCTGGGACTTTAACGCTTTGGGCCACTTTGGCTTGCGCTTCATACACGGCCGAACATAGGTCGCGACCTCGGATGTTGGCTTTTATAGCAACCCGGCGTGAATTCTTGTCTCTTAAGATGGCAACTGCACCATGAGATTCCGATATGGTGGCAACTTGTCCAAGCGGGATTTTCAGTCCGGATGGCGTTGAGACCTGGATGTGGTCTAAATCAATGGCCTGGCTTCGGTAATCCTTTTGAAATCTCAAGACGAGGCTAAAGTGTCTTTCTCCTTCTAATACTTCAGTAATGATCTTGCCACCTACCGAGGTTTCAACTACATCTAAAATTTGGTTTGAGTTGATACCATATCTGGCCGCTCTGTCACGGTCGATTGTAACTAGCAGCTGGGGCTGACCCAAAAGCTGATCGACGGCAACGTCAACCATGCCCGGCACACTGTCCACGCAATGTTTTACCTGTTTCCCCAGGTCTGTCAAAATTCCCAGATCATGACCGTAAATTTTTATCGCCAGCTCACCTTTAACGCCGGCGATGCTCTCATCCATATTGTCTTTTATGTACTGCGAGAAATTGTAGAGGAATCCAGGCATGGCCGCGTTCATCTCGGCGCTCATTTGATTGACTAAAATCTGCTTAGTGGCAAATTCAGGGCGCCATTCCGACTGAGGTTTAAGGTCTACAAAAATCTCGACGTTGCTGTAGTTGTTTGGATCCGTGCCATCATCAGGAGTGCCTACTTGACTGACAACATTTATCACTTCAGGATATTTTTTTACTATTGCTCTTATATCGTGTGCAACTCGTACAGCCTTGTCTAGAGAAACACTGGTTGGCAAAATCGTCACACGCAGCCAAATATTTCCCTCTTCGAGTTCTGGAATGAACTCTGAGCCCAGCATTGGCGTCAGCAATAGTGAAGACGCCACAATCAACAGACCGCACAGAGCAATTAGACGGGGTCTGAGCATGGACCACTTCAAAATTGGCTTGTAGATATGCTCTGCTGCTTGCATTAAGGGGCTTTCCCGGTGTGACGGCAATCTTTTCGAAAAAATAATCAGACACAAAACCGGAATGATCGTCATTGTGCAGAGAACTGCTCCCAAAAGGTTGCAGTTCATCGTTATGGCCAGTGGTCGAAATAATCGTCCTTCAACGCCTTGCAAGCTTAAAATCGGCAGAAACGTGACGATGATAATGCTCGTGGCAAACAAAACAGGCTTAGCCACTTCTACAGCCGCTCTGGCAACTGTAAGCTTGACAGTTTCTGCGGTCGGGTTTTTTTCTAAATTGCCCAATTGGCGGATTATATTTTCAACCATCACGATAGCGCCGTCCACGATGATGCCGAAATCTATGGCGCCGAGCGAAAGCAAATTTCCCGGTACGTTAAACAGTTTCAGCAAGATAAACGCGATCATCAAGGCCAAAGGTATGACCAATGCACAAATCAAGGCACTGCGAACTTGAAACAGATAGAGCATCAGGATAACGACCACCAGCACAATGCCTTCAACGACGTTGTGACTGATAGTGTCCATCGTGTGCCGCACTAGCAATGTTCGATCGTAAAGTGGTTCGAGGCGCATTCCTGGCTCTAAACTAGCCGTAATGTCTTTCCACGCGTTGTGAATATTCTCGATTGCGATCGATGGATTCTCCCCGCGGCGCATTAGGACGATGCCTTCCACGACGTCGTCTTGTTCATTTAGACCGACCTGTCCCTTGCGCACAGCTTCGCCGATCGTTACTTTAGCCACATCGCGCACTCGAATCGGTGTTCCTTCAGTATTGGTCGAGATCACCACATTTGAGATGTCGTCAGTTGATCTGAGCAGTCCGATTCCGCGAATCATGAAGTTCTGGTCATTACGAACGATGAAACTGCCGCCTGTAGAACCGTTGGATTGAGCAATCGAATCGGAGACCTGCGACTGCGTCAAACCAAGCGCTCTTAAACGATTGGGATCAAGCTCAACTTGATAAATTTTTGTGGGACCACCAAATCCGGTGACGTCAACAATTCCAGGAACTGATTTAAATTTCCGAACCAAAACCCAATCTTGAAAGGCTTTGCGCGCCATCGAAGACCATTTTTTTCCGTCTAACGTATATCTAAAAACTTCCCCACAAGGACTAGCATTAGGATCCAACATTGGTTGCACATTGCTGGGCACGGACGCTTGAGATATGCGCTCTAAAACTTGTTGTCTGGCAACATAGGGATCGACGCCATCTTCAAAAATGATCGTGATCACCGATAATCCAAAAATTGAAATTGAGCGAGAAGGTTCGGAACGTGGTATTCCATTTAGCTCTTTTTCGAGCGGAATGGTCACAAGTCGCTCGACTTCTTCGGCGGCTTTTCCGGGAACTTGGGTTATTACCCTGACCTGCATATTAGCCACGTCAGGATAGGCTTCTAGCGGTAGATTTTGATATGAGTTGACACCGAATGCCATCAAAATGAGGGTCAGGCAAACTATCAATTGAGGCTTGCTTAAAACAAATCGAAAGATCAAGTACACCTCTTTAAGTGGTTCGAATAAAAGTGTTGCGCGCAGACACGATCAACTGCTCAAAGTTTCTAGTATCGACATGCTTGGCTTCAGTTGAACTATCCGGATTGCCTCAGGGACTCGGCTCTTAAATCAAAGCTGCCCTTGGTGACAACCTTGTCACCCTGACGAATGCCAGACAACACTTCAATAAAATCACCACTTTCGGTGCCTAATTTGACTTTGCGTTCTTCGAACTTGCCAATGGCAACCGGCATATAAACTACCTTATCAGTGCCGGCATCTTGCACAGCGGACTTCGGAATTGTCAGTACTTTGTGAGCGCCCACTAGGATGCGCATGCGAGCAAACATCTTCGGTTTCAGCTTTGATCCGGGGTTGGGAACCGCGGCACGTACTGATAACGTGCGACTCTCAGGAGTGATTGAATCAGCCACGAAGTTCAATCTGCCGGCAAATTTATGCCCTGGCAAGCTGTCTACCTCCAACTCAATAGGTTGGCCTTCGTGCACTTTATCTACATCTTGTTCGTAGACGTCCGCCTTTAGCCAGACATCGTGAAAGTCTCCGATCGTAAAAAGGGGTTTGCTCGGATCGACCAATTCGCCTACATTGACTAAGCGATCACTAATGATGCCGCTTTCTGGCGCCAGAACTGGAACGACTGGATCAATTTGCCGTGTGCGTAACAACTTTACAAGTTCATTGTCCGAGACTCCGAGCAGTCTAAGCTTCTGTTTCATGGGCTCTGTAATTAGTCGCATACGTTCGCTGGACAGGCTGATAGTAGCTTCCCGCTTGCGTTTCAGAGAATCGAGATTGATTTTGTCTTTTTCAAGGGCGGTTCTAGCGGCCTCAAAATCTGCCTGGGAGGCGATCTTTTCTTCTACTAGATTCTTCAATCGATTGAAGGTGCTTTCTGAAAGCTTTTTGCCTTCACTGACTGTGGCTAAGTCTGAATCGATTTGCAGAAGGTCACGTTTAAGGTCGGCATGAACTTGTCCTTCGTTTTGCAATAAATCCGATTCCATTTGTTCGATGTCGGTACTGCGAATGTTGAGCAGTGGTTTGCCTTCACCTATATGATCGCCGATGCTCACTAGAACGTCGATTACCCTGCCCGTTACAGGTGTTGTAACGTGCCTCATCAAGTTTGCGTCCGCCAAAACTTCACCATTGCACTTGACTGCGAGATCAAGCACCCGGTTTTCTGTGTGTCCGTATTGCAGACCCGCCAGCTTCTGCGCGTCGGCAGACAGGTCGATAATATCGTCACCGTTCTTTTCAACAGCTCGGCTAACTGGCTGGGTCGGTGCAATAGGATGCGACTGACCTGTCTCGCAGCCAGCTAATGCCAAAGGACAAATGGCGATGCTGAGGGCGACGACAACGCTGTTTAACCTGAACTTCATTGCACCCTGTATAGCACTGAAGGCGACCTTTAATCGCCTGATGGAGAACATTGATGATGATCGCATGACTTTCGACGAAATAAGCAGCTCGTGTCAGTTTAGCTAAGCGATGTGCAGAATTTGTGTACTGCACTAGTTGCAATCACTGAAGAGCATAACAGGAACGCCAGCCTTTCGGGCGCGGTTCTTCGCATCTTGAGCGGCGGCCAAAAGGATGCCGGGGTGAGAACAATCTTCGGGCATCGAGGCCACCCCAAATGAAATGCCGACCATCCGTGTTTCCAGTCCTGGCACAAGTGATGCTGAAGAAATAGCATTGGCAATAGCCTGGGTAAGCTGACCAGCCTCTGTTCGAGAGGTAAACGGCATTAAGATTGCGAATTCCTGTTCGTAATGAGCCACCCAGTCGAGCGGTCTCATCACCGAAAAAATTCTTTTACCCGCCTCTTTGACGGCCATTTGCGGCAGCGGCATAATGGTGCTTTCCGAATTGAGTGGTTTAAGGCACAAATCAAAGCGCACTACAGACAGTGGCTTGGGATCTTTCTGAAAGCGGTTGAATTCGTTGACCAAGAAGAACAGAAACGCGGCGTGTGAGATGAAGCCAGTATCGGCATTGGTGAAGCTCTTGTACATGCTATCAAGAGCTTCCCTGTTCAAATCGACAGGCGCCGGCAAGGTCGGTTTAGGCGCTGTAGCTATATTGGTTGAGCGTGATGGTTCTGAGTTTGTCATCGGTTGTGAAGCCTGGTTGGTTGGTGAGTGCGCTGGCATTTCCGGCAGCTGCGGATTTAACGAGTGTGGATTGGGTGCCGTCTGCATATGAGGGATTGGCGGTGGCGCTGGCATTTGTGACAGCGCAGTCAAAGACGAGGGAGTTGGCTGCATGGTTTGAGAAGGATGCGAACTTGGTGCGCTTTGATCATTCCAGTTCAAGCTCGTATCGAAAGCTGGGCGAGCGGGCGCACTTGAAAACGACGGAATCGGTTGTTCATGTTCTCTTGGTAAATAAGGCTCGGGACCACCGTTTCCAGGCAGACTCGCTAGTTGGACCTCAACCGGAAATGATGTTATCTCCTGCTCCAAGGGCGCTGTATAAGTTGTACGCTCACATTCGGCGGTGACAAGGCTGTGAATAAGCGTGGCGTCGGCTGTATCGTAGTTCCAAAGCACCGGTTGATCTTCGTCACCGCCAACGTGCAAGAACCAAGTTGGTTCCTCCAAGCTCTGACTGCATGTAACTTTGATGATGTAACTGTTTGGACTATTGATGCTTTTCCAGGGCAGTTCGACAATATTTTTTGGATTTTTGACAGCTAAAGAGAGTGCGAAACTTAAGTCGTCAGAAGTTGGAACCGATGACATCTTGGCCAACTTCATCGGCGCTGTCGCGCCCGCTGGTTGCTTAAATGAATCATGTAGGGGCATTCAGGCTAGTCCTCGCACTTGGCAGGCCCGGTTACACTCAAGCCTTTTTTGACTTACCCAATGAACGGATGAATCTCACGGCAGATTGGGTATGATCACCTACTCTGGCTAGTAGCATCACTGTTCTTGGCTGAAAATCAAATGCTGCATGTTCACTTTTTGTGATTGCGGTGTATATGGTCTATAGCTGGTTGGGGAGTAAGGGTAACGGTGAGCGACAACGTCATAAAGATAGGCGAGCTTCTCGTTCGCGCCGGCGTGGTAACAGGTGTTGATTTATCCGAGGCTGAGAAACTAGCCAAGCAGATGTCTTTGCAGTTCGGCCGGGTGCTGATCATGTCAGGCTGTCTGTCGGAGCATGACCTGGATTGCGCTCTTGTGGCCCAACAATTGATCAGGGAAGAGCTGCTGACTGTTGAGGTGGCATGCCAGGCACTGGCAGTGGCGTCTCAGCATCAGATGCCGTTTGAAGATGCTCTTGAGGCATTAAATGTCGTTCCTAAGTATGGAACCGCAACAGTCGACCTTGCTGAACTGCTGGCCGACGCTGCCATCATTCCCGGTGAGATGCTGGAAGAGGCGCTGATGACGAGCCTGAGAACGAATGTTACATTGGGGGACTTGCTGGTCAAAGAAAATGCAATTTCTCCTTCTCTGATTCCGATTTTGAACACGATGTTAGCTGATATTGCTGCCGGTGTTCTGCTAGAGGTAGAAGCGATCAATGAAATTCGCAAGACGTATTACATATGGCGGAGAGCCCAGGATTCACTCAGCAGCAATCCGATCTCTCAACCGCCGGTTTTGAGAATGCAGGAAGTCAGCCAGACGCCCGTTTTTGTATCCCAGGAGCTAATGCATTCGTTTGAGTTGTACGAGCCACAGCAGCAGTCCCAGCAGTCTTACAACGTTTCCGCTGCTACGCCGCCTGCTTACGCCGAATCGCCTCAGGCCGCGCCTCACTCAATTCATGATGTCCTTTCTATGTTCCAGCAACGCAACCCCGCTGCAGAAGCGTCTTCGCCGCCGCCGCCGCCTGAGCAGCAGGCCGCTTCATGGATGGCGTTTGTTCAATCGCAGAGCTTTGATCCCGCCGACGTCGAGTCGCAGACGCCACCGATGTCGGTGGTCGAAGAGCCTCGTTACAGAAATCCTGACGAGACGAGTCGACCGATAGAAGTTGTGCAGGGAAATTTCGCTAAGACTTTTGACGGTAAGACGCCCGATCGCTTAGCGGATTCATTTGAGCCTTTCGTGCCTCCGGCTTTTGAGCCTGCGCAAGACGTTGAAGATGAACCTCCACCGGCACATGTGCAAGAGTTGGATCAAACGGATGACGGTCAGTCTACTGACACAGGCGTTGAACAATTCAGCCCCTTAGTAGAGCTTCTGATCGAGTCTGGTTATTTTGATCGGGAAGACATAATTGTTGCAATTACAAATGCCCTCAGGGAAGAAACAAAGGCGATCAAGCTGATTGAAGTGCTCGGATTGGCAGATGCTAAAGCCGTTGTCGCGGCGTCAATCTGTTCTGATGCACTGCGAAAGTTTGAACTAAATCCAGACGAGGCGATCAGTGTTCTTTGTGATATCAAAGGTGGTGCGGAAATTCATGAGGCGCTCGAGGCCGTAAATCTTGAATTAGCTGTAACCGTATCGGCCAACATGCAAATGTTTATTGAGGACGAGATCGATGATTCTTTTTATGTTGGCGATGTTTCACGCACAGTAGATATATTCGATAACGATGATTTCGCCGAAGAGCAAAAACAAGCAGCGGCACTCCTGCAACCCGCTGAGGAGATTTCTGTGGCAGCGCCAGTGGAAGTGTCCGTGGAACCACCTGTGGTATCAGCCGAGGTGCCTCAAATGGCTTTCGGTTACGGACGCGAACGACTTAAGATAGCAAAAGCAGCCATTCCCGCTCCCGTTCCTGAGCCTCCTGTTGTATATAACTCGGCACCGCCTGAAGAAAGTCCAACATCCATTGAAGAGGACTTGCCCCGGGAGGTAATAACTGATGAAGAGGATAAGAAACGAGTCCGTAAACGAAACGCGACAACCTTCAATTCATTGCAGGCTTTGTTTGTTTCGCCAACGGAGGCGTTAAACACCTCGAGCGAACCTGCCAATTCCGGCGCACCGGTTCTAGATGAGGCAATTCAGGAATTTGTTGCCTCTGATAATCTAGGAAATGTGGAAGTTCACAACCGTGGAGATGAAGCTGAGTTTCCTGATTCGAGCGCACCAGAATTGACGCGAACAATGAAATCGGAAAGCGAGAGTGAACCAGATTCTACGCGAACATCCGAATCGGAAAATGCAAATGCGATCGAAGCACCAGAATCAGCACAGGGATCCGATTCGCAAAGTGTGAGTGACGCATCAGAATCTGTTCAAACCACATCCGAGCCCGAAAGTGGGAGTGAACCAGAAGAATCAGAGAAGAAGGTTCGCGCTACCACTTCGAAAGCAAAAGTTAGGGGCGGTAAAGCCAAAACTGCGTCAACAAAGAAATCCAAGCCGCGCAAATAGCGCGCTGCTTATTTAGGAATAGAGCGGAGAACAGGGTAATTGCACTTAAGTCTATTTCGGCAGTTGTCGTTTGAGGCAAAATGGTTGCATGTCCATTCTTTAGGATTTGTCAGCCTTCTGTTGTGCTTTTTGCTTTGCGGATGTGCCGATCTGTTTGTGGATGCCGAGCAGAAGTGTAAGGTTCAAGCAACAAAGGGATTGAAACAATATCAATCTGAAAAGTATGCAGACGCCGAACAAACATATCTCACGGCCACGGAGCTGGCTAAGAAGAGCCAAAATGCATTGCAGTTGCCTTTGATGCTTCGCGAACTGGCTCGTTGCTATAGTGCTCAGAAGAAATATAAGCAAGCCGAAGAGAGTTTAAAGCAGGCGCTAGGGTGCTATACGGGATTAGAAAAACATGCACAGGGCACTCGTTTTGACCAATCGGTTGTAGACGAGCGCCAATATGAAACTCTGGCTAGCTTGGCTGATAGTTGTGTGGCCCAAAATCGGCTGCTTGAAGCAAAAGACGCGTACGCGAAAGCTATCGCTTTAGGAGACAAAATAGTCGAGCCGTCTTCGATTTCAAATCAGGTCAAGCAAAACTACATCAATGTACTCGAAAAATCTGGCGATAGAGAATTAGCCTACAGCATGCAGCGGCAGTTGGATGCCGCGTCATGCACAATGGACGAATTCGACGAGCGCTTTGCCACAGCTGTTAAGGCACTTTCAGCCGGAGACTATGAACAGGCGCAAAAGGAATTTGACACTCTACAGCTCGCCGCGAACGGGTTTCTAGGTGCTAACCCACGACAGGGCAAAATATTGATATATGCTGCTCTCATGAAAATTATCCACAACTCTCCTGTCGAAGCTGCATTACTTGCTCGTAATGCTATTCGTATTGCTCAATCTACAGATTATCCCGAACTTTCTAACGTTTACACGCTGAGTGGACTAGCGTCTGAATTGCAAGGTGATACCACATCTGGTGATATTTGGTATTTGAAAGCTTTTCGAACCGAGCCGTACTTTCCTCGTCACATTTTGCTCACCGCCGAAAAGGGGTTAGAAGCCTTCGGCTACAAGAAGCAAGCTCAGATAGTTGCAGCTCGCATCCGGTCTTTTAAAGAGGACCCTCGGTTCGTTCTAAATCCAAAAGTGGCCATTGAATATGTTTTGTTGGCAAACGAGCAACAAAATGATGGCAAACTAGCACTGTCCACAGAAACGCGCCTTCGAGGGTTGGTTCATTTGGAGCATGACGGTCATGCTTCCGAGCTTGGTGAGTTGCGTGGCGCCTACCAACTTTACAAGATCTATTCTAAAGCAGGTGAGAAGGGGCTCGCGGATAGAGCTTTGAAACAAATGCGCTTGGTCGGGGGTCGTTCTGAACAAGGGCAAGTGCAATTAAAAAAGGCATTGAGACACGAAGGTTTGCCGATTTAGGTAACCATCGCGGCTGGCCGTTCGCCTGCCCTCGCCAACCACCCCACCAAGCACGTGTGCATGTCCGACAAGTGCCCCAAGCCGAACACGCACATCCTCCTCAAGGACCTCCTCACCGCGGTCGCCGCCCCCAAGCGCAGGAAGCTGTACTACCACAAGGACTGCTGGAACAACCGCTAGTTCTGTCTGAGTTCGCCGCAGAGGGGGCTTCGTGCCCCCTCTGCTCGAGCTGTTGTCTGCACCGAATCTGGTGCCTCGCTTTCCGATAATTTTTTGTTTTTTAAATTACGAACAGATATAGTATACCGGGTTGGCGGAGCAAAAGTGCGTGTGGCGTGGAACATGAGTGTTGAGGCATCGTCTCTAAATTATGTTAGGCAAAAGGTAATACTGCACCGATGAAGGATAAGCTGCTCGTTATAGGGCTGAGTTTACTAACACTGTCCACTTCGGCAGTTAATACCGTCACGGCGCAAGAGTCTTTCCGCATCCAGCGGGGAGGATCTGCACCAATTGCTCCTTCATATGCCAATCCTTCTTCAAATGACGATCCAAACTATCCTGCTGCTGCTCCCAATTTCCATAGTAGTGGTGGCGCTATTCAGGGCGGCGTGCAACGAACTGACATGCAAGGTTCTGCAGACGACGGAAGTGGTGTAAGTCAACGCGCTACAAACGGGCACGCACCCATCGTCGGAGGCGTGCAGCAAAATGATATGCGAGCTTTTGCCGACCAGGCGTCGTCATCGCTTCGACCTATGCTCGGAGCGACTCAAGACAATACCTTGCGCGGGCAGGCCGATATCGGTTCCCAGCACCCTCTTAGCGGTGGCGTTACGCAGCTCGAGATCAAAAATTTAGCTCGACACGATGTCGTCCTTGTGATCGACAAGTCTGGATCGATGAGTACTCCCGATTGTCCAGGAGTGGGTTCAGGAGCGGGATTGGCCAGTTTGGGTTTGGGCTCCGGTGGTAGCAGTTCTCTTCTGAGAATGCTCGCTGCGTTTGGCGGCGTCAGTATCGGTGGTGGCATGGGCGGATTTGGCGGTATGAGCAGGTGGGAATGGTGCGGTGCTCAAACTGCTGCCTTAGCGCAACAATATCAAACTGCCGCGCCAAACGGTTTGAGCGTTGTCTTGTTTTCAACGGGCACAAAGATTTTTCCGAACGTAAAGGTGCAAGAGATTCCTCACATATTTACGGAGTATAGACCGGGCGGAATCACTAACGCAGCGACTGCTGTTCGTCAAACACTCGGTGATTATTTCAGCCGGAAAAATATGACTAACGGCAATGTCAAACCACTTTTGGTTGCTGTTATTACCGATGGCGAACCCACGGATAAAGGGGCATTGGTTCAGGTTATAGCTCAAGCGATGAGTCAAATGCGCCGTCCGGACGAAATTAAGATCACCTTTTTGCAAGTGGGCAATGATCTGGATGGTTCCGATTTTGTTGAGCGCTTACAGCGGCAGTTTCCAATTGTTTCAAGTAAAACATTTGTTCAATTGCAGAGAACCGGATTGATTAGAGCTCTGGTTGACTGCATCAGTGAACATCCATCACCTCAGTAATACATCGGCAGGCTGTGAGAATTTTCGCCTGGGCGGGCAAGCATCCAGCGTCTATCAACTTGCTGTCGACCTAAGTTTTTAACTTATCCCAGCGGGATGGGTTTGGCTCACCGTCATCTTTGGTTTCAGGCAAGTCGGTTCGGAAGCGTGATTGGAAGCGGCGCTTCAGCTTATCAATTTCCTCTTCACCCTCCAACCACTCCTCGGTAAATCCGCAATTGCCGCAGATGAATCGACTCAGGGCCACTGAATCCATCAACCCAAGGTAGATCACAGTTCCGCCTTCAAGCTTGGCGTCGATTCTGATAATGTCGTGCGATTTGCACTTCCGGCAAACGCCGCGGTTTTTCATTTGGCGTCCTCTGTCCCTCGGTAAGGAATACCACGGGCGTTGAATTTCCAAGCAACTTATAAGCTTCGGTCAAATCTAGACGGTGATGGAGCGCGCCAGCTATCTAGAAATATGCTCCAACAGCTCCTATGGTTTTGCGAAGATTGGTGAAATTCGATCCACCACAAGTGGTGGCATGTTGGATTAATTCGGCGTCTCCACAATTTTTCTTATTATAATTTATAGTATAAATCCAGCTGGAAAAAGTCTGCAGGTCCGAGGTGCCAAATTACGAGCTTGCGCTCGCAACGTGACACCTCGGTTGCAGACCCATCCAGCCCTCCGAAGAGAGAACCCAACCCCTTGAACCAGTTGTCGCCAGCGGCGTCGCCTGATTCAAGTGTTTGGCATTACCGCTTGCGCGGGGTCCGTGCAGCAGCACCGCGACGGGTGGGGGCGTTCTGCTTGACCGTCTCACTCGAGGAGTGAGCCAGTTTGAGCGTGCCGCCGTTCTTCTTGGCGCCAGGGGTTTCCTCCGTGTAGGACTGACCCTCGACGACGATGGAACGACGACCGTCGGTACCAGGAACAACCGGCACGACCTCACCAAACAGGCGATCGAACAACATCGTGAACGCGCCAAAGCTCTGGCTACGACGGTGGTAATCGCCGAGGTGACCATTGCGCTTCGCGGCCCAGAGGTAGCCGATCTCGTGAGTCTGATGCTGGTTGTACACCGGCTCAGGCATCGTGTGCTCGATGTCCGTCCACCATGCCGAGCCAGACTTGCCGTCCAGGCTCTTCACGATGTCGTAACCGCGCTGTGCCCACTCCTCCTGAGCGGAATCGCCGGCAGCGCGACGACGGAACGATCCGACCATGAACAACGTGGTGTTGTTCGCGAGAATCGCAGCGCCGTAAGGCAGAACCTGGATGTTCTCCAGTCCGTCGATACCGAACAGGGCATCGATTTCCGTGGGCAGAGCGATCGACGGGTCAGACGGAACGTCCGAAGCGTCGGGGTGGTTCGCAGCCCAGGAGTCGAGGAAGCGCTTCTTCATCTGGACGAAGTCCA
>PLZS01000035.1 GCA_003153555.1 Candidatus Melainabacteria bacterium | reverse complement strand
TAAGGGTTTTCATATTTATCATTCACTGAATTTTCTGATTATAATGCCGTTAGTCCAGCACTAATGCGACGTTTTTCGTTCTCACCGAGTAGAGGCAATTTCATGAAGTTACATACCCTCCTAAACCTAAGCCTTGCGGCTGGCTTGCTTTCGCCCGCCTATGTTTTGCTTTCTGCCACTTGTTGTGGTGCTGAGCCGCTGTCAGCACCGGCCACAAAGCAAGAAAAGACTTTGGTAGACAAAGCTGCAGCAGATCTCGATCCAGCTTCGCAAAGAGTTGAGCAATCAAAGATCAAATTGGAGCAAGCGCGAGCACAATTGAGTGCTGCTCGTTCGATGCTCAAGGCTGCAGAAGCTGAATTCAGAGCTGCTAAAGCAGATAAGGAAGCTCTTTCCGCTAGAACCGAAGCAACCAAATTGGCGGATGCTTCCGGTCTAAAAGATGATGGTGTTCAACCAGTTCAGCCACAAGCTGCTATCACATTTGGTACCAATCGTTTGTATCCAGCGACATCCGCTGCTCCCGCACCAGCTGCGACACCAGCACCGGATATGTCCAGTACCAGAATTCAACAAGCTGATTTCAACGCTCCGCAGAAAGACGGCGACGGCGCTCCCACTACAGACTTGCGTGGCACCAAAGCAGCTGAACAGTCACAAGCAGTCACCCAGACTCCTTAATCACAAGCTGGTTAATCGAATAAACGAGAACGGCACGACCAGCGATGGTTGTGCCGTTCTATTTGATTCGTTCTTAATATTCCATTTAACGCGTTATGTGTATCTCTCTACCGAGCCTCAAAGACTTTTTGCTGAATCGGGTCTTGAAGGTTAACCAGAGCAGGCGCTTGAGCGTTTGAAGAAGGATGGACTTCTGACCAACATGTCTATCGTAGATATCAACAAGGAAGAGAGCAAAAATCTGCCATTCGACCCGCAGTAAATGCTAGTTGGCTTCGATGTTTGTCGGCTCTGAAAGTTTTGGCGATGGCTTTGCTTTCTTCTTGGAAAGCTCATCCAGCGCAGCCTTGGCCGCTTCTTGTTCAGCTGCTTTTTTAGAACGTCCAGAGCCTTCCGCAATCACCGTTCCGGCAATGGAAACATTGACTGAAAAGATGGGATCGTGCGGTGGCCCATCGACTTTCGTCACGGCATAAATTGGCACGCCTTGAGCTTTGGATTGGGTGAACTCTTGCAGCTCGGCCTTAAAATTGTCCTTGATGTCATCTCGATCAACGCTGGTAGCAAGATTGCCGAACAAGCGAACGACCAAATTTTGGGCGTAAATCAAGCCAAGATCAGTATAGACAGCTCCAAGCACTGCTTCGAACGCCTGAGCAATGATCGACGGACGCATTTGAACTTGACGTCCAAGCAGTATGTATTTACTCAGATTCAGTGTCTCTGCCAATTCAGCTAATGTTTTGTCGCTGACCAGAACCGATCTTATTTCGGTGAGCTGACCTTCATCATATTCAGGAAATCTTTCGAGCAGGTATTCACTTATAACGAATTTGAGAACCGCGTCACCAAAAAATTCCAAGCGCTCGTAGTCTTTAGCCCCAGGAACCTCAGCCGCGTACGAGCTGTGGCAAAGCGCCTCATGCAAAATCCCCATGCGGCCAAAGTGCATACCGAGACGGTCGCACAATTGCTCGAGGTCTTTAAGTCTTTTTTGAGGAATTGTTGGCGGGAATCCAGTCATGTGACTTGCGGAGGACAGTGAGGTTTCAATGCCAGTATGCAACATTTTCGTTTCTTCTGAAGAGGAGCGTCCAACGTTCCGAGGGTTGCCTGGGCAGCAAGCTGCTCTGCTAATCAGTTAGACCGAGCCTTTGTTAACCAATATTTCTTGGTCGCTTGATGCTGCCGACTAACAACTTACAACTACTGAGCTTGCTTGTAGGTATTTGCGAAGAATTGTGGATTACCAAGAGCAACAACAGCTTTACGCCAGACGGGCTGGAGGTGCGCGTCTGCTTGCGTTTAGAAACCTCATTCTGAAAATAGGACAGAGACTGAGTCTCGTCAAAAGAGCCGCTTTGATTACTTGGCTATAATTTGAAGTGAACGCCAGTCCGCGTGTGGCCTGCTATTCTTTATCTGTCGTCAAATCGGTTGCAAACTGGCTGTGCGATTGACATAAGTCGAGCAGCTTGCTGCCAAGACTATCCTAGGATAAAGAGGCGCCATGTATCAATTGCAGTTAGGTCAAATTGGACTATTCGTGTTCGTGGGGTTCGCCCTGCCTGCTGTAGGAATGGTCTTACTTGCCTGGGGTTTACAACTATTTTTAGGCTATCACCGCCCGAGTCTGACTAAAAATCAGCCTTATGAGTGCGGCATGAAACCAATGCAAGCGGCGCATGTGCAGTTCGATATCCGCTATTACTTGTATGCATTATTGTTCATCTTGTTCGACATCGAAATTGTTTTCATCGTTCCCTGGATATTGGCAACTGATGAGATTGGTGCAACGGCTGGCTGGAAGTGGCTCGGCCCGGTAGAAATGTTGGTTTTTCTAGTCATACTCGCTTTTGGACTTGCGTATGCCTGGAAAAAGGGAGCTCTAAAGTGGGAGTGAAGTCATGACTGATTCAAATCCAAGCGGTTCAGAATCACCGCAACAAATTCCCTCCATGCCCGTTCCTGATGAGCTTAAAGACACAGTCACGTTGACGAGTGTTGAGCGAGCCATTGAGATGCTAACGAAATTGATTGATCCAATCGCCAACCTCGCCAGAGCGAATTCAGTTTGGCCGTTAACTTTTGGAACATCCTGCTGCGCTATTGAAATGATGAGTGTCGGGATGTCGAGATTCGATATCTCGCGTTTCGGTTCGGAAGTCTTTCGTGGAACCCCTCGTCAAGCGGATTTGATTATCACTGCAGGGACAATCACCAGAAAAATGGCGCCGGCTTTGATCACCCTATATGAGCAATTGCCTGAACCTAAATATGTGATTGCCATGGGAGCATGCACCGTCACTGGAGGCATGTTCAATGACTCATATTCCGTCGTGCAAGGGGTCGACAGAATCATTCCTGTTGATATCTATCTACCAGGATGCCCACCCCGACCGGAAGGTATCCTCGATGCTTTGCTGAAACTGCAACAGAAAATTCGTACAGAGTCTTACAACGATCGACGCAACCGTGTTTATGCGCAAAGCGCAGTTCGCTATGTAGATTACGACTCAGGACGACCGATGGAAGATCTGGTTGCGGAAGCGCAGTATGAAACCTCGCTTATTCTTGCCACCGGTGAAGGCGCCAAGGAAAATCCAACCGGCTCAGCGACGTAGAGAAAAAACTCAATGACAGAAGAACCTACAGACAAACCATCTGAACCGGAAAAACCAATTGAGCCTGCGAAACCGGCTGAAGCGGCTAAAGTTGCTGAAGCTGCGAAACCAGCCGAAGCTGCCAAACCAGCCGACGCGGCTAAACCGGCTGCAGCGGCCAAACCAGCTGATGCTGCTAAACCGGCTGCAGCGGCCAAACCGGCTGAACCACCAGCGCCACCAGCTGTGGGACCGTCCGGTCAATTCTTGAAAGAACACGGCATCACTACTGTGCCATTGCCGGATTCAACTGGTTGTGAAACGGTTGAGATTGATGGCAGCAACCTCGCTTCAGCTCTGCGTCTTCTTCGCAGTAGTTCTGAGATTGCACTCGATTTCTTGCTCACCGTATCTGGTGTAGACAGTCAGGACACTTTTGATTCTGTTTATCACTTGCAATCGTTTTCGAACAAAAACGAACTTGTGATCAAGGTGCGAATAAAGAAATCGGATGTGCCAGAAGGCAAACTGCCCAACGTTCCAAGCATCGCCAACTTCTGGCAAACCGCTAATTGGCATGAACGCGAAACATACGATCTAGTTGGAATTCGATACAACGGTCATCCGTATTTACGTCGCATCCTGAACACTTGGGATTGGGATGGTCATCCGCTTCGTCGCGATTACAAGCAACCGGTGGATGCGTTGAACGATAAAAATCCCCACAGTATGCGCTAACGAGTCAAGCAGCAGAGGCTAATTTATGGCAACCGAGCTAAAAACACATTCGCTAAAAACAGATGAGATGATCATCAACATGGGCCCGCAGCATCCTGCCACCCACGGTGTGTTGCGCCTCATCGTTACGCTTGATGGAGAAATGGTCAAACACGTTGAGCCGGTAATCGGTCATCTTCATCGTGGGCAAGAGTGGCAAGGGCAAAACCGCACCTGGTTCCAATATCAAGCCTTGATCGACCGCGTCGACTATCTGTCCGGGATGTTCACTTCTTGGGCCATGGCACGCGCCGCTGAAAAAATCGATGGATGTGTTGTGCCTGAGCGAGCGGAATGGCTGCGCATCATCGCCTCAGAAATGAATCGGATCACATCACACTTGTTGTGGTTGGGTACTTATCTGATTGACCTTGGTGCGATGTTCGGCTTTCCCTTCTATCCTTTTAGAGAACGTGAAAAGCTCTTCGTTCTTCTTGAAGAAATTGCCGGTCAACGCATGATGTTCAACTACATCAGAATTGGCGGCGTCATCCGTGATCCAAAGCCGGATTGGTTCAAGCGACTGGCTGCATTCACTAAAGATTTCCCGGATCGGGTCGACGAATACGAAGCCATTGTCAGCGAAAATCCAATCTTTTTGAAACGCACTCAAGGCGTCGGGATTTTGCCGAAAGCGACTGCCATTGACTATGGCGTCACTGGTCCGACCTTGCGTTGTTCAGGTGTTGATTACGACTTGCGTCGGTTCAAGCCTTATTCCATGTACGACAAATTGAAATTCAATGTTCCCACCTTCGCAGGTGATGGAGACACGCAGCAGCGATATATTGCCCGCGTTCAAGAGATGCGTGAATCCAACGAGATCATCAAACAGTGCATCGACATGATTCAACCTGGTGAAATCTTAGGAAAGAAACAGAACGCCGGAATGCGCGTGAAGGCTGGAGAAGGTTTCGAAGCGGTTGAAGGTCCTCGCGGAGTTCTCGGCTGCTACATCATTTCCAATGGAAGTGACAAGGCATTCAGATTCCGTTGGAGAAATCCTTCTTTCAGTAACTTGTCAGTTTTGCCGGAACTTCTGGTGGGGCATCCCATCGCGGACGTGATGGCTATCTTTGGTTCGATCGACGTAATCATTCCTGATGTAGACCGGTAAAGGGAGCACCTCAAGCAACTAACTATGGGAAATACGGCAGAGGTTTTTAAGTTCGTCAAGATGAGCACAATTTGGTTGTTCTTCATCTTCATTCCTGTTTGGGGAGCGGCCTGGATTGTTGGGATTTTCATCCCATACTTCCTTATTAAGGACACGTCAAACATCTTGTTTGATGCCTTCCAGGCAATCGTCCCGATTCTGAGTGTGCTGGTTTTCATTCCGATCAATGCAATGTTTATGGTTCTCTTTGAACGCAGAGGATTGGCACTATTTACGGTGCGCAGCGGACCGAACAGGGTTGGTCCCGATGGTTTGTTCCAAACGGCTGCGGATGCTGTGAAGTTGCTTTTCAAAGAAGACATCACGCCTAAGGGCGCTGATCTCATCATGTTTACGCTGGCTCCGATTATCTTTTTTGCACCTTCCGTCTTTGCGGCAATTCCTTTGCTCGCTGCCGTTACTAACGATAACCAGCTTTTCCATATCGTCAATTTGCCGACTGGAATTTTTTATGTGTTAGCCGCCTCGTCCGTTCCAGTCGTTGGAATTGTGATGGGTGGCTGGGCTAGTAATAACAAATATTCGCTAGTGGGTGGCTTGCGCAGTGCTGCTCAAGCAATCAGCTATGAAATACCTTTAGTTCTTTCCTTGATTTCGATTTGCATGATGGCAAAATCGCTTGACGTTGTGCAGATTGCAAACCAGCAAGCCGGCGGTATTTTTGATTGGAATATCTTTGGCGGCGGCGCTCTGCGCGGTATAGATAAGTTCATCGCGCTCAATCTGACAGGCAACCACATCGAGGCCAAAGCGCTGTTTGATGCAGCCTATCCTGCAGGCGCTCTGTCTATCGTCGCTGCTATCGTTCTAATCGTTTGCACAATCATTATGTTCGCCTTGTATCTGACTGGAGCCTGTGCCGAAATCAACCGCATTCCTTTCGACTTGCCGGAAGCTGAAAGCGAACTAGTAAGCGGCTACAACACCGAATATAGTGGCATCAAATTCGCCATCTTCTTCCTGGCAGAATTCACCAACTTGTTCATCGTCAGCTCAATCGCTGTGGTTATGTTTATGGGCGGCGGAGGCAATCCGATACCCGCATGGCTGCTTGACCCATGGTGGAATAATTTTTCATCTACAGTCGGACCGTCGTTCGATTTCTTAACAGCCAAAGGATTGATGTTGGTTGATGAGCACACTCTATTTCCAGCCTTGTGGGTAATTGCGAAGACCTATGCTTTCGTCTTCTTTGCAGTCTTAATTCGTGGAACTTTGCCACGCTTCAGAATTGATCAACTAATGGACTTTGGCTGGAAGCGCCTGATTCCACTGTCCTTAATAGTGTTTCTGGTGATGGCATTTGCAAGAGTGCTAGTCAACGTTCACGTCGGTTTGCCCGTGGGAGGAGTTCCGTAATGTCAAATTTGATCTCGCGAGCGTTCGACAGTCTGTATCAAGTTTTCCGTGGACTTTCGACTGTTGGCGGGCATACGTTCAAAGAGCCAATTACCGAGCAATATCCTGATCATGCACCAAATTTGCCAGCTGAGTTCAGAGGAAGATTGGCGCTGAGCGTTAATCCCGAAACAGGTGAGCATCTTTGTATTTCGTGCCGTCAATGCGAACGCGTTTGTCCTGATAAATGTATTGAAATAGTCGCCCACAAGAGTCCCGAAACCAACAAGCTAGAGTTGATCGATTTCAAAATAGATCACGGTCTATGTATGTTCTGCGGGCTGTGCACCGAAGTTTGCCCAACCACCTGCATTATCAATACCAACGATTTTGAGATGGCCGACTACTCACGAGAGTCTTTGATTTATGACATCAAGAAATTGACTTTGAGCCAAGAAGAATCGGCATATTACTTCGATAAGAAGGAAATTCCGATTCCCAAGCCAAAACCAGCGAAAGCCGCACCTGCGGCCGCTGGCGCAGCGAAACCAGCGGCGGATGCAATAGCGAAACCGGCTGCGGATGCGAAGACTGCTGACACTCCTGCCAAACCTGAAGCAGAAGCAAAGCCTGCTGAAGCTGCAAAACCAGCTGACGAAGCCAAAGCAGAAGCTAAACCAGCCGAACCAGCAAAAGAAGAAAAGGCTCCAGAGGCTCCAGCCGAAGCGAAGCCCCCAGACGATAAACCAGAGGGCTAGCAGTAAGATAAGCCGGCAAGGATGCCGGCGCTCCCAGGCTAAACCCGATGCCGGCAAGGATGCCGGTGCTCCCAGGCTAAACTCATGAACATCGCACTAAAAGTAGTTGGCGCAGAGGAATAAAGAGCAAAGAAATGGAAAACCTGTCAAATTTGGCGGATATCAATGCCCCATCAATTGAGACCTGGATGTTTTATGTGCTTGCCGCGCTAGCCATCCCCTTTGCGTACGGTGTGATTCTGGACCGTGCCATTATCCGCAGTGGCTTTCTCTTGATCGGTGTGTTTGGAGCTATCAGTGGTTTGTTCTTGATTTTGCAAGCCCAGTTCATTGCCATGGCTCAAATAATGATCTATGCAGTTGGCATCACCCTCGTAGTTGTTATAGCTCTCATGCTCACAAATCCTCGAATGGATTTAGACTTGAAACCAGCAGTGGGCAACAGCAAGCTGTTGGGATTTGTTGTCTCGTTTGTTTTGTTTGCAGTTATCTATATGGCTATACGTTCGGAATATTGGCCGGTCAAGGCTGAATTACCGTCTGGAGCCAATGTGGCCGTAATAGGCACCGCCCTGACAGGCCAATACTCTCTGCCGTTTGAATTCGCTTCGGTGCTCCTACTTGCAGCTTTGATGGGTGCGATTATGCTCGCCAAAAACGAACCGGTCGAAGCTGAGCCCCTTGAATATAGCGAGGTCGCTGGCATTTCGAGTGACGCTGAATCCCCTGAAGTATTGACGACGTCGAGGTAGGACTAATGCAGAAAACAAACACTCAACCAACTTTAGGCATTGCCTACGCTGTCGTCGCACTGATCATAGCCGCTCTTTACTTCACCGGTACAATTGGCACAGCCTTGCTTTCAGCCGGACTGAAAATGCCTGCCGATGTCGCTTCATTTTCCGCAATCGCACTTCTGGCGGCTGCAGCAATATTTATGAACGCCTCCCCGCTAGTAGTTCTTTCGACGGGGACGTTCGCTGGATTTTTTGTTCTTTCGATTCATCAGGATGAGCCGCTAGTTCGATATCTTTGTCTCGGTGCGGTTCTTTTCGCCATCGGCATGTACGGCATGGTGGCATCACGCAATGCGGTTCGGGTTTTGATGTCAATCGAGTTGATGCTCAATGCTGTCAACATAAATCTAGTTGCGTTTGCTCGCTACGTCGATCCAACTGAAGTTAAAGGGCAAGTCTTTGCCATCTTTATTCTCACTGTAGCCGCAGCTGAAGCCGCAGTTGGCTTGGCAATTGTGCTGGCGATGTATCGCAACACTGCCACTGTTGATATGGAAGAATTCAATCTTTTGAAGTATTAGCTCAAGAATGCCGGCGTTCCAAAGGACTATGTGACTACATCGAGACGAGACAAAACAGAATGAGCCGCTTGCATGACCGAGTTTTTGCCTGATGCAGTGCCAGATAACCTCGAGCCTAGTCAATATTATGAGTTGGGCTTGCGATATAGGTTAGGCGGCTTGGTCGGATTGGCGCGTGAGGCGCTCACGCGCGTGGTGAACTTAGCTCCTGGAAGCGCTATGGCGAGAAAGGCTAGTTTCGTGTTGCGGGGACAGTTGCCGCGCGCGCCGGTGCCTTCAGCTGCAGAACAGAGAAACATCGAAGCTTACAATTTGATGTCCTCCAATCCAGCTGCTGCCAAAGAAAAATTTCAAGCTCTCATGCGCGAATATCCAGATTTTGAATGGCCCTTTTCCAATCTGGCATGGATGTATTTTGGAGAAGGCAAAATCGACGAAGCACATGGGCTAGCCAAATACCTTCTGTCTGTAAATCCTGAGCATGTTCGTTCGCTTCATCTTGCAATGAAAGTTGCTATTAAACAACAGAAATTTGAGGAAGCTCTGGGTTACGTCAATAGAGGACGAGCCATGTTGGGAGCTTCAGATCAAGAATTTCGAGATACAGGACTTATGCTCTCTTGCCAGCTCAATGGCTCGCCACCAGATACGATACCAAAGGGATTGGCAGCAGAGCGTCTCTTCGAGCTAGGCGAAACATACCTTCTCCAAGGGCGCCTATCATTGGCGAAAGAAGCACTGGCTCTAGTGGTTGGGAGTTCGACGGAGGAGCCTCCCGACAAAGAAACAGAGGTTCTGATTAGAAAAGCGAAGCGGATGCTTGATTTTGATATGCCAAAAGAGATGCCTCCTGAAGCGATGAAGCAGGTTGAGGAAGCGAGTAAACTCTTAATGACTGATCCAGAAGAATCTAGGCGAATTCTGGAACAGACTGTCACGCAATTTCCAGACCTTGAACTTCCACCTTTGAGCCTCGCGATGTTGTGCCTAATGAGTGCCAACTTGCCACGAGCAGAAAGGTTTGTGAAAATGAGTCTTAAGCGAAATCCCAACTATCGCAATGCTAAGTTATTGCTGATTCAAGTCCTCATGGGTCAACAGCAATTTGCTTCAGCGCAAAAAATTATCGACCAGGAAATTAAGTCGGCCGAGCCCGATGACATGACCTTCGATCTCTTGCGAGCAGAGTGCCAACTTGCGCAATATCAAACCGGCAAATTAAGTTGACGCGACGCCCTCATCCGCAGGTGATGCTATCTAGAGTCCGTGCGGCCGCCCGAACCGTTAGGCGCGGGCGAATCGCCGGCTTCAAAAACCACATGGGTTCAAACCTACCTTCTAATAGTGGCATCGGCAATTAGCTGGTCATCGCTAAGTTTTACGTCCTCTTCAATGGTGCCTAGTTTGTGATCCTTCGGATCTCTTAATTCAGTTGACTGATGAAATGCGTGAGGATTTTTGCCCATATCAGTCACGATATGACCTGTAACTAGCAAATTTCCACCGCCGTCTTTGACAGTCTCGTCAATTGTGGTGACGCCATCTTTTGTTTTGCATGTGCCGTCGATGACCTTCAGATCTGGCCCGCTAGTATTTACGTGAAACTTCACGTCAGAGCCGAAGATGGACATGCTGAATTTCAAATGAGCTTGTTCTGGAACCGCTGCATTATCAGCGTCCACAATTGTTGCGTCATATTCTTTGGATGGATGTCCACCCAAGACTGCCATCAACGGAAGTTTCGCGTCGCTAAATTTGACAGTGACAGCAGGCTGACTCATTCCATCCAAACTGGATCGGCTGACTGCATTTCCTCCTGGAGCGATCGTCACGTCGGCATGCACTTTTGTGAAAGCTAGGGTCCGCCCCTGATCTAAAAGTGTATCGATAGTACGCTTTTCTACATCAATCCCCAAAGCCGTAGACAATTTGTAGATGTTTTCTACCGGGCCAGTTGCAGCAAAGTCTCCCATACCGTACCGGTCTCCTTTCACACATCTATCCGCTTGTCCTTAAGCATCTTGCGACGACTTAATGGCAAGTATGTGACGCGGTTGTGTCGAAAGCGTGACGGTGGTGCAACCTTTGTCTAACGAAAGTTGACGGCTGGATGGTTTGGCTATCCTAGCGGGTACTGATATGGACTTGCTTTGCTTCCGAGTGCTTCGCGTAAGAAACCGAGGGCCCAGTCATGCAACTGGTTCCAGCCGACTACTCTGCGCATCGAAGTCATTCTTCTGCGTTTTTCTTCCACGCCCATAGTCAGAGCTTGAACAAGACTGTTTGCGAATTCTTCTGGATCGTTTGGATCGACCAATAGCGCTCCTTGAGCCAATTCTGCTGAACAACCAGCCAGCTTGCTCAAGATTAGCGCGCCCTGTTCATCTAGCCTGGACGCTACGTACTCTTTAGCGATCAAGTTCAAGCCATCTTTGATCGAATTGACTGCAAGAACATCTGCGGCTTGATACCAAGCTGCTAACTCGCTCTGTTCAAATTGACCTGGAATGAATAAAATTGGCTTCCATCCTGAATTTGAATATTTAGTGTTGATTTGCTCAACTTTTTCTTCCACTGCTTTCGCGTAGTCGAGAAAATCAGCTTCTTGCGATTGTGGTGGTTGAGCTAATTGCACATAGTGAAAACGCTTATGCCAATTTGGTTGAGTTTCGAGGAATCGCTCGATGCCGTGCAGTTTTTCCAGAACACCTTTAGAGTAGTCGAGACGATCGACGCCAAGAACAACTTGGTTAGCCAGTCTGTGCTTGACGCCGATCGCTTCTGCGATGGGCCTCGTTGACTTTGCCAATTGTTGCCACAGTGAGAAATCGATGCCGAGAGGCATGACAACAATTCTTGTAACCGTGCTGCGACGACGAACTTCCATCTTCAAAATATCAACGACTGCGTTTGGCAAAAGTTCTTGCACAGTATTCAAAAAGTTCAGCGCATATTCGGTTGTATGGAAGCCGATAATTTTGTTCGACAACAAAGACTCGACCAGTTCATGGGCGATTGGCGACTTCATCATGATCGATGCTGAAGGCCATGGCACATGCCAGAACTGACAGAGAATTACGCCTGCTTGCATGGACATCAACGGGGCAACCAATGCCAGTTGATAATCGTGCAGCCAGCAAAGAGTTGGAAAGCTCTCAGAAGAGACCTTCAAACTTTCAGAGGCGATGATTTCGCTCAGTTGCCGGAATGACTTCCAGTTCTCAGCATCGAACTTAGCCTTTTCAGGCATTCCATGTAAAAGAGGATAGAGATAGCCGGAAGCGATTTGATTGTGCTTTTCCAACAGTGACTGCGGGATCTGAGGATTGTAGAAGGCGAAGGCGGCACCTTGTGCTTCTTCTTGCGAAGGCTGAGACGGTAAGCCATCAATGGCGAACCAATGGACTTTGGCACCTAGACGCTTCACTACGGGTTCTAGGCTGGTCGGAACGCCGCCAGATTGTCCAGGACCACGGTACGAAATCACCTTTAATGTAGGTAGATAAAGCTGAAGTTGACCCAAATCGTCGGTCGAGACTTGTGGCAACAAAGGAGGTGATTTTGTGACTGTTTGCATGAACGATCCTCTAAACCGGAACATGAAGGGAAGACGGGCACGAAAGCAAGGATGCAAATCAATTGCAACTTGGATGCCTTGAGAATCTGACTGCTGGTTATTGCCCGAAATCAAGTCAGAAAGCTGACTCTGATTAAATATTCAATGCCAGACGCGATTGGTCTAAACCCTGGGCCTATAGCCACCGCCAATATCGCCGTCTAAAACAGGGGCACTTCACAGACTGCTATGTAATCGCACTACAACAAATAAAGATAGGCTATGCGCTCATAGTAATCAAGCTGTTGTTAACCAATTTTATAAGAACTTAATACCCGGAAAGATTTGGAAAACAGGCGTCAAAAAACCGACTTTTCCACTAGTGGCGTATGTGGTGCACGTGTGCGCTGCTCTCCTGGTGTCGCCTGTAGTGCGATTTCAAGACTGGAGGAAATCTTACTGATCTAGCAAACCCGGCAAATTGACTACTTCTACGCGCCTGCCTTCAATGTCCACAAGCGGGACCAGCGCCTCAACGAAAGGAACAAGAATAGGTTCTTTCCCCGGAGAATCGATCCTCGTAATCTCCAGTAGCTCGCTCTTGGGACCGATGACATCAGATACGGTGCCCACTTCTGCACCGTCTGTGGTGAAAACGGGCAGTCCGATCAGGTCTTCAACCCACCACTCGTTTTCGGATAGATCGCGCAGCTGGTCTCTCGTAGTACTAATGCTTGACCCCATATGTTTTTCTGCGGACGTTCGGTCCAAACATTCCTTCAGCTTAATCAGTAGAAGTCTCCGGTCGAGGTAGATGTCCTCTACAGTGAGTTCTTCGATGGTGCCGCTGGTTGAAACTACTTGCACTTCTTTTATGTCGAGCAGCAATTTTGGATTGTTGCTACTGGGTTTTACTTTCATATAACCGCCCAGTCCTTGCATTCCCACTACCTTGCCGACAGGGAAAAGCGAGCCATCACCAGGGTTGGATGGACTTGGAGCGGTGTCAGTTGGAGGCTTCGGTTTATTTTTCGGCATTAACTATCCCTTTTTGCTACATTTTCACTTTGGCAGCAGTGGGCAGTGGGCGCGCGTCTTCCTTCCATCTCTTAAACAGGTTGTTATCGAACCCATATTGATCGAGAACACGACCGACGACAAAATCGATTTGGTCGGAAATTGTTTGCGGTCTGTGGTAATAGCCTGGGCATGCGGAAGCGACGACAGCGCCAGCTTGAGAAAGTGCAAGCATGTTCTTCAGTTGGATCTGTCCAAAAGGCATTTCGCGAACCAGAATCAATAGAGTGCGTCGCTCCTTTAAACACACCGCAGCCGCCCTGTGAATCAAATTCTCCGTCAGCCCATTAGCCACAGCACCAAGTGTGCCAAGGCTGCATGGAACGATTGCCATGCCTTTGGTTCGGTACGAGCCGCTGGCAACAGAGGCTCCATAGTCAGTCAACTTGTGTAATTTGAAGGGCGCGGAAGCGGGCAAATCGAGGAATTGAGCGATCCCAGCCGCGATGTCGTCACCCAGCAGCAAATCGTTTTCTTCTTTCATCACTTGCAGCGCCGCACGTGAGACCAGTAAATCAACTGGTTGTCCAATTTCCATGAAATATTGAAGCAGCCGCAGCCCGTAAATGGCGCCACTTGCACCAGTAATGGCGAGGACAAACGGCAGCTCAACAGTCCGCTCAGGACCATTGGAATCGTTGGTTGGGTAATTCATGGCTTTCTAAAAGTCGTTTCCTTTTGCGGGAGTTGCGGCTTGTCCCGCGGGCTGCAACTGTCCGGCAGGTTGTTGGGCTTGCATCGGTTGCACGACTGGCGCGGCAGGTGGTGCAACCGCAGCAGGTGGTGCGGCTGCTGGCGCTATAGGATTATACGCTGGAACACTGTGAGGCACGTCTGGAAGTATACCCGGAAGTGGATTCTCCCCGGGCGCAACTCCCCCTGGCTGATCTTGCTGCTGAGGTGGTGGTGGTGCTTGTTTCACAAACCTTCTTCCGAAGGTGCCATCTGCATTTAAATCGACCTGCGGGGTCAAAGCAGCTGCAGCGCCGGCTGCCTGGCTGATACCGATTTTGAATGGTGCGTCGAGCTTAATGCTGACTGGCGAACCGCTGGCGATGTAGATGTCACGCCCCTTTTTGACGAGCGAGCGGATTTTGGGCGCCTGTCCTCCACCATTGTTGTTGTTGTCATTTTGGTCTATGCCATAGATAGGGTCTCGCATGATCTCGGACTTGGTAAGTACTTTTGGTCCTTGTCCGCCACCGCCTCCCCTGCGCTTCGCATCCATACCGGGTGCGACTGCTTCAAAGCTTGCTTGCGAGCCAACGTAGCCGATGCCACCACCCAAATTCTTGTTGGCTTGCTGACTGCCCTGTCCTCCTCCTCCGCTGGAGAATGTTTCTCCCGCCAGTGATGCTACAAGGGGATAGGTGACGCCATCTGGAGTGCGCAATCCGGATAGTTGTACTCTCAGTTTGCCGGTCGGCTTCATGCCTTTGGGGTGGGGCACATCGCCCGAGGCTATGGCTTCAACGACTTCTCCGATTATCTGCGAGCCGGCTGGTATCAAGACGTCCGTGCCGTTGGCCAGAACCGGGGCCGCCATGCTGATGGTGAACGCTTGTCCCTGTCTGCTTCTTGAACCTATCGTTAAATCCATTCGTCCTTCGAATGTGGTGCCTCTGGGTAAGATGACGGTTTTGCCGTGCAAGCTGCTGGCGCCCATATAATCTTGTGCTTGCGCACCAAGCGCTAGGCTCAAAGCCAATGTGATCATGGCGGACAGTCCGCCAAGTTGAACTTTCGATTGTTTAAGTGAGATCATTTCCCATAACTCCATTTGACTTTCGCGTCAAAAATTAGGTATCAGATGTAGTATCAGCGTTTGCGGTTGGCAGAGCGACTGACGGCTGTGAAGAGGCTTCAACAGCTGGCTTGACTGTTTTGAGCTTGTAGAAAGCGCGGGTTACAAATGCAGCACTAAAAATAGCCACGACTACCATAAGCAGCAACTTTGCTATGCCGCCGAAGTAAGTGATCATGTCCGGAAACATGATCGCGAAGGCGCCAGCGACTATTATTCCGCCGCCGATCATCTTCAGGGTTTTTGCGTTTACTACCGGTTTCACCTTATTGCTCTCGGTTCAAATGTTTGTCGAAAAGTAGCACCATCCGTGGTGCCACGACTTTGGTGGCTAAAAACCAGGCGGCTATTAGGGCGACCGGCAGAAAAACAACTCCCACAAACGAATTTAGGTCGATAAAGAAAAAACGGATCGCGAATATAGTCAGACCGATAACCATGATCTGACTGAATCGGCTGATGAATACTTCTTGTTGCAGGCGCGATGCTTGGGAGAAGCTCTTATATACGGCAGAATTTTCCCATGCTTTTTTCACTTTAGAACTCTTGATTTAGATGCTTTTCGAATCGGATAGTCATCTGCGGTGCGACAACCTTCGTTCCTAACCACCATGAAAGCACAAGAACACCCGGAAGAGCAAAAACGCGGATCAGAGTTGGTAAGAATGGATAGAAAAGGCTGGTGATCAGAACTGCACTACCAATTGTGAGCGTTTGGCTCATTCTGATAATGAACTGTTCTTGTCCACGGCGGGGCGTATCGTGAAACTTGGTTGCCAGAAAGGCGACGTAATTCTGCCAAGCAGCACGAGCGCCCTTGACTGAATCTTTATAGACCTTCGTCTCCTGCAAGTTGCGAGGCGAGTTTCTACTCATATTCTGCTGTGTATCAGCGTCTGGAGAGGCGTCGATGAATTGACCGTCGTCAGCGGGGCCGTTCAACTTGGATCGTCCTTTTCGTTGGCCTTGCTTTCTCGAATTCATTTCCAGCTCCTCTTTATGCTAAGCGAACAGGTCAGGTCACAGGCTACTAGGATTCTACTTCTTCTTTGACTTGCTTTCACGCTTCTCGTGTTTGCTATCGTGCTTTTTTAGTTTCATCAGCCCGGATTCAACTTCCTGGCGAAGTGGATTGCTGTCATCGGCAGCCTCCAAGAAATATTTCGCGTTTTCTAACGCCCGGTTGGGGTCTGGTTTTTCGCCTCTGGTGAACATACTGAAAAGCCCATAGTAGGCGTTCGGATGCTGCGGATCGGCAATCAGGGCTTGCTTATAATGGTCAATTGCCACATCTGGGAGTTTCCAGGTAGCATCACCAAGTTTGGTTTGCCGAGCCGCCTCATTTCGTTGGGTCCCTATTCGGCTCATACCCTGTTCTGCCCTTGGTGCAACCTCTGGAATTTCTTTAGCCAAAGCGTAGGCCTGCTCAGCAGATTGGAAGTCCCCATCATTAAACGCTTGTTCGCCCAAAGAAATTAGTTCATAGGGCTCATCCTTATGTTCAGAGATGACGGAGCTAAAACATTTTCGAGCGCTTCGAAACTCGTGTTTATTGAGGTCTGATTCAGCTTCTGATAGTAATTTCTTCTCTTTGAATTCTTTGGCGCCCGCTTTTACGACCTGACCAGAGACATTCTTTTCGGTAGAGGTGGCGGCGTGTTCGCTGATAATGTTTTGCAGTTGATCGATCAGCTTCTGCATGTCGGGTGGATACTGACCGTCTTTTCTGGCTTTGCGATTGTAAACTCGCGTCAAGCCCATGACTGCGTTTGCGTCATCGGGTTGGGTCGTCAAAATCGTTTTGTATTCAGTTTCAGCCACGTCCAACTTATCCTGCCGCAAAGCTAGTTCGGCCAGGTCGTTTCGCATTTGCATGTCGTTTGGCAAAATTTCCAAAGCGTCGTGCATCTCAGCGATTGCCATTTCGCCATCGCCGCGAAGGGCGTAATACTCCGCCATATGACGATAGGGATCTGGCATGTGCGGTTCTAATCTGATCGCTTCGCGCCATGCTGCAAGCGCACCCGGTCCATCTCCCTGCTTCTTGCAGATGTCGCCTTTAATTGTGTTCCATTCAGGCAGGTCTTTCTGCTTGTCGGCTGGAATGTTGTGCAATTCCATAAACGCGTCTTCTGGCTTGCCCTGTGTGTTCAGGATAATTGCCTTCTGTAACCTGGCCAGGGCGTAGTCAGGCTTGTCGTGCATAACTTTGGTAATTATTTGCTCTGCTTCTTTGTCTTTTGGATCGATTTTGAGTAGTACCTGTGCCAAAAGAGTTAAATTGATCGGATTCTCGGCTAAGCCAACTGACTTGCGCAGTGGATCAATCGCCGAATCGAGATCATCTTGAGCTACTTTTACGAGTCCCAAAGTTTGCTGGGCAATGAGGATGTCTGGATTGGCCTTAATCGCTCTTTTACAGAGCATTTCGGCAGCTTCAAGATACAGATCGCGCTTAGCCGGCGAGGCAACTTTTTGAGAGTGAACGTACGAGACATAGCCACCAGCGGCGATGACATTCGGATTGTCTGGAAACTTTTCGCGCGCTTGGCGCAGCACGCGCTCAGCTTCTGTAATCTTGGCTGGAATCTCCTGTTTAGCCAGCGCCACAGCCAGCCCGGCATAAGAGTCACCGGTGTCGTCGCTCTGGATTAAAGCGCGATAGGCATCCTCGGCTTCCTTGAATTTGTTTTTGATTAGATACTCGTCCGCCTCAGCTATCGACTGTGACCATGCCGGAAGTGGTGAGAAAAATTGAGCGCCAGAGAGGACAAATGTTGCTGCTAAAAGTTTGCAGGTGAGAGCGAACAGCGTCCGCCTCCGCGTGGAGGGATGTGAGCAGCTAACGGTAACGGAGCCTTTATACAATTTTGTTTATTTGCCCCCTTTCTCTATCTCTTCGGCTTTGTGCGTTTCTCGATCAGCTTCTTTAGCGTCACCAGTTTGCTTCATTAGGGCGGCTAACTTTCTGTGCAAGTCTGCATTTTTCGGTGCCAGATCTATTGCCTCCTTCAAGCTGGATGCTGCACCAACGTAGTTTTTATCCGCCATGTTTTTATCGTACTCTTTCATTGCGGGTTGCATTCTAGTGGCGTTGAGTTGGTCCAACGCCGCTTGGGCCCCAGCTTCTTTTGAATATGTTGCCTGACGGTAACTGACCGAAGCTTCTTCTAAGTCACCTTTCTTCTCCTGGGATCTGCCTAACATGAACCAAGCGTGTCCATCCGTAGGACTCTTGTCTATAATCGCTTCGAAAAATTTGATTGAGCCAACGGCATCACCTGAAGCTAGCTTCGCCTCCCCGTCTGCATAGTTGACGGTTGGTTTGGGCGGTTCCTTGGGCGGCGCAGCTGCTCCTGCTGGCTGACCCGCTGCCGTTGCCAGTGATCCGGGCGCTCCTGCTTTTTGAGCGACGGCGGGAGCGCCGTCTGGAGTTCCGGCGATCTTCGACGGCTGAGAACCGCTCTTCACTGGACCGCCACCTAACAACGTGGATAGCCTTACCTGTAACTGCGGGTGCACGTTTGCATTGATTTTGGCTGCCGCCTGATAAGCTGCAATCGCCCCAGGAAAGTCTCCCAACGTCTCCTTGCCCCGACCGTAGATGTACAGCAGCTCTGCATCGCCAGGACTTGTACGCAGCTGATCCTCGATCTTCTGCATGCTCTCCGCAACCATAGGTGGTGATGCCTGACTGCTCGAAACAACAGCAAGATGGAAACTTCGCCTCGCCTGGGCCAGGGCTGGGTTACCTTTGCCGATCTTGAAACACTCGATGTATTCTCGTTTCGCATGTTCAAAATCCGGCACAAGTTGATAAGCGCCACCGAGCATGAGACGGTTGTCAAAAGATGGATTGACCTGAACTGCTTCGCGAGAGACCTCAATTAGTCCGCGAATCGCGTCTGAGTTAAGCGGGTTAAGCGTGACCGCTCGCCTGTATTCTATGCCTGCGTTTAGCATCCGCTTGAGCGCTGGCTGGGTCCGCCCGCTGTCTCTGGCCGTGAACGCCAACTCTTTTAAAATGTCACCGAGCGCAGCGTGACATTTTGAAAGTTCATTTTTCTCTCCCGGCTCCCAGGCTTTGGTGACAGCGGTTCGCATCGCTGTGTAGCCTTCAACTAGCTTGGCCGGCACAGAACTTCCTTGTTTAACCAAGACGCGACCGAGGGCATACCAAGCAGCCCCACTGTCCTTCATGCGCACGTAATGTCGATATTCAGAGATCGCCGAGACATAATCACCATTGATATCGAAATCATCTGCCAGGTGTTGCCGAACGTTGGCATCGTCAGGATTCTTGCCTGTCCCTTTGATTGCAGAGCTGAGAAATTCGTCAGCTTGCCGGTTTTCTGGATCTACATAAATGGACGTACGCAATTTTTGCGCCGCTTCCGCGTAACTATGTTTTTGCAACAGTGACTGGCCGTAACGCAAATATGCCGCTGACAGGTTTTGTCTGAAGGTCATGTTGAAGGGATCGTTTCGCAATGCTTCTTCGTGTGCATGAACGGCACCGTCCCACATGCCTTTCAAACCCAGCTCTACGCCTCGGTTATTCCACTCAAGTGGATTGGTTGGATTGGGAGTGGTCAGACTTACCCCTCCACCACCACCACCACCGGTGCTGGGTCGGCCCACTGCCCGCCTACGAGTGGCTCCAGAAACGTCTGCCTGCGAAGCGATCAGGAGCCCAAGCGTCAGCGCCACAGCTAATTTTGCATTATGGTAAAAAGTCATCTGTTCTTTCTTTGATTTTATTTAGACCAGCCGACGAAGCCGAAACGCTTGCGGCCTATTAATTAGTAAATCCTTTACAACTCATTTTACTGATGTTCCAATTTTATGCACGCAAATTTTTGCCTGGAAGGGTTTTGAGCCAATTGTTCTAGCAAAAATGTATTGTGGACGACATTTTTACCTAAGAATCGTTATATGCATATTGACAAGGCGACCAGGATCATTAAAAATTAGTCACTTCGCCAGCTGAACTGATATTGCACGCCCACTTTTCCCGGAGATTAAAATAACCGAATTTTGTTAGACTGAAGTTTGATCATATAAGCCTCGCACTTTATTGGCGTATCTACTTACTAGAACTATTTGAGGCTTAGTGCTCGCGACTCCCAAAGTATCCTCTGGAGGGATATTTGTGAAAGTACAGCGCGCGCCGCTCGTGGCAGCATCTTTAATCATATTAGTAGGAGC
>PLZS01000070.1 GCA_003153555.1 Candidatus Melainabacteria bacterium | reverse complement strand
TGTATTACTACTAAAATCCTTTCGACGCAGGCGAAAAGTGACAAGATCAATCAGCGTGACAGCTCCGTAGTACTTAGTTAGGCAGTCTAGTTAGTCCAAAGTCATAATCGAGAACAAGTCGCGACTTTGGTCGCCTAAACCTACCAGATAAACACAGGAGCAGACAATGCTAAAGACCAAGGCGCAAAGCGTGAAGATCAGATCTATATTGGCATCGAGTTTGACTATGTTGAGCGTACTGAGCTGCTTGAGTTTGAATCTGGAGGCTGTCGGCGCTCCCAAGTCCAAGACATTGACGCCAGAGCAGTTTGCTAAAAAAAGCCAAGAATATCTGCGCTACAAGCAATATATTCAAGCTCAAGTTCAGAAGCGATTCCAGGCGGTGCAAAGTCAGAGAATGCAACAATGGCAGCAGGAAGCGAAGAACTCTTCTGCAACCGCGCAGACTCAGCCAAAAACTCCTTACAAACCGATGCCGATTAACAGACAAGAGATACTCCTTGTTATGCCTGCCAAAGGCGCTAAAGGCCAAGACATAACGCAGGCAATAGAAGCTTCTCAAGGCGAGATTTGTGGAACACTCGGTGGAGGCGCCCTCAGCGTTATTCTTGTCAAAGCACGCCCAGGGAAAAAACTCATAGAGCTGCAGCGTGCGCTTGCGTTAGACACAAGAGATTTTAAACATGTAGATTACAACCGCCAGAGCTACACTAACTTCATTCCAACTACCGAGCCATTGTTTTCACAAGCATGGCATTTGATGAGAATGAGAATTACAGACGCCTGGGACGAACTTGCTTTGTACCCTAACTTTCCTATGCCAGTGGCGGTGTTTGATACGGGCACGGTAGGTCCAGAGGCCTTCATCGTTGATCGAGGCGCAGATTGTACAGGCGACAAGGCAAAAAATAACGATTCTGTCGATTTAAACGGTTTTTTAGGAACTGGCTTATTCCGTGAAAGTATCAAAGATCAGGAAAAAGAAATTATCAAGATAGGCACCGACATTAGGGCTCGGACTTCAGGCAACACGGACCCCGACGGTCACGGAACCTGGGTTGGATGCACGATTACTGGATCACCGTATAACTCCCTTGGTGCAGCGGGAGTCAATCCTCTGGTGGCGGCATACCCAATTAAAATCGCCGATGCCAAAGGCAAATCAGACGACCTCTGCCTCATCGCAGCTATGTGTGTCATGTATACGTTCGACCAAGCCGACATGAGAATCATCAACATAAGCAATGGTCCGCTCTGTGATGCCAGAGAACATGCCGTTTTGCATGAGTTCTTCAAAGACTGGTACTACAGAAGAAATGGACTGATTTTTCTAGCAGCCGGTAACAAAGGTGAGAATTTTAATGCGGTAACAAATCAGCCTTACATCGACGTTGTATCAGGCATGGCTCATAGAGACGGAATGCACCTGGTCAAAAATACAAAGTGGCAATCGGCATTTGGTACTCCTATAGATTTTACAGCTCCAGGCGAAGACATTCCGGTCTGCAATCCAAATGGAACTCCAAACAGTGTTGAAGGGACTTCTTTCTCAAGCCCGATTGTAGCGGGTGTGGCCTCGATGATCTGGTTGATCAATCCGAAGCTCAAAAACACCGAAGTTGAACAAATATTGATTAACAGTTGCCAAAATACTGGTGATGGTACCGGGTACTGGAATCCCCAGTTTGGCTGGGGAATGCCGGATGCATTGCAAGCCTGTGCTGCGGCCGAAAGGTCGGTTCGCAAGTGAAAGCATTTCGCACTGCTCTTGTCTTATCGATTGTGACATTGTCACCTAGCCAAATGACATTTGCAGACGATTCGCCATTCCGCGATGATTGGATAATTTCGACAATCGAGACCGAAAACCAGGGACCGTCTACCAATTTGTATTACTACTAAATCCTTTCGACGCAGGCGAAAAGTGACAAGATCAAAAACTAAATACTCGAATAATCATGGCAGTGTCTTGGTCTTCACCTGCGTTGGCCTCGTGATTCTCGCCATGCTGCTTTTGATTGCTTACTCATTTTCCGGGCTTTATTTTGTGCATAACCGACTGCAGACCTCTGCCGACGAAATCGCTCTCACCGGTGCGAAGAAACTGAACGAACGCAATCAAATCGGGCAGATGAACAACATGATCTCTCGATGTCGACAACTTGTTTATTGCTCGCGCGATGACTACAACAGCGTCAAGCAAGAATTTCCAGCAATCGAAAGATTCGCCGATCAGCTGCTGCAAGAATCTCGCCAGTCAGCATTGGAGTTGGAAGTAGAACGAAAGAAAATGCGCGCTGTCGCAGAGGCTGACGCTGTTCAAGCGATGCATGACAAATTCGATTCCATAAAAAACACATACTCAATGACGCTTCCGTGGATGCGGGTTAGAACTCCCCGTGTCATAGGCGTCGGGCTTGGTCGTATTGATGGTATCGAGAGCAATGTTGAAGAGTTTGATCAATTCGAGAAGCTAAAACAATCTGATCGCGATCAGGGCTACACCGCTGTATTCAACAAGCTAAATCTCTACAAAGGCAACAAGAACCAGCAACTCACAGACGAGGACACTGATCTGCCATTCTTTTTGACAAGCCTGCCGGCACCAATCCAATCCGAAGTTTCACCAGCCAGAACGCTACTTCCGGACAGCTACCGCGAAGCAGATGACGAACCGGTTCCGACGGCAACCAAAGTGATTCTCGATTTGCGAGTGGAAAACGGCGCCGGTCCTCAAACCAGCGAGACGATGCGGGTGACAGGTACGGCGATTACAGCGGGTGGATCAGATCAAGACTAAATTACAAATGCAACGAGGTAGAATTCGAAGTTGCGCTGGACAAAACACAGCGGAGTTTGGTGCCACACTCGTCGTTTTGATCTGCCTGATTTTGATACCACTTTTGAATGCTGCTTTTATTCCGATTCGCTACTCTATGTGTCAGGGCGTTGTTACGGAGCTCGTGACGAGGCTTGCACACAGCGAAACGCGCAGTGATGCCTACAGCACTCTGAATAGCGACACGAGATGGAAAAAAGTTATGGCTGCTTGCGGGGCAGAGGAGAAAGGGACGAAACTGGTGCTTATCGCGACAACAGCCAACGGTGGCAACAAAGAAATTATCGTTGAGAAAGGCGTTCCTATTCCGACAGAATGGCTTCCAGACGGCAGCATGTCTCCATGCATCTACTCACTGCATGTCGATTGTCAGTGCGCCATCGCTCCTCTTTTAGGTGGCACTGGAGCGATAACTGGAGTCAACGCTCCGGTCACTCTTATGGTATCAGGCTCGGCTCATTGGGCGAATCTCTCCCGTGATCCTAAGAGTTCGACGCTTGCGTTTTACATCGACGAATAGAGATGAGGAGCCAATTTAGGTGCGTCAACAAGGCGGACAAAGCATGGTCGAACTGGCGGCAGGTCTGATTGTCTGCGTGCCTGTTTTTCTTTCCGTCATCGACCTGGGCTTCATTGCTATGGGCGCTTCGGCAAACGACTCCGTCTGCCGTGAAGCGGCCGAAGCGGCAGCATCAGGGCCGCCATCGACAACTGCCGCTCCGAGCACACGACAGCTTTCTGCCGGGCAGTCAGGATACGACCTTGCTGTTTCTGTGATTAAGGTTCATCAACCGACGAACGTTCCAGCCAAAGTGAGCGAACAACCTAATGTCACTGAAATGCTCACTGACATTCCGCCGCCAGAACAAGGTGGTTCCGTCGACGGCGAAATTGCGGTGATGACGACTGTTGTGATTACCCCACCGTTCATAATAGGAGCATATTTCGGTAAGGATGGGCTCAGTCTGTCATCAAAGCACGTCGCTCCATTCACTTATGTGATTCCTAAAGTGACGCAATCTCCTTAGTTGGCAGTATTATGCCGAGCAGCTTGCTGCACAGGCTATCCTCGGATTATTCAATTTTCGGTGATTCATATTCGACGGCTCAAGAGTGGCTAATGACACAAGATTCAGGCGATCAAGAAACGAGCAAGACTGATGCTGGAGAAGGCTCAATGCCGGCAGGGATGCCGGCGCTCCCAGGCTCGCAAAGCAATCCTAAATCTCAACGAAAAGTCGCTAAGACTTTCCTTGAAGCTGACTCGCCCAACCTGAAGAAAATTCGCAAGCTGCTTCAAATTGAGTCACCTGAGCCAAAACAAGGCAAGAAAGTGGCGAAAACGCTTTTGGATGCTCCGCTTCCTGAGTCAGTTGAGGCAAAACAAGGCAAGGAAGTGGCGAAAACGCTTTTGGAT
>PLZS01000026.1 GCA_003153555.1 Candidatus Melainabacteria bacterium | reverse complement strand
AGAGACAAAAAGAAGAGCCGTATTCTGCAGAAGCTCTTTCAAAACTGCCACCGCTCTCGGTGCCTAGACCGAATCCGTCGGCTCCTGGTCTCATTCCCCTGTGGGATCTCTTTCAAGACGATCAATCGGGTCTGGGCGTAGTTGTTTTGAAAGATGGCAGTTATCGTTGCTGCTTCGAAATGGACGGCGTGCATGTGAGTGGATTCGACGAAGTGCGGTTGGTTTCTTTAATGAACCACTTCACCGGCTTCTTGAATGGCATCGACACATCCGTTCAGCTGACAATCGTTTGTCACAACATAAGCAAAAGAGAGTATTTCGAGCGTCACCCCGTAGAGGTCGTAGATAATGATGAGTTTCTCAAGTACGTCGCAAAAGTTGTGGAAAACGATGAAGCATTTCTTTTATCCAAGAACTTCATCCCTGAGCTCAAGTTCTATGTCACCTTCTGTTATCGCCCTCCCAAAGAAAAGCCGGCCAAGCAGAGCTGGATCGACCGCGCTGTCGGCAACGTACTTGATGTATTCACAAACCAGGCCGCGCGACAGACAGTAGGCGGTCACCTCAAGAACGTCCAGACGCTGATTCAGCGAGCCAATGGTTACGTTGGCCAGCTCGGAAACTGCGGCATGACCGGTCGTCCGATCAGTGCTGTTGAGTATTTCCGGATGCTCTATGCTGAATTGAATCCAAAAACTGGTGCTGATCCAATCGATACATTGCCTGTGCCAGTTAGACCAAAGCAAGAGTCCATGCCGCCTAGCCTTCGACGAGTGTTTCCTGATATGGAACCGTCGACGATTCGTCAACAGTTGACTGAATCGCGATACGACTTCAGCAAGCCAGATTACCTGGTGATTTCAGATATATCCGAAGTGGATGGTGACACCAACGAAGAGAAAGCGAAGTTCATTCGAACTTTGTATATGAATCGGCTGCCGGAACGCACCGGTCCACTTTGGCTGCAACCACTGCTTCGCTTGAATTGCGAATGGCGCATGAATATTTTTGCCCACAAGCTGGACAAAGATTTGTTCCGTAAGAGAATGCAACGCAAACAAGCCCAATCACATGCCAACACATATCAAGGCCTCATGGGACCACGTTCCGCACCGAACCAGGAAGAAGCTGAAAAGGCGCAAGAAGCAGCCAACATCGGCTCGGAACTGTACACAAGTAACATGGAAGTTTTCAACTATGCGGTTTATTTCACGATCAATGGTGAGACGCTTGAAGAGTTGAATCGCGCTACAGAATATGTTCGCTCCGCCGCACCACAATGTCGTGGTGCTCGTTTCGTGGTTGGCTATCATGAGCAGAAAAATCTTTTCGTTGGCAGTTTGCCAGGCTTGGGAATAGATGCCACTCGTCGCGGAAAAGCTGTAAGAACTCCGACCGTTCGCAACTCGTTTCCGTTTGTGCATGCCAAGCTGGGTTCTGAGAAAGGTGACTGGCTGGGCTTCTCCAAAGAAACATTGGAACCGGTTTTCCTCAATGCCCATGATGAAAAATTACCGAATGCGGTTTGTATCGTCTTCGGTCAACCAGGGGAAGGTAAATCCATGGTTGCCCAACAATTGATTCAGATGAAAACGTTGGCAGGCGCAAAGACGGTGATTATTGACCGATCAGGCAGTTACAAAATGCTGACCGAGGTCTACGATGACACCGCCTACATTCGACTTGGTCCCGATGGTTCTGTGTGCATCAATTTATATGACCTACCGATCTCAACATATGATGGCAAGACAATCGATCCGGCTAATCCACCAGAATCGCACATCATCAAAATTCTCAACTTTCATTCAGTAATGTTGGGAGAGCGTGGCGAACAGGCGTTGAATAAAGATGAAAAGCCGGTTCTCATGCAAGGTATTCAAGCAATCTACAAGGCTTGCGCCGAACAAGGTCGGATTCCATTTGAATCTGATTTGGTGGCATGGCTAAAGAATGAAGCGACAGCCAATAGCGGTAAGCGCGCCGAGACTTGCGAAGATCTGGCGAACAGATTGAGTTTGTACTGTAAGGGAGCCATTTTCGGCAAACTGTTCGATGGACCGACTTCGATTCCGATGGATGCCCAGTTGATGGTATTTGATACTTCAGATTTGGCTCACGATAAAACATTGGAAGGTGTGGTGACATTGTTCGTTTCGGACTTTGTTCTGCGCCGCGCCGCTCAGCACAAGGCTGAACAAATGGCTCTAGGTAAACCAGCGCGATTCGTTTTCTGCATAGACGAATTGTGGAGACTCTTGCGCTACGAAGGTGGCAAGACTCTCGTTGAAGACGCCTCGCGTACATCTCGCCACTTAGGTCTATTTTTCATCGGCATTTCCCAGGAGTTGGGCGACTTGTTGAAAGACGATCGGGCTCGCAACTTAGCGACAAACAGTTCCATGAAGATCATTCTCGGTAATGACCCGAGCAACTTCGATGCGATTCGAGAGGCTTGCGGACTGACTCCTCAAGAGATGTCTGCGATCGGTCACTTGACTCGTAAAAATCGAGAGTATTCAGATGCGTTTCTTATCTATCACAAACTCTCAAGAGGTGTGGTCAAGTTAGTTGTGCCGCGCTTCATGTACTGGGTGGCCACAACTGAGCCGAACACGGATCAACCGATGCGTTCGCGTATGATTGAATTGTGTAATGGTGACACAAGATGGGCATGTCACCTGCTTGGACAAGGCATAACGCCAGAAACGTTCAGTCCAGATCTTCTCAAGGCAAGCTAGCAGGGCGCTTGCGATATCTTCGGATAACAGGTACAGGGAAATGTTCGACTATCAAGCTGGAGAAAAATTCAAACTTACGTTGATCATGGTTGGTTTTGCTGGACTGATGGCCGGCATGTTGTTCACGATGTTGATTATGCCGCAGCCTGATTCTCGTCCAAAAACCAGAACCAGGCCAGCCTATATGAATGATCCGGACGCCACAGGTGGTCGGGGCGCGAGATCGTCTGCACAAATGGCCTACGGAAACGCTCAGGCCGGCGCCGCAGCGTCTGCCGCTGGTGGAGCGGCTCAACAACAAGCAGCGCCCGCGGAGTTGACCGATCCGAACATGGCGCTTGGTTTGGTCGAAAATTGGTTGCCCGCTGTTTGGGACCTCAGTGCCGGCACTGCACAAGGCAGCCAGGAAAAGGCGATCGCGTACATGACTCCTGAGTGCGCCGCGGCGTACAGGCAGAACATTTGGACCGCCGACATGGCCAAGCAAATTCAAGATTCCGGATTGCAAAGCAGGTTCAACGCCAAAAAAGTTTCTGCCGGTGAGAATCAAGTGGACGGGTCAGTAGTTGTGTTCGTCGAAGGCGAGCAAATCCTCCAGGTGGCCGGCAAACCAGCCCGGGCCAGACCGGTCAAAATGGAATATTTGGTCCGCAAAACTGCCGATGGCATGCGAATTGCAGGAATAAGTGAAGGTTCCCATAGTTAGCCTATCGGCAAAGCGCCTGGACTCCTTAGGTGGCAAAGCGGATTCAGTTTTCTAGACAACTTTAATCCGAAAAAACGTGTCTGTTCATCCTAATCAGGCTGACGGCTCCGTAGTATATGTTGAAGTTAGTTCGTGTGCACTCAACACTGCGTAAAGGAATAAACAATGTTAAAGAGCAAGGACGCGCGCCTAAAAAAGATCGAAGCTGTGGGTGTGACGTTCCTGACCATAGTGAGCGTGTTGAGTTGTCTGAATATGGAGGCTGTTGGCGCTCCTAATTCCAAGACTTTGACGCCGGAGCAGTTTACTAAAAAAAGCCAAGACTATCTGCGCTACCAGCAGTATGTACAAGTTCAAGTGCAGAAGCGATACAACGCGGTGCAAAGTCAGAGATTGCAGCAATGGCAGCAGCAAGAGAAGAACTCTTCTGCAACCGCGCAGACTCAACCAAAAACTCCTTACAAACCGATGCCGATTAACAGACAAGAGATACTCCTTGTTATGCCTGCCAAAGGCGCTAAAAGCGAAGACATAACCCAGACAATAGAAGCTTCTCAAGGCGAGATTTGTGGAACACTCGGTGGAGGCGCCCTCAGCGTTATTCTTGTCAAAGCGCGGCCGGGGAAACTCACAGAGCTGCAGCGTGCGCTAGCGTTAGACACAAGAGATTTTAAACATGTAGATTACAACCGCCAGGGCTACACTAACTTCATTCCAACTACCGAGCCAACGTTTCCAAAAGCATGGCATTTGATGAGAATGAATGTTCCAGATGCCTGGGACGAACTTGTTGGTTGTCCTAATTTTCCTATGCCAGTGGCGGTGTTTGATACGGGCACGCAAGGTAAAGAGCCCTTCATCGTTGATCGAGGCGCAGATTGTACAGGCGACAAGGCAAGAGATAAAGCCGACGGTATCAATTTAGACGGTTTTTTAGGAACTGGCTTAGGGGCTGAAAGTATCAAAGATCAGGAAAAAGATATTATCAAGATAGGCAGCGACATTAGGGCTCGGACCTCCGGCAACGTGGACCCCAACGGTCACGGAACCTGGGTTGGGTGCACGATTACTGGATCACCGTATAACTCCCTTGGTGCAGCGGGAGTCAATCCGTTGGTGCCGGCATTCCCAATTAAAATCGCCAATGCCCAAGGTAAATCAGACGACCTCTCCATCATCGCGGCTATGTGTGTCATGTACACGTTTGGGCCAGACGACATGCGCATTATTAACATAAGCTCAGGTCCGTACTTTGATGCCAGACAACATGGCGTTTTGCATGAGTTCTTCAAAGACTGGTACAACAGAAGAAACGGACTGATTTTTCTATCAGCCGGCAACGCAGGTGAGAATTTGAAAGCGGTAAATCAGCCTTACATCAACGTTGTATCAGCCATGGCT
>PLZS01000129.1 GCA_003153555.1 Candidatus Melainabacteria bacterium | reverse complement strand
CCGCACCTCCTCTCAGCAAACTTATAGAGTCTGATGTTTCGTTTCCACCTGTGTGGCCAGACGCTACAGGGACAGACCGCGGGTATGAAATCGAACCACTACATCACAAGGCTCCTTTTGCGGCAAAGGAAGACGATGCGCTGTACGAACTGTTGAGTCTGGTCGATGCTCTGCGTGAGGGCCGCGCTCGTGAACGACAAGTTGCAAGCGAAGAGCTTGAGGCGAGACTTAAATGAGTGCAAACGAGCTGGGCCTCATACTCAACAGAATTTCCAGAATCGCTGAGAGACTCGGTGATCGTGTAAACGAAGTCGTGTTTATAGGCGGATGCATAGCCAGCCTGTTAATAACGGATAAAGCATCGCTCCGAGTAAGACCAACCAAAGATGTAGACGTTATCATCCAAACAAGGGATAAATCGAGTTACTACAGGTTCGAGGAAACGCTGCGTTCACTGGGATTTAGACAAAAAATGATTGGAGACGATCCGATTTGTCGTTGGCATTTTGAGGATCTGATGCTCGATGTTATGCCGACAGACCAAAACATTCTTTCTTTTGGAAATGAGTGGTATGAAATCGCCTACCGAGACAGCCAGCCATATGAACTGCCGGACGGAAAAACGATACGCGTGATATCGGCACCACTCTTCATTTGCACGAAGCTGAACGCTTACGATACTCGCGGGAAAAACTACAAAGAAAGTCACGATATCGAGGATGTCATCTCAGTAGTCGATGGACGACCAGAACTGAAGGACGAGATAGCAAAGAGTGACAAATTAGTCCAGGAGTATCTGAAAACCAGGTTCAAAGATCTGTTGTCTCAAGAAGCTTTCATTTCGGCATTAGAGTGGCATGTCCCATACGATGCGGTTAGCGGGGAGCGGGAAGTAATAATTGTCGAAAGAATGGAAGAGATCGCAACGATGGCATGGATTGAAAGCTGAAGCGGAGCATGCTCTTCAGCATTGATTGAATGCCAGTAACAGTCTGATGCTAGGTCCTCTTCCTGTCTCGTTCGTGTCGCCTTTGACCTTCGGCAATTTCACTGAACCAGCCCCAATCCTCAAGACCGATCCAAATAGCGCCAACACGGCGCGAACAACCATCGAAATCAGATTGCTGGCTATGGGGCAATGAATGTTGTTTCGTCGAGACTATGATGAAACCTTGCCAGGTATTAGCTTTATCTAACTGTAGTCTCTGGCATCGAAGCCTCGTGCACTTTAAAATTAGACTGAAATATGTCTATCCATCTCACCATTTCTACAGAATCAGACATCGAGAAGTGTGCGGGCTCAGGGCCTCCTTTCGTGTCGGTGATTATTACTTGCTATAAGCAAGCACGATTCCTTTCTGCCGCTATTACAAGTGTGCGGAATCAAACCTGTCAAAATTACGAAATCATTGTCGTTGACGATGGTTCTCCAGACGACACAGCTGCCGTGGTGGCAACATTTCAGGACGTCAAATATGTGCGGCAATCCAATTGTGGCTGTCCTGCTGCACGAAATACGGGCTGGAAAGCGTGCACCGGCAAATACATTGTCTTCCTCGATGCGGACGACCGACTCTTAAAAGATGCGCTAGCCATCGGGGTAAGAAGCTTAGACGAGCACAAAGACGCGGCTCTAGTGTTTGGGCGTTGCCATATGATTTTCGCTGACACCGGACTCGGATACGTTCAAGGTCCCCAACCCACCGCTGATCTCTACTGTGAAATGCTCAAGGGATGCATGATTTGGCATCCTGCTTCCATGATGTGTCGCAGATCGATTTTCGAGTCAGGAATCGACTTTGATGGATCAAGTCCGATGTGCTCAGATTACGATTTCTATCTCAAAATGGCTCGCGAACATCAGATTCACTGCCATAATCAAGTCACAAGTGAGTACGTGCAACACCAGAGCAACGAGAGCTACAACCTGACCGCGATGATGCAAGGTACACTCGCTATTCTCGCCAGGCAGAAGCCATACTTATCCGAAAAGCCTGAATACCTGGCAGCCTACAAGGCGGGAATCAATAGTGCATTTGACTTCATTGGTCACAAATTGATCGACCAGCTTTGCATGCCTCACAATCAGAAATCGGACAGACATCGAGTGTTGTCGGCGTTGACAGCGATCGTTCACGATCCGCGAGCCATTCCACGAGTGCTTAGTGTGTTCCAAGAAGCACATAAACAGGGTCGCATCGTTTGCGACCGCGAACTAGTTCTGCGCGTGTTTAGAGCCTTGTTTAGCTAGGATGTGACTTCGATAATTATTTGGCACGGTTTCGATCTTTATTTGGCAATCTCAAGTCGTCCCCAGAAGCAATCCCTTTCTTGCGACCTCTACAACGTCCGGCGTAATTGCCTGAAAACAGTTTATTTTCTGCAGCCGCTTTATTTCGTTGAAGATGCGATGCAACACACGAAAGTTGAGCCCATCAAAGACACGACAGGCGGTATTTGTGCCACTGTCGGCAAGTCTGATATGGACAAGCCAAATTCATCAAACCAAACCAATTGAGTGTCTGGTAAGGCGCATTATGGTTCAAACGAACCATCGGAATAAGCCTTCACAAAACCTTCTGTCCAATTGTCCCTATCTAAAACATACTCATCGATCAAGAAATTGTCTGGATAGCGATTGAACCCAGGCAATGATTTGCTGCCTTCCAATGCAGCTACCGCGTTTGTTGGTAATTAAAAGCCAGGAAAAATTGTCCTGAAGTGGTGGCACTTTGCTCGTATGGCACCGCTGGTGGTTGTCGACCAGCCTTTGTGCACCAGGCTCGGTTTTCAGTTCCAGTAGCGACATCATCTGGCGATCGTCGACAGTAAAAGCTGCATAGGCGCGCAAAAAAGCAGTAAATCGTCGACAGCTTCGATTAACGGCGAGATTACTCAGCATTGCTGCGGTTTACAGCTTGCGAAGTGATCACATGGCGTACTTCTTGAACGCAAGCGCAGCCTCTTTTGAGCTATGGTGCCGTTTCAAAAACTTTATGCGCAGTTTACAGACAGGCGCTAATGCGATGCTGGACACCAGAGTACAATGCTGTATAAGCCATCATAGGACTCTTGAGCCGCACCAATATAAATGATTGAGCAGATTATCAGTGAAGTTATTGCGAGGAATCGTGCAGCTTGCGGCCAGGGATGGTTGGAAGATGCTCGTCATTACTTTTGTGAGCACGAAGCCTGGCATAAGGCATCCGCTTTCGAAAGAACTGATGAGCACTGTGTTCTTGAACTGAAGAGCACCGTCAGCCCTGCGCTCTCTTCGCTGGGAGAATTGCGATCGATCCAACAGAAAATCTGGTTGGAGATGGCGTTTTCATATTTTGAAGCGTCTTCCGTTATCTTCTATAAAGAAGCATCAGTGCTACGTTTTGTCACTCTAGCCAACAAAACGTCGACTTGCCTAACAGGAAGAATGATTGTTGCGGAAGGAACTACTTTCGACACTCAAGAGTGCTCAAGCAGGGACTGCCGGAAACAGTCCAGATGCGGTGGTGCTGGAGCCAATGGGCAAATATGGTGAATACAATGAATGGAAATATTCGACCAAGCAAGGAAAGCAAGCGTTTTCCAGCAGCATGCTCATGGGTGCCGGCAGTTTCTCGGAGGGTCTGGCGGCCGCCGAGATATTGAAGCCAAAGCAGCGAAATTAGGGCTTTGTGCTCTGATATGATTGGTCCAGTGTTCAAGGAAGATCCAGTGTCCGGGACGACAGTGACATCATTGATTGCTATGGGCGTGCTTGTTCTTTTGTGCGCCGGTTGCTCAGGCGGAAATGGCAATCAGTTTTCTCTTCCCCAGCAACCGCCGCCGATTGAGGGCGATTGGCATCTCAGCTCGCGCGACTGCCTGGTCAAGTTTGCCCAAGAAGGCACGAAACTGACAGGTTCCGGCCTGGAAGCAGGCACCGACGGGCGCGGACCGTTCATGATCGAAAATGGCAAAGTGGAAGGCACCAACGTGCACTTTGACCAGAAATTCACGCGCGATTCATCGGGGAGCGCAAGTGGTTGCTCGGGAGTGCTTTCCTTCCATGATTCACCACGTTACAAAGGCTGGATGATGGAGGGTATAGTGGATGGTCCCGGGCTGCTGCAAGGCTTGACTTGTTGGTATGCCTGGAAGGGCATTCCGAAAGACGAGTTTCGTTGGGCTGGTGCCATCTTCAGCAGTGCCGGTGAACATCAAGGTCCGAATCGTTTGCAAGGCGATTATCAAACAGTCGGCGACAGCGATCGAATTCTCGTGCCGCAACAGCAGCCGTTACTCAGTGGAACCTGGAGGTTCTTTTCGCCGACATTCTTCACAGTTACACTGAAACAAGAGGGCACGAAGTTGACAGGCTACGGTGACGAGGGACAGGGGAAAGGACTTGCCGGTCGCTTTGTCATTGAAGACGGTACAGTCGAGGGAAGGAAAGTTCAGTTCGTCAAGAAATACGTGAACCCCACCGTCCATTCACTCAAATATAATGGTGACCTTGCCTTTCATTACGCGCCTTACTACAAAGGCTGGGTCATGGAGGGAGATTGGGTGCGGCTGGCTTTACCCTATCCTGCTCACAATTTCGGCATCAGTGAACAACAGCCGTGTACCTGGGTTGCGTTTCGCGGCGCCGAATCACCTGCCCCTGAGAAATAGCGCCTCTCCTGCTGTCGTGGCATCGCATTTGGTGCTCACCGACCTCGTCGTAACCTTGATACCCGATACCATGATACCGAGTGGTTTAGTGATTAATCCGACTCCGTGAAGAAATCGATGTTCAATTTGGTTCTTCTTCTAAAAAGAATCCATTGTGTTTCATCGTCTTGAAACCCCACTTCGCGCGCTTTCAAGACAATGAAACGCAAGTAATGATTTCGGTGCATGAGTACAAGAGGCCGGACACCAACCCAAAACACTTGCTATCTTGTACTTGTTTCAAAACAATTGCTGACGCAGAATGCACGCAGAAGAAACGACGATGATGGCACCGCTCATGGTGCTGAATGGGCAATTTTTTTTTAGACGTAACAAAATATCAGCTGCAACTTAATAAGGATTAGTAGGAAGGTGCGGAAAGGGCTGTTTTAGACCCACCCAACAGAAAGGCTGGTCAGAGAATTTAACTAGTATTCGTTTATGTAGTGGCAAGTAAATTGGAGGCACGCTAATTTGTTTTGGTGGGGAACTTTGATGATCGCAAGGATTTTATTGTCTAGGTTCGAACCGCCCGACTCTTCGAGTTTAAAATCATTGGGTTCGCCGTGATCAGATATCATAAAGCTCCAGGCTACGCTTTTATGATCAAGTTCCTCCTCCGTTAGGGCACAATTTTTGAGAATGTTGTTTTTGTAAGTTACAAACCAATCTGAAAGTGCGTGCCACCCCTCCGGATCTTCTTTTTTTATGTTACCAGCATTGTAATGGTATGCATAATTATCCCAAGTCGCATGTGCCCCTAAATGTTCACTCGCGGCCGGTTTGATGCAAATCAGGCTAGCGAGTGTCACAGTCAGTAAAAGTTTGGTACGCATATTAATGTCTCAGAGTTGGCTGAATATAGCTTAGCAGGACAGCAAAAATCAGGGGGCGTCATGGACGCCCCTGAAAGAGCAGATTTACATCCCCCGAATGTACCAGTCCGTTCCGAAGTCTACGCTACATTCTGCAGGCGCTGTCGTGGGCGCGCTACTAGATCCAGAAGCACGGTTAGTAGCCCATGTTGCTGCAGTGTGATCATCTGACCTGCCGAAGCTACGTCAGTTTCTTTGACGCACACCACAGCTGGTGCCAGCAGAAGCATGATCGTTTTCAGACGCAATGTTCAACTTGTGGTCTTATCGAGTTTGATCTAACTTCGCGGAAATTTCTGCAGAAGGGGCCAATCAGGGGCCAATAGCAATTTCAAACCACCCCAATAAAAAATCGGCACATCCTCGAAGACGGCCGATTGATCATGTTTTAAATTGGCGCGCCTGGAGAGATTCGAACTCCCGACCTCATGGTTCGTAGCCGATCAGACAGGTTGAATTTGCCATTTTGACGTCATTTCCTAATCTTAGTGAATCTCGCCAAGCCTTATCTGAATTGCCTTTACGAATTTCAGCGTCTATTTACAACTATCGACAACATGCGCTAGAATTTTCGCTCACAAGGATGTAAAAACGACTCTCTTCGTTTATGCACACACCGTGAAAGACTCGGAGAGAAAAGCACGCGAGAAGGCGCACGATTTCATGCTATCGCGTAAGCAGAGCTGAAAGGTCATACCGATGACAGAGTTCTGGCGTCACGACTTCTAGAGTGGTACTACATTTGG
>PLZS01000202.1 GCA_003153555.1 Candidatus Melainabacteria bacterium | reverse complement strand
ATTCCTGCTGCAACTTTGCAATTTCTGGCAAACCTGTCGACAGCCATTCTTCGGTACTTTTTTGCCCTGCATACCATCTGAAATATCCAAATACAGTGTCAACGGACTCAAAGCGAGCACCGTTCTTAAGAAATCTCAGCCACAACTCGTAATCCATCGCGAACTGATACTCTTCGTTTACCTTTGCACCTGACTTTTCATAGATAGTTTTGGTCCAGAAGCAGCATTCTTGTGGAATGTAACAAGCCTGCTTCAACTGTTTTTTGTTAAATGCGCGATACGGATAAGACAAGTAATAGTATCCATTTACATCGATGTAATAACGTTTGCCATAAAGCACATCCACCTCTGGATTTTTCACCAGATGATCGACCGCCTTTGATACCGTATCCGGTGCCGCGTAACAATCATCCGAATTAAGATAGGCGAGGATTTCGCCATTGCCTGCAGCGAACCCTTTGTTGATGGCGTCAGCCTGCCCTTTGTCTTTGGCTTCAACAACAAGATCAATTTGCGAACGATAGCGGTCCAGTATTTTATGAGTGTTATCTTTGGACAGAGAATCTAAAACTATGTACTGAAGATTAGGATAGTCCTGTTTCAGCACACTGAGAATCGTTCGCTCGATAAAACTGCCTTGATTATACGAAGGCGTCACGATCGTCACTTTTGGAGTAGTCGAGCTAAACTGACACGCCGGAGCTTCAGAGACTGTAAGGCGGCTGATCATAACGATGAATGTTGTTTAGCGGCTGATAGCCGCTTATTCTCAAGCGTCAAGGCATCAATTTGCTGTGAAAGTTCTTGCTTCTCACTTTCCAGCTGCTTGGTACGTTGAATAGCACTGAGGTTCATGCCACCGAATTTAGATCGAAGCTGGAAAACAGTATTAAGCGGAAGCTCGTGTTTGTGACACACTTCGAGGGCACCGAGACTGCTATCAATATCTTTGATGACGGCGGCAACTTGGCTGTCCGAAAGACGTAAAGTGACCGAAGGTCCGGCTGCGCCGTTTTCTCCGCCCTCTACAACATAACTTAGACGCAACAGTTCATCGAGAATTTTCTTCGACGTCGCTTCGTGATGCTCAATGTTCGCACGCACAATCTCTTGCAATTGCATACTCAATTCCCGGTGCAGTCTCCGATACATCGGGCCGGTAAGCAAGAAATACAATTTATAAAAAAGAGTGCGCATCTCTATTTACTGATTGACACTAGCTGTGGTGACTGTGCTTGATACCAAGAAATAGTTTCTTGCAGTCCTTCAGGTAGTGATGTTTTTGCCTTGAAGCCGAAAAGCCGTTCTGCCTTACTGGTATCAAGACGCCGACGGGGCTGCCCATTTGGCTTAGTCGCATCCCAGACAATTTGTCCGTCAAACCCGACGATTTTAGCGATTTGCTCAGCAAGATCTTTGATCGTTACTTCCCAACCTGAGCCCAGATTTACCGGATCAGCACCATCATAATTTTCAGCCGCTGTGACAATCCCTCTAGCAGCGTCAGTGACATAGAGGAACTCACGAGTTGGTGAGCCATCGCCCCAAAGCTCTACGGTGCGTGCGTTTGCTGCCTTAGCTTCCAAACATTTCCGAATCAACGCAGGAATAACATGCGAGCTTGCATGATCGAAGTTATCGCCTGGTCCATAAAGATTGACCGGCATTAGATAGATGCCGTTGAACGCATATTGATCACGATAAGCTTGTGATTGCACTAGCAACATTTTTTTCGCCAATCCGTATGGTGCATTCGTTTCTTCCGGATATCCAGACCACAGATCTTCTTCCTTGAAAGGAACCGGTGTGAACTTCGGATATGAGCAAATAGTCCCGATTGAGACAATTTTGTCGACTCCTGCGCGTCGTGATTCTTCGATCAACATGACGCCCATCATCAAATTATCGTAGAAGTATTTGCCTGGATTTTCTCGGTTTGCACCAATCCCACCCACGACAGCAGCTAGATGTATCACCAACTGAGGACGAGTGTCGCTAAGTAACTTGCGCACCTGTTGCTGTTCGGTCAGGTCATATTCACGACTGCGCGGCACAACAATATTGCTGTAGCCGCGCTGTTTGAGTTCGTTGACGACGTTCTGGCCAAGAAAGCCGGCGCCACCAGTTACTACGACTCGTTCGTATTTACTCATCTTCTCTAGACGACTGGTACCGATTGCAGGAACGCACCGAAGAGCAATTGTTCGAACTCGTTTCGGGTTTCGGTCAAGTCCTTAACAGTGTCGATCGTTCTCCAGAACGCTCTTGTCTTGAACACTCTCAACTCGCCTTTCTTAGCCAATTGCGGGAATGTCATCTCTTCGTGATCGCCAAGCGAGGGCAGTTCGGTGACGATCTTCGGATCGAGCAAATAGATTCCAGCGTTGATCCAAAATGGCAGTTCCGGTTTCTCAGTAAACCCGGTTACTTGTGAATCGCCAGTCACTTCCAGGATTCCATAAGGACTACGTAGTGGCACTGAGACAATCGTGGCAGCGGGATGATGTTGTTTGTGGAAGGCTACCAGATCAGCGAGATTCAAGTTCGTCAACGAATCGCCGTTCATCGCCAGGATAGGTTCATTCGAAGGAGGCATGTTTTCGAGAGCACGACGCAGCGCGCCCCCTCTGCCCAGAGGAGTTTCTTCGACTAAGTAATCAATCTTGACGCCGTATTTGGTGCCATCACCGAAGTGCTCTTGCAAGACTTCATTGAGATATCCGCAGCAAATGGTAATTCGGTTGAAACCGTATGAGCTAAGAAGACGCAATTGAAAGCTGAGCAGCGGGTTGCCAAGCACCGGTATCATGCATTTCGGACGATCTTCGGTATAGGGGCGCAAGCGCTCACCCTTTCCGCCTGCCAGAATCACTGCACGGTTCAAATGAATTACCTCCATACTTCCACTTTCGAAAGATCACTTGGGGATCTAAGAAATTCGGAGTATGACAGAGTCGACAGCGCTTGAAATTTCAATGCTTTAAACTACGAAAACAGGCTTGACAAGCCTGTTTTTATGAACCAGGCAGACTTTCAAAGCATTCTTGTCAATCTTACCCGTAAACAAATTAATCGTTAAATGCTCACATGGTCAGGTTCTTTGCTTTTCAGTCGATCGCGCCAGTAGTCAAGCAGATCGCCCATCATTTGCTCGAAAGAATACTCTTCAGTCCAGCCAGTTGTCTGTTTGAACTTAGTGGGGTCGCCGCGCAATATTTCGACATCACTTGGTCGAAGGCGAGCGGGATCGACTTTCACTTCAATCTTAGTTTTGGTTTGGGACAGGAGGTAGTCAAGCATCTCTCTAATAGTGCGTGACTTGCCACTAGCGATCACATAGATCTCACCGGGCTTGCACTGATTGATGGCCATCCAGTAAGCACGAACCACGTCGCGCACATCCATCCAGTCGCGCTGTGCGTTCAGATTACCGACATGGATTACAGGCAGCTTGAGACCAAGTTCAATTTCGGCAATTTGCTTGGCGAAGTTACTGGTTACAAAGACCTCTCCGCGTCTTGGACCCTCGTGATTGAAAGCGCGTGTCCGAACGATTTTCATGCCATAGCTTTCATGATACTGATAGGCCAGCATGTCCTGAGCAACCTTGCTGACTGCGTATGGGCTCAAAGGACGAAGATGATTGTCTTCATTGATCGGCAGTTCGTCGGGATAGACTCTTCCGTATTCTTCGGAACTGAGCGCGACTTGAATTTTGGGATCTATTTTGGCGTGACGAATTGCTTCGAACAAATTCAACTGCATTTGCAGGTTGCCTATTAACGTGGTGTTAGGATTCTTCCAGGAATCAGGCACATAACTTTGAGCGGCCAAATGGAAGACGTAGTCAGGCTTTACCGTTTCGACCAGTCCAATACAACCGGATGCGTCAGTAAGATCGCAGTCGATCAAATTGATTTGATCCTTGATCTGTGTGATGTTAGCGAGCGAACTGCGCCAACGTTTGACGCCGAATATCTCAACACCTTTTTGATCCTTCAACAGGAATTCGGCAAGATGTGAACCAACCATGCCAGTAATGCCAGTGATTAAAACGCGCGTCATGTCGGCTCCAGACTGGGGAGTAAGCGTCTGCGATAATACCACAGGGGATTGCGCCCACAGTCCCTTATTTAGATTTCACCGAGGCGCTTGATGTTAGTTTCAATTTGCATGCCCACTTACAACGGTGAACGATATATTGCCGAGGCGATCCAAAGCGCTCTAGATCAGACTTACGAAGATTTTGAACTGCTGGTATCAGATGATTGCTCAACGGATCTGACCGCCGAAATTGTTCATGAGTTCGCGCGGCGTGACAAAAGAATCGTCTACTGGCGCAATGAAAGCAGGCTAGGACTGTTTCCCAACTACAACGAATGTATGACTCAATGCAAAGGTGATTTGATCAAGCCGTTCGCCCAAGACGACTTGCTCAGCCCAAAAGCCGTGGAATTGATGGTTTCGGCGTACAAGAACAACAATGTGGCACTCGTATGCTGTGGGAAAACAATATTGAATGATTCGCCTGTTTCCTTTTCCGAAGTCGTCGAAACGGTTCTGCCTCCTGGTTTATCAACAGGCAGAGCGGTAATCGAGCAGTCGTTGAAAAGTTACCGCAATCTTATCGGCGAACCAGTAACGGTGCTTTTTGATGCAAAACGAGTCGGTAAAGGATTCAGCGAGAACTACTATTCGCTGGGCGATCTTGAGTTTTGGTTTCGAATTTTGCAAAAGAGTGACGCCTATTATTTGCCGGAGGAACTAGTCACATTTCGCCAGCATCCAGAGAGCACCACTTTTAAGAAACTGGAAGACATGACATGGGTGCTTGATTTCTTTCGCCTGGGAAAAGAATACTCTTCGTACCTGGAAAGACTAGGTATCAGTGAAGAGGAGTTTTTTGTTGGTTTTCTGGAACGCGCCGGAGAGCTGATAGACCGCTTAGTAACCAGTTCTGAACTGAACGTGAAAAATCTTGGCGGCTTCAAAGAAGTGGCCTTTTATTCGATGCGCAGGGCGGCCCAGCTGGCTGCCAAAGCGCGCGCGTATGATGCCCTGGTAAATAGCACATCCTGGCGAATCACCGCCCCCCTGCGCTACATAAAGACCCGCATCGAAAACAACGCGCAGTTTGATCGAAAACTTTAGACGAAAGCTTTAGCCGAAAATAAATCCAGCAAATGGTTTGGTAGCTTGCCGGCCAAAGCCGCCGAGGCCATATTTACGCAATTCAAAAATACGAACTGGGGCATCTACACCCTGAACGTGCACGCGAATGAGAAGCGGCGTCTTGTCAGAGCACGCGATCGCAGGGAAATCAAACTGCAACGGTTTGTCATCTCTGACATGGACGATATGCGCAATCGCCGAAGTAATAAATTTGTCCGGCGCCGCGAAAATACGAATACAGATTTCGCCAGAAGTGAGGGGCACGTCGACAACGGGCGCCAGCAAAATCGATTTAAGATTCGGTTTCTTTAAATCCAACCTGTAAGTCAAGAATGCGACCCGCAATAGACTGAGACTGGGCTGCAGCCTGTAACCTTTCAGTGATCCGTTGAAGATTGCCGCATCATCTTTTAACTGCTGAAATCCTGGATTCATCAAGTTCCAGGCATCGAAAGTATTGCGAAAACGATCAGACCAATAAACAATTCTTCGCTGCCTGAAAAGGTCCACTTCCTGCGAAAGCAGCTTGCCTTTCATGCGCACTAGCTCTAGTTCTTGTTCAAGCTCTGAAACCCTATCCCGCAAACTCTCAAGCGAGTCTAAAGCCGCCCCTTGCGGTGCAGACGCTAATTCTTGCTCGTGTTCGTTAGCCAGTGGTTGTGCCACCATAAATTCCGATGTTAACAATAAAGGGCTTGGATTCATGGTTACTCTAGCACGGTCAATTCTGGTACAACATTTGGATATAGCCTGAGTTCGGCAGCCAGAACGGTTCATCCGAGCTGGATTGCTCTTCAGGTACGCTAGTGAATTTGAGCAAAAACTCTTCTTTCTTCGAGTTATTGATTGGCGTAAATGAGAAAACGATTTTGTCTTCTAGATCCTCTTTCATTTGCGTCGTTGTCGAAGCTTCACGCAGCAAATTACCAGTGGACGTTCTCACTTCCAAAAACACCTTACCCACCGGCTCCTTATCGCCCGGCGACGAAGCGGGAAAGCGCACGCCCTTGAGTCCATCAAAGTCAGCGCGAATAAGTATCTCGGAAGTTCGCAATGGCGAGGTCGCCGTTAGCGAATAAACTGTACTACTCGAAAGCAATTCTTCAATTTCTGCCAGCCATTCATCTTCAACGACTTCTTGACTGTATTCTTCCTTAACGCGATCGTAGGCGTTCTTCTGGATCGAACGTCGCAACGGTGCATCATCGATCAACTTAGAAATTCCCGCAAACCATGATTCAGTGTCGTTGTTGACCAGAATCCCGGTTCGATTATTTTCGACACAACTAGAATAAACGGGTGTATCAGAATAAACACCCGCGATATTACAGGCACCGTAATCCCGAAATTTCGTATTAGTTTTCGATCTGTGGAAAGGCGTATCTTCCAATGGTGCTAAGCCGATGTCGAATCCAAAAGATGAAAACGACCGCAAAAATTTCTCATAGTCGGGAATAAGCGGCATGAATCGCACACCTCTGTAGCCGACCAATTCGCTTGATTGGCAGCCCCAGATCGTCAATTCAACTTTGTCCGAATAAGTGTCCAAAACCTTTTTAAGAGATTCAGAAAAAAGTAAATATTGATTGTCCACGATTCTGCTGGTGGCATACACAATTTGCAGTTTATCCGAAGAACCTTTGAATGAGGGTTTACGCAGCATGCCAAAATCGAAGCCAGCTTTCAGCAGCCGCACTTTAGGATTTAGCTTGGCGACGATCTCTTTCATAACCGGGCTATACACTCTGATTAAACTTGAGTGAGTGATGTATTTTTCCAATTGTTGAATACGAAGCGGAAGTCGATGATAGCGAGCCAGTTCTGGATCGGACTCAAATGGAACGTCCCAAAAATTGTCGTCAAGATCGAAAATGATCGGCTTATGCGTTGCCACCGCCTGATTCAAGAGATGCGAATAAGCTGGTTCTGTATTGCGACAGAAGACCACGAGATCGGCTGAGTTAATAGCATTCAGAGATGCTTTGCCTTCCAGGCAATAGTCAAATCGAATTCTACCTTTGGCCGCTAGCGATAATAACGGCTTCAATACGCCAATTTGGCACGAGGCAATCATCGAGGGAACAATGGCTACTATTTTCGGGAATGTTTTAAGCGGCATTGCAGTTATTTCAGGATCAGTTGAGGTTCTACCGGTGGTGGCAACGCAGCAGCGGGCTTAAGGAGCTGCGCTACGTCATTGACGTAGTAATTGACCATCACATCCGGTGGTCCATCACCGACGATCTCGCCCTTGTGCAGCACAATGACGCGGTTGCATAAATCCACGATTTGATTCAGATTGTGTGAGACCAGCAAGGTAATGCCCGAGGTATTGAACAGATGACGCATACGATCACTTGCTTTCTCAACGAAATGGGCGTCACCGGTGGCAAAGATTTCGTCCACTAATAGAATTTCCGGCTCCACTATAGTGCCAATCGAAAAAGCTAACCGGCCATGCATGCCTGAAGAGTAGTACTTGATTGGCATGTCGATGAATTCTGCCAACTCCGAGAATTCAATGATCTTGCTTTCCAATTGGCGCATTTGTTGATAAGAACGTCCAAGCAACGCGCCGTTCAGATAGATATTTTCCCTGCCGCTAAGCTCAAAATCAAATCCGGTACCAAGCTCGATTAAAGGCGTAATTTTGCCTTGAACAACGACTCGGCCTTGATGCGGCGGATATATGCCGACGATCATTTTGAGCATCGTGGATTTGCCCGCACCATTCAGCCCGATCACGCCCAAACGATCGCCTGCCCGAATCGTCAAATTGATCTTCTTAAGAGCATCAAATTCGGTGACGGCGTCTTTATCGCGCTTGCCTGTAAGCATGCCGATTACGGCTTCTTTCAGTGCCGGCGCCCGGTTTCGATAGATTCGGAACTTGAGAGAGGCATTCTGAATATGGATGTTCTGAGTCATTTTATAAACGATAGATCAGGTCTTTGTCAGTTTTCATCAGGGTATAAAAAGCAGCAGTCAGAGTGACCGCTGTAATCAAACAAGGGATCGCCCAACGGACTACGTCGGGCACGGTGCCCACATATATCAAAGCCCTAAATAAATCGATGAAGTAAAAAATCGGATTGAGCAGAAACAGAACTCTATATTTCTCAGGCACCATTTCCAAGCTGTAGATGATCGGCACAAGATAAAAGACCGTGCTCAAGACGACCTTGATGATGTGAGTCAAATCACGAAAGTAAACCGTGGCAATGGCAAGAATCAGAGAGACTGAAAAATTGAACAAGAACAACAATGCCACCGCAGCAGGTACGAGAACAACAGTCCACTGCATCTTGACGCCAACGATGCAGGCCAGCACCATCAAACTTGCCAGACTAAAGACAAAGTTCGCAGTCTCGGTGGAAACTGCCACAAGAGGAAAGAAGGACTTCGGAATATAGACCTTTTTCAGGAATGCTTCCGACTGAACGAGCGATTGGCTCCCAGTCATGATCGAATCAGTTATATAAGTCCAGGGCAGCAGCCCTGTAAAAACATACACACCAAAACTCTTCGGATTGGAATGCCACAACAACGAAAATACGGCCGTCATTACAGCCATCGTCAGAAGCGGATTGAGTAGACTCCAGGCGAATCCCAACACAGACCGTCGGTATCTGCGACGCAAGTTATTGATCACAAAACTGGCCAACGCAAACTTGATGTTTTTCAGTTCTGCTAGAGAGCGGCATGTATAGCCGAACGCTGACTCTTTACGAAGATCGAACGCTTCAAAATTCAAATCTACAGGCGACTGACCATCAGGCTCGACCGTCGTGTTCGGTGCGATCTGTTCTTGTCGTTCGAGAAGGTCGGTTGATTGTGCGGTGCGCATGAGCTCCCGGGGCATCTGGGTAGATCCCAAGAATGATACTGACCTTAGTAGGTGACGCGCAACCTCCCAACCCTGAGCTATTGCTCATCTTATCCAAACAGCAATGAAAGTTCGTCATTTCGCTCGCACCGGTTTACATCTAGTGTTGGAGAAAGACGACATTAATCAAAATTAGCAAAAATCGAATGTTGATACAACTGTCCTGATTGACGCTCTATTCTGATTCTTCGAACATTCCGGCGACTCCATATGATCCGAATATCATGATCGGCAATTGTGCTTGAGAACTTTTAATGGTCTTCAAAACTAAACCTATCCAATGTGGTTCTTTTGCAAGAGAGCTGTGGGGTAGACTTGTCTGGTCCAATTGGGCAGAGCCCATCTTTGTCAGCCGTTCAATCGGAAACGACCCACGTGATAAATAATTTGCAGATCAATAACTCCCCCACCAAAAGTTCGAAATACACAGCTCCTGTCATTCCAAATCTGACTGGACTGAAATTGCGCAAAACGATCATCGAACAATCGAAGCGAGCCGGTGTCGGACATATCGGCTCAGCGCTCTCTGTAGCTGACATAGTCGCTTGCTTGTACGGAAAAGTGATAAACGCAAAATCGCCAAGAGATCC
>PLZS01000028.1 GCA_003153555.1 Candidatus Melainabacteria bacterium | reverse complement strand
CTTTTATTCTAAGTATCAGTGAAAACCCTGAAGCTTAGATGACTCAAAAGCGGTAAATTGATCCTGTGAAAGCTGGTTCTGCAAATCCACTTTTGACGACATAGTTAGGGGTGAGGCAGAAAATCTAAATCTCCGTCGCCACAGATTTCATCTTTGGCGAGCTTGAGCAAAAACGCATCAATGACAGTCCCAGACCGAGCTAGACGATCCATCTATGATATACTTAACCAGATGTTAAGAAGCGAAGACAAGAATTCACCTTGTTTTCGACAATGGATTTACTAGAACTGAGCTGAGATGCCAAATTTGGTTAGTTTGGGCAGATGGTGGGAGAACGCGCTTCGCGAGACGCAGCGATTGGCCTTTGTTTTCCATAATCACAACAGCGGGAAATCATCTCAGAAATGACTAGCACATCAGCAAAACCACCTGGTTTTCAGCAACCGTCCAAAGATCCGAACATGGCAGCCATGTTGTCGATCATTCCTGGATTCGGTCAGCTTTACAACGGCGAGCAACGAAAAGGAATGTTGTTCCTCGGCGTGGCGGCAATCAATTTTATAGTTTTCCTGATTCTGCTCTTTACTGAACCGATTTTGAGATCGCTTGTCGAATTCGGTATCGCCAATCACATGAAGCCCAATCGGGAACTTGTCACGTCGATTTCTCAAATTCACATGGGAAGTCCCGCTTCTTTAGTGGTTCTTGGCCTATTTCTTTCGTTTGTCGCTTTTGCCATCCGCGACGCCTACGACCATGCAGCGCTTTTACAGCGCAGACGGATATATCCGGAATACGTCATGGCCATGTCCGAAGCAACAAGTGGCAGCTATTTACTGCATGTCTCATTTATGTTCTGCTTCTTCGTTCTGGCTTTTTTCTTCTTGGTGCCACCTCCGCCCAAGCAGCAAATCACTGACATCGAATTCATTCAAAACCAACCTCCCACTGTCAAGAAGATCGTTTCTCACAGGCATGCGCAGAAAGCTTCTGAGAATGCGGGCAAACATGACGTAACTAAACCGGTGACAGCACCATCTCCGGCACCGAAGGCGCCTAGTAAAGCGGCTCCAGCGGCAAAACCAACTCCGGAAAAGGCAACGCCGACGCCGAAACCAACTCCAGCGCCATCTCCTCATCCAACTCCGACGCCGTCACCGCATCCGACGCCTTCGCCGTCGCCTCATCCAACTCCGACGCCTTCACCGCATCCAAGTCCATCACCATCGCCTCATCCAAGCCCAAGTCCGTCACCAACTCCAACCCCAAGTCCGACGCCTAAACCGATGGCGATGCCTACGCCAACGCCATTTGCTCATCCGTCCGCGTCACCTTCAGCAAATCCATCGCCTGCGCCGTCGCCTCTATCTATGTCGCATGGTGGACCATCCATTTCACCAACACCTAGAATCGGCGCCGGAGCCGGACACGGTTCATCATCTCCAGCACCAGCGCCAATGACAACGGGCTCAGGCCCAGCCGGCGGAGGACCGCCTTCACCATCGCCTATTGCAGGCGGCGGTGCTCCCACCAGGGGTGGCGGTTCAGGACCGACATCTGCACCAGCTCCTAGCCGGGTTGGTCGCAGCGGCGGTGGCGGTGGATCTGCAGGCGGCGGTCCAATCGCAGTCGCTCCAAGTGTGCCACGTCCATCTGGTGGCGGCGGGGGTGAAGGCGTTAAGGGAAATCCAGACGCCAATAGCAACCCCAATGGCAGGCCATCTGTGGCAGCCCAAGCCGATGTGGACTTCGGACCATACATGGCCGACCTGCAAAGAAGAATCAAACGCGCCTGGTTCCCACCGAAAGGAAATGAATCCAAGAGGGTGGTCGTCATATTTAAAGTTCACCGGGGTGGAGAGCTTTCGAACCTAAGGCTCGATCACTCATCCGGCGTAGCAATTGCCGACCAGGCAGCTCTCAAAGCTGTTGAAAACGCGGCACCGTTTAGACCACTACCAGCTGGCGCCAGCGATGACGTCGACATTCAATTCACGTTTGATTACAACGTATTCAGCGGCGGCGGCCATGGCACGTTCCGTTCGTTCTGATAGACTCATTTCGATTGCTGCACTCAGGAGAAAAAATGGAAAGCAAATTTTTCACTTACTTTATTCAGTTCATGATGACTGACTGGTTCGCTTCCATTCCAATTACTCTGTGCTCAGTGGCTACAGCTGCAGTAATGATCGAGCGCTACCTGTATTACCAAAAAAATCGTCGGGATGTGACAACCTTTATTCACCAGTTGCAACGTGAGTTGGAAAGCCAACAGTTGCAGAAAGCACAACAGACATGCAGCCGTTTGGGTGGTGTCGTCGGCGAGGTTGCCGAAGAAGGTGTGCGCTTGATGGCTGAACAAAAGGAAGACTTCTCGAAAGCATTTGATATCACTGTCGGTCTGGTCACCAGAAAGCTGGAAAGAAATCTGGTTATCCTCGGAACGATTGGCGCCACCTGCCCGTTCATCGGATTGTTCGGAACAGTGGTCGGGGTTATTTTCACACTGGACCAATTAGGTGTCGCAGGTGGTGGCACGCCGGTTGTCGTAACCGGGGTGGCAAAAGCACTGATCGCCACAGGTTACGGTCTTGTTGTTTCCATCCTTGCTGTTATTTTCAACAACTTCTACACCAATACCGTTAAAGGCTTCAACGACGATTTCTTGCTCCTAAAGCTGCTCTTCTTGAGTTTCGTTGGCACAGAATCACCTACTCACGCTCGCTAAGAATCGACCTACGTCGAGGAGGTGATCAACCATGTCTATGGGACAAGCCGGTGAAGAGTTCACCGAAATCAATGTCACACCATTGACCGACGTGTTCCTTGTGCTGCTCGTTATTATGATCTTGATCGCACCACTTATTGATAAGTCTGACTTGAAGATCAAACCGCCTGAAACGAAGAATGCTAAGAAAGTTGATGAGAGTAAAGGAATTTTTATAGACATCGATAAGCAGGGGCAAATTGCCATCAACGGCAACTTTGTCAGCAGCACAGACCCGGCTGTGATCGGTGAAAAAATCAAAGAGATTATGGTCAAACTCGGCAACAAAGATGTGCCCTGCACGGTCAATGCAGACGGGGACTCTAAAGAGAAAGAAGTGGTGGCCGTGATGCAGGCTGCAGCAGCCGCAGGGATCAAAAGAATGCGCGTGGCAACGATTCAGGCCAGCAGTTACTAAGAAAAGTTCAAATTGAAATATCTTCTGGCACTAATTGGACATCCGGTCTCGCACTCTTTGTCGCCAGCAATGCACAACGCAGCTTTGACATACTGCCATTTGGAAGGCTCCTATGACCTGCTAGATGTTGAACCGGCAGATCTAGAACGCGAAGTTGAACAACTTAGGCAGAAGAGTTACTTGGGATTCAACGTAACCATCCCTCACAAGGATGCTATCTTCCGCATGGCTAGCGCACATACGAAAGAGGCAGGGCAAGCGCAAGCATCAAATACGGTGAAGTTTTTAAAAGATGGATCTCTGCTTGCTCACAACACGGATATTGAAGGCTTCAAAGAAGCGCTTGAGGAGCTAATCACATATACAGAAAGCGATGCTGCTTGTGTCGTTGGCACCGGCGGAGCAGCGAAGGCCGCGTTATTGGCACTGTCGGACTTCGGCTTCAAAACAATCTTGCTTCTTTCAAGAGACTCATCACGAGCTAATGCTCTTGCTCATAGCATGAGTTCGGTTTTGCCCGAACAGACAAAATTGATACCAGCACAATGGAATGCTTTACCAGCTACTCACCTGAGCGTCATCGTCAACAGTACGCCGATGGGTCAAAATGCAGTGCCGGTGGCAGATTGGATGGACTCATTTTTAACTAAAATCGGCGACGAAGTGTTGTTTTTCGACATGGTCTACTCCAGAACAAATAACGACACGCCCCTAGTCGCTCTGGCCAAGAGCAAAGGCTTACAAGCAGTGGATGGAGCTGAAATGCTGATCCGCCAGGCACATAAAGCATTTCAGTTTTGGACCGGTGAATCACCTCCAGTGGAGATTTTTCGAACCGCATTTGAACAGTGCAAAAGTTTGTAAACCTGAAAGCGTTAGGCATTCTCGACTGCCGTTGCACCAAATGCAGTGCTAACGCATATAGAGTTACTGCTTGTCACTGGTAATGATGGGCGGATTAAAAATCCGCGCTCTTAGTAAACAAAAGCCCAGTCTTGCGACTGAGCCTTGCTATTAGAATCGATTGCCGGGTGGCTAATCCGAGGATAGCCTATCCGAGGAGGGCCTATGCAGCAAGCTGCTCGGCTCCTGCAGCCAAGCTGCTCGGCATAATCATGGTACAAACGCTGCGTTAGCAGCGTTCGACCAAGCTCGTCCTGCATTTGTAGAAGCCAAATACCGACCCTGCTGATTTGATCATATCCGAGGATGGAATATGCAACAAGGTCGATCGAGTTAGCTATTTAGTTAAGCGAAGTTCATCGAGCACTACCTGATGGAGCGCAAGCCATCTAAATAAACGGCGCTTGGCCTTCAAAAAATATCGGCACGAGCTGCATTGCTAATCCCAGTTCACCTTCTATTGAAAGTACCCCTGATAGTGCAGCAGTCATAGCTGACAGACGTCCTGCCATAATCAATTCCAAATCTTCAGCATCTACAGAAATCAAGCAATCAGCTTGAGCAAGAGCTTCAAGAGTGTCTTGTTCGATCATCTCAAGGGCTCCGTCTGAAATTATGGTCAGCCAGGAACCTCCGCCTTGCCCTCTGATAGTGATCAGATATGTGGCGGATAGATTGCGAGCATTCTCCGGCTTGAAGCGCTTACGGAGTTCTTCAATAGTCTCTGCGGCGGGCACAGAATTGTCCTCATAAGTATCTTAGTTAGCCTATCCTCGGAAGCCTATGCAGCGAAGCTGCTCGGCTGCTGCAGCAAGCTGCCCGATTGAAGTCGCGGTTTTCTGAAAACCCGCTAAGCAGGCTGATTATAACGCACCTAGTCTCTAAAATGAGGAAATTTTCTTGCATTCGGCCAGCCTAAAGCTGTTAAGTTTATGACACAGAGCCGGTTCTGCCAACGTTGCAAGAATGAATAACGACGATCTTCACAAAGCTCAAGAATCTGAAGCTAAGCGCCGGCGTTCTGCTGAAAGTTCTAAAGATGATCACTCGAAAATTGAGCAAGAATCGGCTAAGACAGCCGGCACCAGACTGAAGCGCGGAAGACGTTCATTGTCTTCAATCGACAGTGTGTTGAGCAAACTAGTCAGCACAATGGGGCTCGATCGGCGCTTAAAAGAGCATGCCTTGCTGAATTTGTGGCCGATCATGATTGGTCCTTTATTCTCAGAAAAATCGCGTCCTCTTTTCATTGATCATGAAGGCAATTTAGTAATTGCAGTAAAAGACGCATCAATAGCCCAAGAACTTAGCCTGCTCAAACCAGAGATCATCAAAAAAATTCGCATCGCTGCTCACAGCATGGGGTTGACGATCAACGGAATGCGGTTTGATTTGAAACATTTTTATGGTGGTACTCCAGCTCTTAGCGAAGGAGAGAGGTTTCCGCTCCACAAGCAGCCACGCCAAGCAGAGCCGACACCTGAGGAACTTGCCGATGTCAACCTCAGCGAATCTGATCTGCAAGAGCTTGCCGCACTAAAAGCTGAATTACCTTTAGATAATGCGAGCAGTGTCGAGATTTTAAATAAATTCAAGGAGTCAGACGTAACTGGGGAAAGCCTATGCATCAAGGTTCCCACCTCTTCTGCGGATAATTTAAACACGCCAGAACTAAACCAGCGCATCTTTTGCATGTTCGAACAAGAGCTCAAACTCCGCCAATGGCGCCGCAAACAAGGTTTTCCTCTATGTCCAAAATGTCAGATGCCAACACAATCTCTTCACGGACCTCAATCCCTTTGCCCTGACTGCTATTTCACGACTTTGGCTAATGCTCGCGACATTTAACAAAATGCAAGGTTGGAAGCTTTCAAGGTTTCCTGCTGACTACTATGTTAGGATTTGGACCACCCGATTGCGGGCGTTTTAACAGATTGCGATCGCCTGTGTGAGGCGATTTTGGAAGGTAACCGCAGTGATCCGATTACAGAATGTTTGCAAAGAGTACGCTGGCAGACCAGCTCTGACCAACATAAACTTGCACATTGCACTTGGAGAATTCGCCTTCTTGGTCGGTCCATCCGGCGCCGGTAAATCCACGTTGATGCGCTTGCTGTATCGAGAAGAGACGCCTACCAGAGGCAGTGTACTAATTGGTGGTGTCAATCTCACCAAAATTCAATTGGGACAAGTTCCGCTGTTGCGACGCAGACTGGGGATCATCTTTCAAGATTACAGACTGCTGCCCAGACAAACAGTTTTCGACAATGTGGCATACATTTTACGAGCCCTGGGTTTGGACGAAAAGCAAGTAGCCAAGCGCGTCAACAGCGCGTTGTGCGTGGTCAATCTCGACAACAAAGGCGACGCTTATCCAGATGAATTATCTGGCGGCGAGCAACAACGAGTTGGTATCGCAAGAGCGATCGTGAACGGACCACCGGTGCTGCTGGCAGACGAACCGACGGGCAACCTTGACCCGGCCACATCTCTGGAAATTGTTCAACTCCTAGAAAGAATTAGTCAAAGAGGCACCACTGTGTTGATCTCAACGCACGATCAACCAATCGTAAACGCAATGCGCAAGCGCGTTATTAGCTTACGGGGCGGTGAAATTGTATCGGACGTAGACAGTGGTGTTTACGACGACGGCGTTTACGAAGTCGAGAGCAAAGGATAATCCATGCGGCAATTACGCATACTTTTGAGAGTGGGAATTGAAACGATAATTGGCATTCGCCAGAGCGGCTGGTCAAACTGGCTCGTCGTCAGTATTCTGGCCATTGCCTTAACCATATTTGGTGGCATCTTACAATTTACGATGACTTTGAAAAATGTTGTCACCGCCTGGGGATCGCAATTAGAAATTTCCGCTTACATCAAGGACGGCGCTGACCCTAAGAAAGTCGCCAAAGAAGTGAGTCAGTTTCCGGAAGTGCAACTTGTAGAAATTGTGCCCAAGGAAGTTTCGTGGGAAGAGATGCAGCAAACTTTCAAGGTGGCCGCACTATCAAATCCTTTGCCGAACACATTGCATATTCGCTTGAGCAGCGCTGAGAATGTCGAGAAAGTGGCGCCCAAATTGAATCTGCTCAGCGGCATCGAAAATATTCGCTATCCACTTAAGGTAGCCAGAAAGATCAATGAGTTTCGCCACTTTATTGAACTGGCCGGCGTGGTTGTCACTGCCGCTTTAACGACCGCGACGTTGACCGTTATTGGAAACACTATCCACCTTGTCATTCAGTCTCGTCATCGAGAAATCGAAATCCTCAGTCTGATGGGGGTTAGTCACTTCTACATCAAAGGCCCCCTTATCTTGCAAGGCGCTCTCTACGGTGCCGGTTCAGCAGCCCTGGCCATCGCTGTGCTCTGGGGCATGCATTGGTATATCGACCCGTATGTGCGCGACCAATTGGTCAGCTTTGCCCCGCTGCTTCCGCAAAATCTAGAGTATGGAATGGCGCAAACGTTTCTCGCGCTGCTCATCCTTGGTGTCGCAGTTGGTGCGGGTGGAAGTGCTTGGACTTCTGGGCGTTATATCAAGATCTAGACAAGCACCATTCGGAGAAAAGGGACCGTCTTTCGACAGTCCCTTAAGTACTTGAGTTTGAATGAATACGAGCGCTATTTCGCTACTTGCTCGAGGACTTGCACGTTTTTCATAACATCGCCGACTCGGAGACTTTTCACTACGTCCAATCCTTCAGTCACTTTACCGAACACCGCATATTGCATGTCCAAAAAGTTGGCTGGATCTAGAGTGAAATAGAACTGAGAACTTGCTGAGTTAGGATCGCTTGAACGAGCCATGGCAATGACGCCTGCTTCACTGTGCTTGAGTTCTTTGCTTACTTCGAGCGGAATTCTTCTTTCCTTTTTCGTTTCAGGATCTACAAATCCACCTGTGCCAGTGCCTTTTGGGCATCCGCCTTGAATGCAGAACCCTGGCTCGTAACGATGGAAAGTCAATCCGTTATAAAATCCGCGTTTTACAAGATCAAGAAAATTGCCTGCAGTTTTTGGAACTTCATCCTTGTAGA
>PLZS01000173.1 GCA_003153555.1 Candidatus Melainabacteria bacterium | reverse complement strand
TGCTGCTACTGGTAGTTGGTGTGGAGGAACGCAAAGGCACCAAGAAGGTTGCGGTTCGTAACCCGCTTGAGTGGCAAGCTTTGCGCAGGCTTGGCAAGCAATACTGGATTCTAGTAGCGGCAGCACTAATTTTCAATTTGGGAAACTCAAGTGACGCGTTTCTTTTACTGAGAACAAAGCAACTAGGGATTACCGATGATTTCATACCGCTGAGTGTGGTGGTCATGAATATTACATACACTCTGAGCGCTTACCCATTGGGAGCACTATCTGATCGGATCGGCAGATTCGGTTTGTTGACAGGTGGTTTTGCTCTCTATGCTCTGGTATACGCAGGCTTCGCTTTGGCCAACGCCGCTTGGCAAACTTGGCTACTCTTCGCTGTCTATGGTTTGTACCTTGGTATGAGCCAGGGGGTTTTGTTGGCAATGGTGGCAGACAAAGTACCAGAGGACCAACGAGGAACAGCATTTGGTTTCGTTAATTTAGCTACAGGAATTACGCTCTTGCCAGCTTCATTAGTGGCCGGAATACTTTGGGACAAAGTCTCTCCTTCGGCTCCATTTTTGCTCGGAGCGGCCTTCGCACTGCTGGCGGCTCTTTTTTTGATTATAGGGCTGAAACTGACCGAACCAATCGATAAGACAGCATGAATGCATGCTACAGCCAATTCATGATCGTACAGTTGTCTACAATAGAATAGCGAGAATAGAATGGCGAGGCACCATATATAGTGCCTTTCTGGGCGTCCCAAGAAATTACAGTTAAACTTTCCCCGCCCACTGATGCAGAGATTGCTGGTGCATTTATATAAGACCAAGTCTGACGGCCTGAACTGCTGCTTGAGTTCGGTTGTCAACCACCATTTTGCTGAGGATATTGCGAACATGGCTTTTCGCGGTCGGCAGGGCCATAACCAGCTTTTCAGCGATCGTTTGATCGGAACAGCCTTCCGCCATTAACTTTAAGACCTGAAGTTCGCGCTTCGACAGCGAGTCTCGTAAAATCGAGATTGGCTTCTTGTTGGGCGTTGTTTTGCTTACCATGCGCTTTGTCCTGTTTGTTCCATTCTGAGGATTTGTGCGTGTGCGAACAACCGTCATGTGGCTGAATGACCATTATCCTTGGGATGATGGTCATTAGAGAGATGCTATCATTCGATCGGATGATTGTTTTTACACTAATCAAGCAGATATTCTTAAATCTCGGAGTCACGATATTTTGGATATCAGTATCTCTTGTATATCCATATGGAGCCTGCATGATGAACGACTTTAACAACCTTCGTAGCGTCAGATCGTTACCACTTGTGGCATTGTTGATTGGTGTCACCTTATGGGCACAGGTTCTCAGCCCGGAAGCTGGAGCCGCGCCAAAAGCTGACGCGCCAAAAGCTGCCGCGCCAAAAGCTGCCGCGCTAAATGGAGAGCAGATCTTCAAAGAAAATTGCGCCAGTTGCCATACTGGTGGTGGCAACCTGATAGACCCCAAAAAGCCAGTAAAAGGTTCTGCTAAGCTCGCTTCCCTAGTCAAGTTCAAAGATTATCTCGTCAAGCCCACAGGCGCCATGCCTCCTGCTCCAAAGATTGCTAACGATGCAGCGACTTTGGACGCTTTGTACAAGTATTGCAAAACTCTTAAATGAGCTGGTAACTCGTGTAAACAACTCTCTGCTGAATCAAGTTCGATGTCAGCACCATTATCTTCTATGCTCTTTTTAAGGTAACTGAACCGGTGATCTCGACGACTAAAATAATTCTCAGCCAGCAGAGGCATTTTGATGTTTTTTGTTTGCGCACTCTTAGCTCAGTAGTTACGGTTCTCTCGCTATCTTTCCTGACCTGCTGTTGTAGCGCGTTCGCACTCGAACGACAGCTCGATGTCCCAACTAATTCCCTTGTAAGTCATACATCTGCCGACGGAGTTAACAGCAAGAAGGGAGTTGAAGCCGCGCAGAGTAGCTCTGGGATGACTGCTGATGGCACAACTTCCACTACGGCTGCTACTGCTGTTGCCACCACAACTCCGACTGCTGTTGCCACCACAACTCCGACTGCTGTTGCCACCACAACTCCGACTGCGATTGCCACCACAACTTCCGCAGCAGCTTCTACTGAAGCTGCTACCACAACTGCCACCATGTTTGACCCGACAGTTGCCACCATCGCTGCCACCTCTACCACAGACCCTCCTGCGGACATGTCAACTGCCACAACTGGCGTTAGCCAGAATCAGGCAGTCTCCGGAAGGAAGCCGAGGACGTTTGGAAACGTTTTGAAGACAAATATCGTAGAAACTTTCCAGCTAGATCCACGCTTGAAAAAGGACCTTACGGAAGGCAGATATGACTTGCGTCCGATCAAGTTGCAACAAGACTACTTTAGTGTGGGCTTCAATCCGACCATCGAGTGGGACAAAAACCCTGGTGTGCCAACGGTCCCTGCCTACGGCTATACCAACATGTCCTTATACGTGGTCGGCCCGATTACGAAGCACCTCTCAACGTGGGTGCAAGCGCTTCCTCTGGTGAACTCGCAAGGTGCCATGTCACACTTCGAAATACTCCAGGGTTTGGCAAACTACGGAAATGACAAGACCTTCATTCAAGTCTTAGGCGGTCAGGGTTTCAACTGGCAGAACTCAGGCTTTGGCGGAGCAGACAGAACAATCACCCAGACATCACCTGGCGTTTACACTGCAATTAACGGCTTCGATCCGACAGCCGTCTCAAAGACGGTTTCATTGTCTGCAACTGGACACAACTGGACTACCGGCAAAGTTTTTGGTTACTGGCAACCAGGGGCGCAAACGAGCTCGGATCCCAACATTACTTATCAGCGCGGTTATGGGGTCGGGGTGAGCGGCGAGAAGTTGATCGGCAAAACCGGCATCAGCGGCATCCAGAGCAACCTTACGATGGGCACGACGCCAGCTTTCAATATAAATACAGCGCCATCAGGTGCCCTGGTTGGCCGACAATCATCGCCCTTCATTTGGTGGACAAGCTGGATAAACAAGTCGTTCCAGGATAAGAAAGGATATGTACGCTTTAATCCTAGTTTTGGTCTGACTACTTTTCATCAGCGGCGCAACCTGGATGATCCAAACGTTAATTATGGTGCCAGCAATGGATACGGTTACACTTTCGATTTAGTGGCCATACCAGTTAGATCATATTTGACTAGTATTCTTCGCTATGATCAGTTTCGCACCAATGGAGTGTCGCATGACAACACTACATACACGTTCACCGCTGGAGAGGCGTTGGATCTACACATGCCTAACAAGGGGCGGTTGCGTTTGACCTTTGATTATCAGCTGATTGGTCAACACGAATTACAGCCGTCGCAAAGATTTATACTCGGTTTCTGGCCGATCTGGTAAACAGCTTCGTGGCTATATCTCTTACTCAACACATAATAAATCAGGCGAAGTTATGATCCCGAAACAGTTCCTTGGTATCACTATCGGTATGGCTCTCTTGTGTGCGTTTCTTCCGCCCCTGCTTTCCGGTAGTAACCATACTTGTCCAGTCTTGCGCGAAAAAGATCTGGAAAAGGGACCAAGCGCTCGTGCTGTCCCAGCTTTTGCTCGAAAGTACAATGTCGATTGCACATACTGCCACACTGCCTGGCCTCAACTGAATCGCCAGGGCTACATATTCCGTCGTCTCGGGTATCGCATGCCCTGGGAAGTGCCGACGCATGACGGCGCTCCTTCAGCAGCTGCACCATCAGGCGGCTTGCCGCCCGGTATAAGCAATCCTCTGCCGCCAGCCACTACAGCAGCGCTGAAACAAGGTATCAATACTGCCAAACAACCGCCGTCTCCGGAAAGAATAGCCGAGGGTCAAAAGCAGTTCACGCAGATGCAGTGCTTCACATGCCATGCCAATGGTGAGAATTTGATTAACCCTTCCAAGCCTATAAAAGGAACAAGCTTCCTCAAAAAATATCCAGAAGATGCTCAAATTGCCCAGCTCATCCGCCGCGGAGTGGCTGGTACAGCAATGCCTGCTTACAGTAAAGAACGTTTGGGTGATGAGCAGTTGAGTGCACTGATCGATTATGTTCGCAGCCTTACACCACCACAATAGTTAGTTCTAAGGAGTGATTATGTTTGATCGCAGAAAGTTTCTTTCTTATATCCCGGCAGCAACGTTTGCATTTGCTTCCGTGATTAGCGGAGCGGAAGCA
>PLZS01000184.1 GCA_003153555.1 Candidatus Melainabacteria bacterium | reverse complement strand
AATTTCTTTCAACGACTCAGAACGCAACTGAACACATGGTCGGTTTAATCGACAATGTTCTTCAACTCGAAAAACTGCGCACGGGCAACGTCCGATTGCAGGTGACACCAATTGAGCTCAAACCGTTTTTAGACAAGTGCTTGGACTCCGTCAAGTTGATGGCTGAGGGGAAGGCCATTGTTCTTGTTGCTGACTACAATCAGTCCAGTCCTGAATATGTGCATGGCGACGCATTCTGGCTTGAACAAGTCTTGGTCAATGTTTTGTCCAACGCGATCAAGTTCGCACCTCAAAATTCGTCAGTTACAGTCAGTGCTCACCTAAAAAGGGACAAAGTCGAAATTCGAATTGCTGATCAAGGTCCCGGCATTCCAGCAGCTGATAAAAAGCTGATCTTTGAACGCTTTCATCGGGTCCAGTCGACAGCTTCGGTGGCTGGTACGGGATTGGGTCTTCCGATCGCCAAAGAACTGATCGAACTGCATCAGGGTTCGATTGCTGTTGAAAGCGAAGTGGGGAGAGGCAGCACGTTTGTAATTCAGCTGCCCGTTTCCCTAAACGTGGAGGTCGTGTAGCCACAATGAAGCTGAAGCTGCTGCACAAAGGACTACTTCTGGTCAGCATTCCACTGTGTTTCGAGTTGTCAATATTTACCGTATTGATCAATCTTCAGGATCAGGTAGAACAACAGGCACAGCGCGTTAATAACCACAAGAAATTCAATGATGGTGCTAATCGGATCATGCGCGACATCATAGCCATTGGTGTGGCCATAGATTCTTACTCTATGTATGCCTGTCTGACCGGCAATCGGTTAGATGGATGGATCGCAGATATTGGGCGAAACTTCCAAGAAGTGAAGCAGTCAGCTGAACGTCCATCGGTGCTCAGCGCAATTGAGGATTGCGAAAGTGGAATTGGGTTGGTCCGTGACCAGCTTGCACGAGCTAAGCAAAAGATGCAAAACCCAAATTACGACGTATCTGTCATTCACGAGACAAGAACAATAATACAAAATCAGTTAGAAAAAACTCTCCGAGTAGCGTTGCTCCGATTGGCACAAAGGAGCCTGCGTATCACCGATGATGACGAGACCAAGACCATTCGAGACCGGATTGAAATCCTGCTTAAGTGTGCACTCGGGTTGAGTGTTTTGTTTGCTTTCATAGGGGCGACTATGTACAGCAAGCATCTTGTTGGGCGACTGTCTTTGCTCGGTGAGAATGCAAGGAGGTTGGCACAAGGGGAACAGTTACTTTCACCTGTTAGTGGAAGTGATGAGATCGCTGAGCTAGACAGGAACTTTCATTACGCCGCTGAGCTGATTGAGGCAGCGAAAAGAATGAGGCAGGAAGTAACTGCCATGATTTCACATGATCTGAAGGCGCCTCTGCAAACTGTTCGTAGCTTTTTGGAAATGCTCGAGCATGGCTTCTTTGGGACATTGGATGAGCCGGGAACACGATTGTTATTAACGACGCAGAATGCGTGTGAGCACATGGTTGTGCTCATCGACAGTGTCCTCCAGCTCGAAAAACTGCGCACCGGTAATGTTCAACTACAGACTGTCTCAGTCGAGCTGGCACCACTTTTGGATAAGTGCATAGCTGCCATCAAATTATTGGCAGAGGAAAAGGGTGTAGCCCTAGTTGAGGGGTATAAGCAGTCTGGCTCTGCATCTGTCGAAGGTGATGCATTCTGGCTTGAGCAAGTCTTTGTTAACATCTTATCGAATGCCGTAAAATTCACAGCCAAGAATTCAACAGTTTCTGTCAGCACTGAAATATCGGAGATGCATGCTGTAATTCGAATAACGGATCAAGGCCCAGGCATTCCAAAAGAGGACAGAAGTTTGATTTTTGATCGATTTCATCGGGTTCAATCGACAGCGGGTATAGCTGGCACCGGATTGGGTCTACCGATCGCCAGGGAGCTTATTGAACTGCACCATGGTTCAATCGCCGTCGAAAGCGAAGTGGGTAGGGGTAGCACTTTCGCAATCAGCTTGCCGCTTTCAAAACATACCTGATTGAAGTTGATGGCAGGAGCTAGCGCGAACAATCGATAGTTTTACGGAATTTTTGCAACAAACCCATCCAGTGCGAACACGCAGGGGCTAGTCTGGGAATATAGCTGCTGAGGATGTTCATGGACACAAACGACCTACCCCGGCTGGTTATTCGCTACAAAGAGGATCAGGCGCGAAACGCTTTATTCCTGGCGATCGCACTCGCTCCTGTATGGGGAATTTGGGCGCTGTATGTTTCTAGTTGGCTGGCAAAAGCTTTGATTCAGGGCGGATTTTTCGGTTACGAAGATCTCTTCTGCTTGCTGTGCTTCTATTTAGGGCTTGTGGCACTGGGATCTTTTACTGTTCTTGTCTGTTTGGACAACAAATTTGCCCTGACTCAAGACGGTTTGGAGCTGCCTCGCCGGTTTTTACTGGATTTGAGTTTCTTGCGCAAAAGACCCTGGGCTCATCTCGATCTAATCGAGTTCAAAAATGAGGAACTTGTACTTCGCTTTGGCAATTCATTGCAAAAAGGACAGGCAAGGTTTCGCTTGACCGGCGTCAAAACTTCCGATTTGAAAGATCTGGTGATCGCGGTCAGATCCAACTCTCCTGAGACACGTTGCGTTTTTGATCGAAAGGCTGTCGAAATGGGTATTCCGGGCATTCAAGCCAATCCAAATGATGAAAGTTTTACGGCAATTTGGGAGCGTGATTTGGCCAGTCGTTTTGGCAGCACGGCTTTTGTGCCTCTCGAGGCCAAGACAAAGCTGCAAGATGGACGACTAACCGTGATTGGACAAGTTTCGTTTGGCGGACTCTCGGCAGTCTATTTGTGCAAAGACAACTTGGGAGAAACAGTGATCCTCAAAGAAGCAGTCGTTCCACTCAATGCCGATGCGACTAGCAAAGCTAAAGCGCTCGAGATGTTCAAGCGTGAAGCAAAGATATTGCAGACGTTATCCCATTCGAATATTGCTCGTGTCCTCGATCACTTTGTGGAAAACGGTCGAGACTATATGGTCATTGAACATATCAACGGACTGGATTTGCGCGCCTACGTCAAAGAACATGGACCGCAACCAGAGCGATTGATTATGCGTTGGGCTCTAGAAATTGCTGACATTTTGCAATATCTTCACGCTCAAAATCCACCGATTATCCACCGAGATGTCACTCCCGATAACCTTGTTCTCGATCGCACTGGTTCGATCAAGTTAATAGATTTCGGTGCTGCCAATGAATTTATTGCCACCGCCACGGGTACCTTGGTCGGCAAGCAGTCTTACATTTCTCCCGAACAATTCCGAGGCAAGGCTGTGCCTCAAAGCGACATCTACGCGCTTGGTTGCTCTCTTTACTATCTGGCTACTGGTAGCGATCCTGACGCGTTGTCCGAGTCTAGTTTAACGTCCGAGCGCACTGCAGGAATGACCGCCTTGAGCGAACTGATTAGCGCCTGCACGGCAATGGAGTTGGAAGCGAGGTTAGCCTCTATGGCTGCTGTGTCTGAGAAGGCGCGGCAGTATCTGTGCACTGTTCAACAGGGTTGACACAGGTATGTACGAAGAGACTAAGTTAGAACTGAACGAAACCAAGTTGAGCGAAGTGGCTCAGTCAGTTGAACTGGTCACAAAATTGGAAATTGCTCCGGTCGATGATTTCATAGATCAATCGTTGTCGACGGTCGATTCAATTGGATCGGAAGCGACATCTAAGTCCTCCAGCCAGTCGATTTGGAGCCAGTCGATCTGGAACAAGCCTTTTAACGTTGAGGCTAGCCGGCTGTCACCAAATACGGTGGCGTCGATACAAGCTGTATTTCTCAGTTGCGTTGCCTTGATCGCGTTTGTAATTTTTATGACTGAAGTGGATGGCCTTCGAGGTTATGGCTCGATTATCTCTAAGTTGTTCAGTCCGCAATATGGCTCTGACCTGTATGTGCCGCCAAACATATTTGGACTCACTTTGAAAAATGTCGGTAACATGGATCAAGTGCTAGCGCTGTTGCCGTTCGCTTTCATCGGATGCTGCTTGCTAACGGGCCTAGTCGTCTACATATCGCGAGAATCTCGCTCCCGTGATATTGATTGGACCGACAGTCATTTAATGCTTGAATATTCCGGACCTTTGACCCTCGCGATTCGCTGGTCTGCCATCGAGCTAGTTCAGCAATTTGCAATTTGGGATATTTTCAATGGCAATCAGCCGGCCTTCCTCGTTCGCACACACGAAGGCAACGAGTTTAAGTTGAAATTGTCAGACATCAGTAAAAAACACAACATCGGCACATTCTTTAGCCTGATTAAAACAAACGCTCCCAACGCTATTTTGAACGTGGATTCGGATTTTGCGTCGGACAATTCCTACACCGAATTGTGGCTAAAATACTTTTCCGTTCCTGCTGAGCGTGAGAAAACTGGGTCTCTGGAAAATCACATGTTTCTCGACTCGGGGCGGTACGAAATCGTTGGCACAGTTGGAGGTGGGGGGCAAGGCACGGCCTATCTCGCACACGTGCGCACCGGTGGAACACACCTCGGCGAAAACAAGATCGACCATATCGTAGAAATTGACTCGGCGAATTTGATTCTCGATGCGCAAGTAGTATTGAAAGAGTACGTGTTACCGGTGCATCGTGGGCAGTTAACTGCTGAGCGTACTGCCGACAAACTGCGTGCCGAAGCCGGAATTTTGCAGAAACTAGACCACCCGCAAATAGTGAAACTCAAAGATGCTTTCGTGGAGGACTTCCGCGGCTATTTGGTGCTCGAATACGTCAGTGGCGAGTCGCTGAAAACGCTGGTTGAACGATTGGGTCCCCAGCCGGAAGAGCTTGTCATAGAGTGGGCTTTGCGTACTTGTGACATCCTTGAATATATGCACGGACAGTCACCGTCTGTAGTGCACCGGGATATCACACCTGATAACCTGATGCTTGAAGACGATGGACTGATCAAGATTGTGGATTTCAATGTCGCATATCAGGTTGATTCGTCTGCCACCGCCACTGTTGTTGGTAAACATGCTTACATTCCAGCCGAACAATTCAGAGGCAAGCCGACTCCGCAAAGCGACATTTATTCACTTGGTGGAACACTGTTTTTCCTTTTAACCGGTCGGGACCCCGAGCCGATTACACAATCGCATCCGAGGCGCTTCAACTCTCGTGTCACAGATGAGCTGGATGCAATAGTGGCCCATGCTACATGCACCTCGCTCAACGAAAGATTTGCCAATGTGGACGAGCTGAAACAGTGCCTGCTCAGTTGCCAGAAAGAACTGTACTCAAAGTAGCTGCGAATGCCATTTGCGCGAAGATAGCAAAGTTAGAAAAAGCAGGGACATATAGCGCATGTTCGCTACTGGTTAACACTGGAGCTGCGGCCTTCCTTGCTGGCTAAAAAGTCTTGTCTGGTCAAAAAATTCCAGAAGGTGATTTTTGGGCTTTTCAACATTCTAACCACTCTACCGCACACACCTGCAAAACGCCTTGTAACAGTTAGCTCGGTTCGTGCAACGGTACCGCTTGGAGACCTACTGACAACCCGCGCTAGGTTACGCGATTGTGAACAATTCGGTCTGGGGCACTTCGCGTCCCAAAGCGCTTGTGCATGCGGTACCGGAACATGTACGTTGAATTATCACTCAACTTCTTTTTCAGAAAAAAACCCTTTCACCTCAAACCAAACCTTTACACACAACACCGACTTTAGCTTCGCACCAACACATGGTGGGCTTGAGTCCAAATATCAACATTTCCCGGCAAAGTGCGCTATCTGACACCAATCACGGTGCTTAGCGAGCTTCAAATCATATGTCCGCCAGCAATGCGCTTCATGCACTGCCGTTGTGGACCGCCGGTCTCAGACAAGGAGAACATCATGACGACTAAAACTATCAACGTCATGGCGCCTCTCGTTGTTGGTGACCCGGAGGGTCCCAACAGTGAGATTTCGCGCCATGCATGGAGCCAATTCGACGAACAGCTAGCATCTGCAAAGCGTCTCGGAGCATCGGCTGTTTCCACAGACATTTGGTGGGGTCTCGTTGAGAAGTCTGAACGTCAGTACGACTGGTCGTACTACGACAAGCTCTCAGACCACATCATCCAGGCAGGACTCCTCTGGGTCCCCATCATCTCGCTGCATCAGTGCGGCGGTAACATCGGCGACACTGTAAACGTTTCACTGCCCGAATGGGTTTGGACGAAGCTTGCTCTGAACTCCGACTCACATGACGCAAACGCGTTCAAGTATGTGAGTGAGCAGGGGAATGCTAGTTCAGAGTACGTTTCGTGCTGGGCTACAGACCATGTGCTCGACGACTACAAGGCTTTCTTCGCAGCCTTCCAGGCGCACTTCTCTTGTAAGGCCGGTCAGATCGCTGAACTCAACATCAGCCTCGGCCCTGCCGGTGAATTGCGCTTTCCGAGTTACAACTCGCACGACAAGAACACCGACTATCCGACCCGCGGTGCCTTGCAGTGCTACTCGGAGCTCGCTCGCAAGTCCTTCGTGGACTATGTGATGCAGAAGTACGGCAACCGTGACGGGGTCAGGCAGGCATGGGGTGAGTTCGAGAACATCGAGCCGCCACGTGATGTTGACTCGTTCTTCGCGCACGGCACGCACATCAACACTCAGTATGGCCGCGACCTGTTCGACTGGTACACGACCTCTCTGCTCAATCATGGACGCATGGTCTTGAATGCTGCAATGGACACGTTCTCAACCAATGGTGCTACGTTTTCCGGTATCGACATTGGAGCCAAGGTTCCTGGTGTTCACTGGCGCATGGGTCATTGGGAGGGCGAGCGACTGGTTCTTTCTGACCGTCTTGCCGAACTCAATGCTGGTCTCATTCGCACGAGCGATTGGAACAGCAGCTCTGACGAGAGCCATGGATACAGCCAGATCATCGGCCTGTTCCGTGAGCTCCAGTCGGCGCGTCCCGGCACACGTGTGGTGCTTCACTTCACGTGCCTTGAGATGGCGGATGGCGAGAATGAGTCACTGGCTTACCAGCTCGTTCGCTGGGTAGGCACCGAAGCAGCCCGCCAGGGTGTGTCGATTAAGGGTGAAAACGCCCTCAATTACACGCTCTATGTGGCGGATTCCTGGAAGCGGCTTCGTGCGGCGCTGTCGCTGTACGAGGGGCTTACCATCCTCCGCATCACGGATGTGGTGGGGAACGATGTTGCTCGTCGCGAGTTCGAGGAAACCACTCGGACCGCGGCGCGCAGCTCGAGCCTCAGCAGTCTCTTTTCTTTGATCAAAAACAGCACATCGACTGAAATCGTTCCATGGCAGTCCAATCCGCTGTTCGTGCTGTTCGAAGCTGCGCGTCGCCAAGTGGCTGCAGCGAGTTTCTCAACTCGGGTGTTTTAACGCCCACAACATTCAGCTAAGGAGCTCCCAATCACTATGAATACCCAATGTGTCGTTCGCGAAGTTCGCCCCGGAAATCATCAATACGTGCTCGTCTCGGAGGTTCTCCGCGACATGCACACCCTCGTCGCTGGAGAAACCATCTACGTCGGCAAGTTCGACGGACAGGTGGAAGGCTTCGGTCCGAGTGCTTCTCACAAGCGCACCATCTGCACGCCCCTGTCCCGCCTGACCTCGGTGCACGCCGGCGATTGCGTCCTGCGCGAAGTCTCGCCTGGCGATCACCAGTACGTTCCAGTCATCGAAGCGATTCTGCTCGATGGCGAGAATGTCTACTCCGGTGACTTCCGCAGCCAGGTCGAGCGTCATGGACCGTCCGGTTCGCATTCGCGCACCATCTGCCTGCCGGCAGGTGAGCTGCGGGTTTCGACTGTTCAGTAGCAACTGATGTGGGGATGGGTGGTGTGCTTGCACACTGCCCATCCAATCCACATTTTTTGCTAAGTGTTATACTATTTCATACAGTATAACAGTGTGTCAGACTCAGTTTTGATGCGAGAATTTATTGTCGAGTTAAGGCAAAGATGTCTTTTGTCGCTATAATTGGACTAAGTCTAGCTAAGTCATATTTTGTTTGTACATGGAGGGAATGTTTGTGGAAAAAGTGAATATTCACGAGGCAAAGACAAATCTATCCCGCTTAATCGAGCGCGTTATCCAAGGCGAAGAAATCGTAATCAGCAAAGCTGGTAAGCCAGTTGCTCGACTGGTTCAGTTCTCTCAAAAAAACACGAAGCGCAGGCTCGGACTGATGAAGGGAAAAATACAGGTTGGCGAAGACTTCGATGCGCCTTTGCCGATGTCTGTGATTGAGGAGTTTGAGGGAGAATGAAGCTTCTGCTGGATACTCATGTTTTGATTTGGTGCATGACGAATGATCGAAAACTGCCGGCTCGTGCCAAGGAATTGATCGAGAATACGAAAAACGAGGTGCTTGTTAGTGCGGTCTCTCTTTGGGAGATCGCGGTCAAGGAGGGTCTTGGCAGAATTAGCATTTCTCAGTCAGAGCTCCGGAAATCGATCATTGAGGGCGATTTCGAGCAATTGCCCATCACTTTTGATCATTGCGAACAGCTTGCTTCACTTCCGCAGATCCATAGGGATCCTTTCGACCGCATGCTAGTTGCCCAGAGCAAAGCTGAACCTGCCATTCTGGTTACCCACGATAAAACGCTGGGCGCATACGGAGAGACGGTTTGGGTGCTGTGACAACTGGATTCGGATCAGAAAATTTCGATCGGATCAAAAAAACTATTCTATTGGCACGGTCGGTAACATCTCATCGAGTAGTTTGTTGATCATCTGCGGATTGGCTTTGCCCTTGGTGGCTTTCATCACTGCCCCGAGAAAATATTGACGCACTTTGTCGGGTTTCTTTTTGTAATCTTCCAGCTGTGTTGGCGAGCTATCCAGCACTTCCTGCACTATCGTGCGCAAGCCGGACTCGTCACTGATTTGACCGAGACCTTTGTCTTTAATCATCTGGTTTACATCGCCGGACGAGGCCAAGAGCTCAGGAAGTAGTTGTTTAACCACGTTGGAGGTAATTGTGCCATTCGTCACCGCAGCAATTAAATCGCGCAAATTCTCTGGAGTGATTGCCAAATCTGCGAACTCTTTCTTCGTGTCCTTCAAATAGCCAGTCGTGTCATTAATGAGATACACGGCTGCTTTGCTGGCATCGGCGCCAAGCGTCAAGACTCGATCGTAAAAGTCTGCCATCACTTGCGATTCAGCAAGTATGTCCGCTTGATCTTGTAGCAAACCATGCTTTGTCACATACCGTTGACGTCTCTCTTCAGGGAGTTCAGGCAATGTTGCTTTGATCTCAGCCACCCAATTCCTTGCGATAGCAAGTGGTACCAAATCCGGTTCCGGAAAATAGCGATAATCGTGCGAATCCTCTTTCGAGCGCATCGTATGGGTGGTACCGTCAGCCTCGTTCCAGAGCCGCGTTTCTTGCACTACGCGTTGCCCGCTTTCCAGCAATTTGGTTTGTCTCTCGATTTCTGATTGGATCGCTCTCTGGACCGATCTGAAGCTGTTCATGTTCTTGATTTCGGCGCGAGTGCCAAACTTCTCCTCGCCGACAGGGCGGATGGAGACGTTGGCATCGCAACGGAAACTTCCTTCTTCAAGATTGCCATCACAAACACCGATATAGCGCAGGATGTTTCTCAGTTCGGTGAGATAATCGCGTGCTTCTTCAGGGCTTCTGATATCCGGTTCCGAGACTATTTCGAGCAGTGGTACTCCGGACCGATTGAAATCCGCATTGCTATGGCTGGAACCATGTAAACCTGCGGCTCCAGCGTGGACCAACTTGCCCGCATCCTCTTCCAAATGAGCACGGTTAATGCGTATTTTCTTGCCGTTTATGATCAAGTGGCCGTGCTGGCAAATGGGACGATCTAGTTGAGAGATCTGATAGCCCTTAGGCAAGTCGGGATAGAAGTAATTCTTGCGATCGAAGCGGCTGTCTTCAGCGATTTCACAATTCAGTGCCAGTCCCGCTTTGATCCCGAATTCCAGAGCACGTTTGTTCAGTACTGGTAGCACCCCAGGCATCCCGAGGCAGACTGCGCAGACATGATCGTTAGGGGCGCCACCAAAGTCGGCTGGGCATCCGCAAAACAATTTGGTATTGGTCTTCAGTTGCGCGTGCACTTCAAGACCGATTACTGGCTCGTACTTCATTTGGTTTGTTCCTTGTCTGGATTTACATCGCCACCAGGAATTGCGGCAGGCGGAGGGGCTTGTTTAGTAGGATCAGCTGGTGCTTCCTTGATCAGAGTTTTTGCTTTTGAATCGTTTTCTTTTTGAACTTCAAGACCCTGATTAACCGTCTCGATATGACCAGGTCTGCCAACCATCATGTGAAATAGTGGAGCTCGCTTGTCCAAAACCTGGCTCATCTGCAAGGCCGCGAAGTTGATGTGAGTAGCTGCGGTGCGAACCTTTTCAGACGTGCCCATCAAGTTGTCCTTCAAGTCTTTATTGCTCAGAACTTTATTCAGATTGTTCATGGACTCTTTGGCGTCGGAGAGAATCTGTTTCACATCACTGCGAACGCCCTGGTCATCAGAAAGTTTGCCGACTCGTTCAACCGCAACTTTGATGTTATCGGTGGATGCATTCAGTTTGTTAAGCATCGTGATAACGTCATCACGAGTGCCTTTATCGCCGACTACGTTGGTCAGTTCGTGAATGGCCGCTTGAATGTTGACGGACGTCTCTTTTGCTTTGTTGGCAGTCTCTTTCAGATCCGACGACAAGGCAGGATTGTCCAAGAGTCGATTGACCTTGCGCGACGTCATCCGCCAATCATCAGCTAGAGCATCAATGTGGCGGAAAGAAGTTTTGGAGTTGGTGCGCAGATCGTTTGCTAAATTGTCGAATGAATCCAATGACTCCTCGCCTCTACCAAAGAATCCCTTTGCATTTTTCGCGGCAGCTTTGGTATCAGCGGCGGCATCACCGAATTTCTTCGATGTCTGATTCAAGCTGTCAGCGGCATCGGCAATACGTTCAATTTTAGAGTCGAAATCGATTTTGCCGATGTTAGTGGCAATTCGGTTCAAGATCAATTCAGTGCGAACCGGATCTTGTCCCACTTCTTGAGCGTCCGAAGCCAGTGCCACTTTGTCAGCATCGGTTCCTTCTGGCAGTATTATTTCCATATACTTGGCGCCTACTAATCCAAGAGTTTGAATAGTAAAAATTGAGCCTTTATATACAGTTGCATCCTCGCTGTTTATTTTTAAGCCAACGAACACAGTGCCGTTCTTGAGCACAATACGTTCGACAACGCCGACGCGTACACCATTAATGTTTACAGGTGCGTTCGTGTTGAGTCCGGAGATATCGTGAAATGTGACCGTGAACCGTTGCGGCGGATGAAAGAACGAAAAGCCCTTAAGCCATGTCCATCCGTAAAGAAGCAGGAACAGTCCTAGGATGGTGAAGAATCCAACATATTGGTCAAATCTGGGTTTAGCGGTGTCCATGTGTTGCTCTTTCGGTCTCGTGAGTGCTTAGTAATAGGTCGACGGCATTGTTTATAAGTTCCGAATTCATACTGTTCCTGCCAGCATTGGACCTTCTCTGGTTGCATGGGCGAACTGTTTCATAAATGGATTCTCTGATATTACGGCCTCTTCCGGTCGTCCTTCCCAGACAATTTTGCCGGCATGCATCAGTATTATTCGGTGCGCCGTCTTTGTCCAGGTTGAGTACTGGTGCGTGACAACAATTGATGCTGCATGCAACTGCGTTTCAAGTGTGATCATGTAGTCCTCGATTACTGTCGACATTACCGGGTCTAGTCCCGTGGTTGGTTCGTCGTACAAAATAATTTGCGGATCGTTGACAATGGCTCGGGCAAAGCTAGTCCGTTTCTGTTGACCACCAGAAAGATTGCCGGGAAAGGCGTTTCTAAAATCTTCCAGCCCGACAAGCTTAAGGGTCTGAGCTATTTTTGCGTTTTCATCCTCTTTGCTCATTTTACTTAAGCGCAATGGCAGACGCAGGTTCTCCGCTACACTAAGTGAGTTAAGTAAAGCAGAGCCCTGGAAGACGAGACCGTAGCGATCAGAGCCAAGGGTCACGCTTCCTGAATCAGGAATTAGCAAGCCGCAAAGCAGTTTTAAAATTGTGGATTTGCCGCAACCAGAAGGTCCGATGATGCCAAGTGTTTCGCCTGCGTAGACGTCAAAACTTATACCCTTAAGCACTTGTTGATTGCCGAACGATTTGTATAAGTCGCGCACGCTGATCATCGCTTTGCCGCGTTCTTTCGATTGCGGTTGGTCGTCTCTGAACCCCTCGGTTTCATTGTTGTTCTGTGCCATGACTACCTCGGCGCGTACGTCAAGGAGGTGACGACGTAATTAAAAACGAAGATCATGGTCATAGTCCAAACAATTGTGCGGGTGGTCGCGATGCCCACGTCTTCTGCGCCACCACGTGTGTGTAAGCCAACCGCGCATGAAAACATGACAACGATAGTGGCGTTGATCCATGATTTTGTGAAGTGAACGACAAAATCACGATCAAGAATAGTTTGTTTTACAGAATCAAGAAACGTGATTGGTGGCACGTTTGCCGCGACTTGAGCAATCCAAATTCCAGCAATCAAGCCAACCGCCATGGCGTAGATTGACAACACAGGCATCATACAAAACGCTGCTACGAAGCGAGGAACGACCAGAAACTGAACCGGGTCGATGCGCATTACTTTCAAGGCATCAATTTGCTCGGTAATCATCATTGTGGTGAGTTCAGCAGCAATCGAGCTGCCGACGCGCCCAGCGACAATTACACCAGACACAATTGGTCCAATTTCGCGCACTAACGCCAGTGACACAACGCCACCAATAGCCGTGTCTGCACCAAACAAGACTAGCTCTCTGGCGATTTGCAGCGACATTGCAAACCCTGTGAACAGAGCCGTTATGGCAACTACTATGAAGGATTTAACTCCGATCATGTAAGCCTGTCGGACAGTCTCCTCAAGGTCGACTTGACCAGTGAAGATGTATCTGAGTGTTTGGAAAAGCATGATGATGACTTGTCCAATCAATTCCCAGCCAACAGCAAATTGGAGCACGATGAAATCCAAAAATTTCACGCGAAACTCTTTTTTAGGCACAGATATAGGAACAGTCGATGTCATTGCTCAATTCTACGTTCTCTTGCGGTGCCTACCAAGCCTTTTGAATGATTCGGGTGCAATGCGTCACGCAAATGCAGGTATTTTTTCATTAATGTAACTTTGACAACCGGTTGCCAGGCGCCATTTAGTAAGCACAACAGCAAAAGACGACCGTCGCGCCGTAATGTTTCCAGAGCTTAGTTTGCACTATATGCGGTGGCGCAGGCGATGCGATTGGAATAAATTCTGAAGTAATCAGGAATATCTTTTTAAGAGTGCCTTATCGTTGAAGCGCGTTAGTGCAGCAAACCCTGTCTACGTTTGATTTCCGCTTCGACTTCGTCTGGAGATATGTTGTTGACGTGCAACGGTCCTGCGCAGATTTCTCGCCACGGTGCACCGGCCATTCCTTGTCTGACAATCACTTCAAACACCTGTCCGCGGACGCCCTCGCCATATGGAGATTTGCCGTGACCAGGCAAAGGTAAAGCTATTGACCTTGATCCGTCTTCTGGTCCTTTGCGGGGGCGAGGTACGCCCAGTCCCTGGTCATCAGACGGTTTGCGGAATGAACAATGCCTACAAAGGGTTGCGATGCTTTTGATCAATTCACCGCACTGTTTGCAAGGCTCATACTGAGCGGTTGTGTCAAATTTGCAGTGGCGGCAAATGATGGCGCCTGCCAGAATCGTTTCCTTGCAGAATGGACACTCTTTCTGGTTCGGGTTAGGTGTCTGCATAAAGCCCTCCACAATGCTCGATCGCTTCCTTAAGTGTATGACATGTGATTCGAACGCGCTTTGCCAGAATCGGGACTAACCATGGTGGAAACCGCACGCTGAAACGCTCACAGGACTAGGCTTCAGATCCTGCTAGCGTTCTGAGGGGTGATTTCCCCATCGACTTCTATCGCTGCAAAGTTAATCTATATGAGCCTGATGAATTGAAGGAATCACTAAAGCAGATGCGACCCCTAGACATTTTTTCTGAAAAGAGTATTCGCGACGGTAGTCCGGATAAAGTCGCCTGTAGTTCAGCATTAGTATATGAAGCGCATTCACTGGCGTTGCAAACTCAACTACAAAAGTCAGATGCGAAGATACATAAGGATCAGCATCCTAATGGCACCAAAGCGGCCGACGCAGATTTCAACAGTGCTGTAGGCTTCGGCAAGCGCGATCAGATGGCACTTGCATCGCTGGCATTTTGTAATCCTCTGATGATGTTGGGTATGGGCGCTGCGCTGGGAATTTCCGACACGATGCGGATGAATCGAGAACATGCTCTTAAGGAAGGGCCAGCTCGACGGATAAGGCAAGGCGCAATTGAGCGTGCCGACGCACCGAAAGAGCGGACAATGCTTTCGATGCCCACGGACAATGTTGCGGCAAGAATGAGTTTCCGTCCTGAAACAACACGCAAATCGAAACTTGAGTTCAAGAACAGACAAGAAAACGTTCTCTATCCATCACATGGTTCCTGGCGCCAGCCAGACCCCGAGCGTTCGTGGGTGAAAGCGAGCAAGCTCGTTAAGCGCAAACAGCAAATGATGGATCAACTGGCCAAGTGTCGCGGTCTTTTGCAATTGAATGTTGTATCAGCGATTCTCTCCAAAATCGAAAGATTGGACAAAGAGCTTAAAAAGATGGGCTGCTAAGCCCATCTTGATAGCGATAATGGATCGGATTAGAACTAGCGATTATTCAGCGACTATTCTGTGGTCCCAATAGCTTTAAAACCAGCGATTAAGATTGTGGTCCCAGTGTCTCATTGCGCGGCGTTCGTGTCTGATCGCTTCACGTCTTTCATGACGTCTATGCCTAACGAATGAACCGTGATTGTTGTATTCGTTATTGTAGTAGGCATTGTTGTAACCATATCCGTATGGGACCATATTTCTGTTCCAGTTATCATGATCATGACTCTGAGCTGCTGGGCTGAAGAGAATTTGACTGCCAATAATGGCAAGTGCTGCGATTAAAATTGGTTTTTTCATTTGAACCTCCTAGCATCTTTCTACTAATAAGTAGTTGGATGGAACTGTTTTCCAAGGGCTTAGGCGCGTATGCTATCCAGCACCCTCAGATACGAACTATGACGACAAAGGGTCCGAATTTGGTTCCAAATGCAACGAAGGGAACAATGATTGTAAACGAGCGTCGGCCGTTATTGTAACGTGAGGACATTTTTTGAAGCGCCATACTCTGTTAATCGCTGGGACGGTCGCCTGCTCAATGTTTGTGTTGGGATTGGCTCCGGCATTTCCAGGTGAGACAGCGCCGAAACCTGCTCCGGATTTTCATGCCGCACACAGTCAGGAAAGCTCCGTATCTGGTGGCAATGATGAGAACGTTGTTTTCACTAAACGGGCAACATTTACCGTAAAGCCAAAAGAGGAATTCGCTCCTTTAAGTGGCGGTGTCTCTCGTATTGATTCGAATCCTGAGAGAGCACCTTTGAACGGGCAAGTCAGCCGGTTGGACGCCTCAACCCAGAGTGGATATCTGAAAGGGAACGTTGGATCGCTAATCCAAACGCCGCCGGTTCTTTCTGGAGCGGTATCGAGGGCGGTGCTTCCGGAAGTATTTCGTGCTTGGATCGATAAGGCTCATCCCGGCTTCATTCTCTCCGTTTCTTCAAATGCGCCGGGTAGTCTGATTGAAGTAAAAGGGCGTTGGGATGACGCGGGACGCACACTGCGTGCGCTCGGTATACCCTATCAACGGGTTGGAGGCGGTGATCTCAAAGACATGCCTCTCGATGGTGTCAAAGTATTGGTTGTGGATTGTGCCGGAAATGTGCCGAAGGAATCCTATCAACGCATCAGGGATTACGTATCTCGCGGAGGTTATCTGCTTACGACGGATTGGGCGCTAGACAACCTTGTAGAGAAAGCTTTTCCGGGTTACATCGAATACGATCGCAAGAAGAATCAAGATCCAATTTACGACGCTTACGTTGTTAATCCCGAACCTGTTTTGTTTGCGAATGCAGTCACGCATGCACATTGGAAGATGGATGAAGCCTCTCATCTTCTGCGTGTCCTAAAGCCTGGAAGCGTGCGAGTTCTAGCTCGCAGCCGGCAGCTAGAGAAAGAGGATCCAGGTGGTCAGGGCGTCCTGGCTGTTACCTTCCCGTTCGGTCGAGGTTACGTCATGCATATGGTCGGACACTTCGATAACAATGGATTTTTCAAGTTCACCAATTCACTACCGGATCCAGCACCCGCCATCGGCATTAGTCTTCGTCAAGCACTCGCCACCAATTTTGTAGTAGCAGGTTTATCTGGCACAAAAATCCCGTAAACGTTCTGACAACCGGTAGCAAAGAAGATTTGTGTTTTGTTCATCAACCAATCAACTGCTCGAAGTTTGTTCTTGCTGGTGCGAATATGGTGGCACCGCAAGTTTAGATATCTTTATCCGGGGGGCGGTCCTTCTTGTTGCTCTCTGTTCAGGATGCGAATGAAAAGCGCACGTTCGGCAGCTTGCTGCATTTTTGCCCTCACGGCATCGAACTCGGCCCAAATTTGTTCTGGTGTAGCGCTTGGTGCTTTCATAGCTGCCTGTAACCCGCGTGCTACCAGCAGCTTCGCTTTCTGGCGTGATTGATCAGATGGCGGCATTTCTTGCTGCTCTTCCTCAATAATTAGAAACTCGCTTGGGCTACAATCGAAAAACGTGCACAGCTTCAATAGCGTGTTGAATTCGATACCTTTACTGGCGCCCGTTTCAAGTGCGCTAAGTGTTTTTTGTCCAATGCCGGTTGCGTCCGATACCGCTTTTTGACTGAGGCGTCCCTGGCTAAATCGAAGATATGAAAGATTCGTTCGGATGTATTTACGCACAAGCTTAACTCCATGGATGTTAATTATAACACCCTCTAGGGGTTTGAATACCTTTTATTCGACTGAAACACTCCGTTTATGGGGTGAGATTTATAGGCGATCGCTCAGGTTCCGATTACTCTTCCATAATTCTCGCTGTACCAGAAATGCGAATGGAACTACCTGGAGTGTCTTGAATATCAGCGTGGAGGTGTGAGCGCATCTTCATATCTTCGCCCTGAATGATATCAATAGAGCCACCATGTGGCCAGTGAATATCGCGCAGATACCCGGCGAAAGCAGCTGTTGAAGCTCCTGTTGCTGGGTCTTCGTAGACGCCGCCAGAGGCGAACGGATTGCGAGTGTGGAAGAGGCGCGGTGTTTCGCAATAGGCCAATAAGATTGTTACCAGTCCTTCTTTTGTCATAAGAGTTCGCCCCTCATTCAAATCGTATTTCATTGAGGCAAGCGCTTGCCTTGAACTGAGAGTGAGAACCAAATGATTGGCGCCACCGTGAATTAGTGCTGGTGGAATGCGCTTATCCAAATCTTTCTCGCTGTAGCCGAAAAGCGCTAGAGCTGATTTGACTAGTTCTGCTGGTGCGGCCTTGCTGTGGGTAGGCGGAGATTGTAGTGCGGCAGTGATGGCAGGTGTGGTGGCAGGTGTGGTGCCTTTGTTTTTCGCATCACCACCGGCGTGACCTTCAACTGTAATTTCGGCTTGATTCAAGATGAGAGGAAAAACGCCATCGCCGAAGCGCAAAGCCAGTGCCGCTCCTAGAGCAATGGTGGCGTGACCGCAAAATGGCACTTCCGATTCGGGAGAGAAGTATCGCACTTGCCAACTGTCACCGGCTGGTGCGGCAAAGACAGTCTCAGAAAAGCCAACTTCAGCGGCTACCTGTTGCATCACGACGGACTCTGGCAGGGCGTCAGTAATCACTACTCCGGCCGGATTGCCGCCGGTTGACCCATCGGAAAATGCCGCGATTTTTAGTACTTCCAGTTTTGTGGTTTCCACCTGATTGATCCTCCGCACTTATTCCTGAACCTTGGCTTGCAGCCGAATGTATTGCTTGCTGCTAATGATATCGCTATGTGAATCCTTCGCACTCGATACGGGCGGACAGGAAAAACTTTTCAACAAATATTAGCCTGGCTTCACTGAATACGACTTTTGAAATCTGGTGAGCATCCTTTCGCAAGGAACTCTTCGAGTGGTATAAAGTCTATCCGGAAGCGATTGGACTGAGTGAAATGAGTGGCGTTTTGCTTCAACAACTTTTGCTTTTCAGATCAATAATTGATTGCAATTACGCGCTTTCATTAAACTCTCTCGACTCCGTGCTACTCTAACTGCGCTTTGGTGGTCACCGTACGCGGTGCAAAAAAGTGGTTGCGTTGGGCGATTTTTTAGCAATACGAGGATCATCTCAAGATGGGAGAAAGCGGGACTGGTGTTTTTATCGATCACCATCAGGCAAATAATTCTTACTTCGCTTCAAATCCGAAGCATCAACTTGAGAAGGCGAAACTGGTGCTAGAAGCACTCGGCTGTAGGTCCGTGAGTAGCCTGGGAATGTGCGAGAGTTTTTGGGATGCCCAACAACAAGCCGAGGGTGAAGTTGCAATAGGCGCTTACGAATCAGGCATGTTTTTGGCCGACAAAAAGCTTTGGGAGTTCATGGAAAATCGAGATAGTCTTGTGTGCGCAATTCGCCGCCGTTCAGGGCGTCCAATTCTCGCTCGATGGGCAAAAAGTGGGACGCAAAGTAAAATTCGATTTGCCAGTTCTCATGCCTTCTGATGAATCTTAGAAAGATTCCGTTGAGTAAGTCTTCGGAGCGTCGTTTCGTAAAGAATCCGTGCATATTCTCATCTAGAAAATAACCCCATTTGTTGAATTGTTCAGCAAAGAGTTTTTCTACTAGTGTCTTAATCGCATGGGTTCTCATTAGTGCTCCGATATTTAGTTTGTACGAAAGCAGTTGCGTACTTAGGACCTTAGTTAATTGGGGTCGCAGAAGGGCTTTTCGTTGGCTAAGTTTATCTCAAAACCAATGTGCGAAGTAAAAGGAATTCGAAGAGCGGTAACGCTAAGTTACTCTGACAATCGCCGTGCGGGCTGTCATCGCCCGCTTCATGTAACTCTTGGGACTGCGTGCTAATCTAGCTGCGCTCCAATGGAGGTTGCATGGATTTGCCCGGTCAAGTTAGTGGTAGTTTTGCACCGGTAAAGGTTGGTCTGATTGGACTTGGTTTTGCCGGTACCGTGTTGCACTTGCCATCGTTGATGAAAAATCCACGCGCACAATTGGTCGCAGTGAGTGATGTGAGCGACGACAAGTTATCTGAATTTTCGTCGACTTTTCCAAATCTGGATGTGCGCAAGACTATAGGTCATCATTCGATTATTGAGGATCCGAGTATCGATGCGGTTTTCATTGCATCACCAACGCCGTCTCACACAAGCATCGCAATTGAAGCAATTAAAGCCGGTAAGCATGTGTTCTGTGAAAAGCCGATCAGCAGTACTATTGAAGATGCTCAGTTGATGGTCGCCGAGAGTGACGCACATCCGAATCTCATTTTGATGATCGGTCAAGTTTTGCGTTTCTGGCCAGAATATGTGCAAATCAAGAAAATTATTGATGATGGCAGAATTGGCAAGCCGGTGATTGCGCGCACTTACCGTGCGAATCCAATGCCTAAAGCGCAGTTCTATGAAGAGGATGAATTGAGCGGTGGCGTAATTGTGGATCTGGGTTTACATGATATTGATTTCCTCTCCTGGGCACTGGGCCCCGTTGCTTCTGTATATGCACAAGGAGGAAACCTTTCAGGGCGCGGTGATGTAGTCGATTACGCTCAAATCCACTTTAATTTTGAAAGTGGTGCGATTGCTTATTTGGAAGCTAATTGGGCACTGCCGGAGAATTTTCCATTCAGCACTGCAATTGAAATAACTGGAACGCAGGGCATGATCGCCGCTGACAATACTGATTCTAGAGCTTCCTATCAACTAACCATAAATGGACAGAAGCGAGTAACAACAGCGGTTAGCGAATTGAACGGCTACTACTTTGAGCAAGATGCATTCTTGCGGGCAGTGCAAACCAAATCACCAACTCCAATTCCAGCCAGCTCAGCTTTGTATTCTTTACGCTTGGCGATCGCCGCTAAGGAATCCATAAAAACCGGCAAGGAAGTCATTCTTGCGGCGCTTGTCAGTCCATCAAAGGTTGCTGTTTCTTGATTCTGAGGCTACGACGATGATTCGATTCGGAATAATTAGCTTTGCTCACATGCATGCAAACGACTATGCACGAGCCGTAAATGTCATAAACGAAACTACCGGCAACGCCAGCTTAGTAGCCGTTTCGGATGATAATCAGTCCAGAGGCAAATCCAAATGCGTTGACTTTGGTGTCGCCAATTTTTTTGCTAACTACGAAGATATGCTGGCCGGTGATGTCGTTGACGCTGTGATAATCGCGTCTGAAAATTCTAAACATTTGGAGCAAGTGATAGCGGCGGTGCGAGCCGGAAAGCATATCATTTGTGAAAAGCCAATTACTGTTTCGAATGAAGCAATTAACGAAATGCAAAATGCTTTGAAGCGATCAGAGAAAAGGATCTTTTTTCAAACTGCTTTCCCGATGCGCTACGATGCAACCGTGGCCGAAGCGAAGAGAACGTTGGATTCAGGCACTCTTGGAGCGATTAAGGCTATCTCTGCCACCAATCATGGAACGTTCCCAGGCGGTTGGTTTGCCGATAAAAACTTGTCCGGTGGTGGCGCCGTGATAGATCACACAGTGCATGTTGCTGATTTGGTCAGGTTTTTCACAGCCGATGAGTTCGAGTCCGTGAGAGCCTTTAAGGGCATCAATTTACATGCCGGAGTTGACGTTGAAGACAATGCGCTTCTCTACGCGAGGATGAAAAATTCGCACGCTCCCGTATCAATTGACTGCAGCTGGTCCCGCATGGAAGGGTGGCCAATCTGGGGCGACGTGAAGGTTGAACTTGTTTGCGAAAAGGGCGTTCTGAAAATTGATTGTTGCAATCCTCACTTGGACCTCGTTTCAGGGTCAAAGTTCTCATGGCACAGCATGACTGAAGACCTGAACTTGAAGATGATTAGTGGGTTTTGTAGGCATGTTGAAGCTGGTCTTGAACCGACCGCTTCCTTTCAGGACGGCGCCGCAGCAGCCTCATTGGCTTTCGCTGCTTACAAATCACTGGAAGGCAATGAGACGGTATTGGTTTGACATCCCTCGTGGTGCGTCTGTGCGTAATTCCACAGTGTTTTCCTCGCGCCTAGTGGGTATATATACAGTCACGGAGGGAGAGGCTCCGTGATATGGCTGACGGTCCAAAATCAATCGCAAGTGACGCGCATCGCTCTGATGATAATGGGGGCGTGGTTTCCGGCGTCTCCGATATGCTGCAAGCAGCGGCGTACTCATCCATTCAACAGCCGCTGAACGGCGTTGCTCAGATCGTCAGACATTTGACCCCTTTGAACACTACGGCGCCAGACTTGTTCAGCGCGCCGACCCATGACAACATGTGGACCTCGACGGGAAATATCGCCGGTAGTGTTGCGGATTTCTTCGTGCTGTCCAAAGGTGTTGGTGGGCTGCGTAGTTCTGTAATCGGACGAGCCGCATCCGTTCCCATTCTCGAAGCTGGCACAACTGGTGCTCTTTTTGAATTGGCGATGCCCGTTAACGATAAGGATTTCGCGGCTGGTAAATTGAAAAGCGCCGCTCTTGGTTTTGGCACATTCGCCACCATGGATGGTGCTGGTCTGGGATTGCGTCGCATCACTTATTTGAAGGAAGCTCCTGCTTTGATAGGGGCTGTTGGAGTGAATGGACTGTCCGGTGCAGCAGGCGGCTTTACGCATTCACTACTGGGGGCAGAGTTGAACGGCAAGACGCCAACTTACAACGAAATCAAAGGTGATGTTGCGTCGTACGCGACCTTTGGAGCCATGTTTGGCGCTCTGGATTATGGTGCCAACGCTGGAAAAACTGCAATCAGTACCAGGATTAATGAGCGAATTTCGCATGGTGAACCGATTTTTTCTATCGGACCCATAGAAATTCATCCGAAAGATTTTTACAAAACAGCTGCAGCAAAGGCACAAATTGATGGATTAACAGGATTGAAAAACAAGTCTGGTGGCAGTGATGTTTTGCAGACGGAAATTGCTCGCAGTGAACGTTCCGGCGAGCCGCTGTCCATGACATATATGGACTTGGACGGGTTCAAAAGCGTAAATGATCGATTCGGCCACAATCATGGCGATCAGGTTTTAAAAGAAGTAACCGAAGTGATGAAAAGCTACTATCAGCGTGCTACTGATGTTCCTATCCGCGAAGGCGGTGACGAATTCATGGTGGTCATGCCGAATACAGCTTTGGTGCATGCAGATTCGCTGGCTTCAGGATTTGAGAAACATATGCGGCTAGCAGTCGGTAAAGAAGCTCCTACTCCCGAGCAGCTGAGGCACAATTATCCTGCCCGGATTGCGCAGTTGCAAGATATTCCGCAATCGACTGTGACTGGCGCCGGCCAAAACTTGGTCGATCTTGCAGAACAGCTAGTTTCCGCTCGTATGCCCTTAACAGGTGAGAATATCGCACCCGAGACGATCAAGGCCGAGGTTAAGCGTTTGCAGGAACGCACTGGACTTTCCCCAACTGAGGATTTGAACGGCAGAACGTTGCAGGTATACAACGACGCTGATATCGCAGCTTTTGCGACTAAGGCAAGTTTCAGTTTCTTGCCGCAAATTGGTCAGCTTTTGAAAGTGAAAGGATACGCCACGGAAGCACAAATCCAAGAGGTTCTGAAGCTCCAGGCAGAATTTCCCAAAGATCAAAAGCCGCTGATCGGACAAATGCTGGTTGAAAAAGGGTATGCAAAACCACAACAAATCGAAGATGTCTTTAGAGACCAAATGATTGCTAAGGAAGCCCTCAGTCGCATTCTGGAGTCCACTCCAGGCATTCAGATGGATAAGGTCGGCATCAAGCCTTTCCGCGTTCCTGAGCGCTTTCATGTGCCTGCGGATATCTCTGTTTTACGCAATGAGATTCCACAAGTATATCGTCCAAACCTGAATCCAAACGGCGTAAGACAGCTTAATGCTCATGAAGCGCCTGTCCCGGGCGAAGTTGTAGTAGGCGCAAGCACAGGTGTTGTGCAATGGAAGAATGGCGAATCGGTCGATGAATTTAAACAGCGCGGCGATGAACTGATGTTTGACAAAAAGAAGATCCGCAAAGCACAGGGATTGCGCACCGATCGCGTTGGGCAGCCGGTATTCTCCTGACTTAAAGATCGGTCGGGCCGCCTTTGATACCACCCCTGGCATCAACGCGACCCGACCCCAACCAACAAGTTCAGTACAACTTTCGTATTTCGATTATTACGATTCAGAGGCTGCGAAAAGCTTTGCAAGAGCTGGGTTCTTCTTCAAATTCTCGTCAAGGGTGAGTGATTGACCGACGTGCAATTCATTTCTCTTTCTCTTGTGGTCTGCTACCCACAGTTGGTGAGATATGTCTCTCAACTCTTTGCCCGTGGGATTAGTGTTTCCAGCAAGCGCTAGCAGTCTCTCTGCAGAATGTGCATAAGATTCATGTGCTTTGACCTTCAGTGCGTCGGCGATTTTTTCATCGCGCTCTTTGGTTTTGGCCTCAGCTTGAGATTGCTCTTTTGCGGCTTCTTTAGCCAATTCTTTCTGGTGTGGTGTAGCGTTCTCTGGCGGTGCTACTGGAGTCTCTACTCGAGACTTAAGTGGCTGCTGTTCTAGCAACGCTTGGGTGTTGCCACCGTCTACAGCCATTTTAGTCAATTTGTCTTTGCTTATATCATCTCTAAATGGAGTGTAGGATCCCCAGGTTCTCTTTGCGCTCAAATCGTCCAATGTTTTCTTGTCTTCAGGGCTGAGATATTGACCTGGATGTTTCTCCTCAAGCGCCCGTAGTTCGGCCAGTGTGCCGTGAGGAACATTGCCATCTTTGTCGACAAGCTTCTCAACAAGACTCTTTCCGGCTTTGTCAGGGGCGTACAGATTCATCTGTGCCTGTGACTCTTTTACGCCTTTATCAATGTCCTTCTGGGTAATATGATTGGAGTTGCCGCCGTACCATCGTTCGCCCCATTGGTTGATATCGCGAATCTTGTCATAGTTTTCCTGTACGTTTCCGATTAGATTTCTTTGCAGATCGTTTACGTCTCGACGGTTAACGAACTGATCGAGCTCGCCCCGTTCTAGCTTTCCGTTGCCACTAGTGTCGATCTTTTTGAATGAACTCTGCGCTTCATACAGTGACACCGAGGGTAATACCTTATCGTCTTCCAGTCTTTTCGTTACCGCAGCTGTGTAGGCTTTGTTTTCATCTGGTGTGTGTGTGTCGCGATATTTGTTGACCTCAGTCATCGCATTGTCATAGCCTTGCTTATCGTTGGTGCGAACTGCTTTTTCTAAATGCGTTGCTGCTTCCACTGCTGGTTTAGTAACTACTTCATCGGTATTGCGATTAGCCATGTTCGTAAATTCCTTTTGGGTAAGAAGGTGGACTTGGGTTTGGTTGGTTCATTCACAATAAGGTTGCCAATGTGAGAAATTTATGAGTGCCGGTTAAGCAGTTTTGGAAAATCCAGAATTCCCCGAATTTCCGCATATAAATGGTTCGGAATTGCGTTTTGGAACCGCACTTTCAACCTGGGAGCGCCGGCTTCCTAGGTTTGCTCCCAGGTTTGCGGTTCTCACAAGAATCTCACATACCCTGCTTTAGCTTTGTATCACTGAACTGTTACTAGCGTGAAGTGTAAGAGCAGTCAGTTCACTGCAAGAAATTTGCAAGATCTTTGAAGTAGATTTCAATCAGAGCAGCCAGACTTTGGCAAGGAATCAGATGACTAGGTCCTCCTCCCTCTCCACCTTCCATGCAGCAAGAATCGGGTCTGATGCCTCGAGAGAAACGCCTCACGCGTCCAGCGACACACCGCCGCTGATCCATCAGCTGACGCCTAAAGATTGGCGCGATCAGTCCACTCACCGAGCTGGGACAAAAGACCATAAAGACTTGACCATTACTGATATTGAGAAGGACAAAGCGACACTCATAAATAATGAATCCGGCGAACAAGAGCGCGCCAAGGCAGCGGCCGAGCTGTATGAAAGCGGCATTAAGGAGTTTAAGTTCAAAGACAAAGATGGTGCTGAGCATACTTATAAATTGGAAGAAGAAAGCAAAGACGGCAAAAAGACGATCAAAGTAAGTGATGGTCCTGAGACGCAGTTTGAAGTGGTCCTAGATGAAAATGGCAACTGGGTATTAGTGCCTCGCCCAACAGGGGGCGGCGTGGCTCCACGCTCCGATGGTGGAGGCTCTCGTCAGGCAGCTGGTGGCGCACGCGGTGGCGGGCGTGATGGCGGCGCCCACGGTGGCGGCGGCGGTGGCGGTGGTGGTGGCGGCGGCGGTGAACGAGTGCCTCGCTCCAGACCTAGCGGCTTAAGCTATCCCGGCAATGATGCAGGCGGTGTCGGACATTACAATCAGCCAGGCGGTAGCTCAGCCTACAATCCCTCGGGAAGTTACGATCACCATGTTTGGCAAGGTGTCAGAAATACTGACGGTTCGGTAGCAATTAAATTCAATGGCTGTCAGGTCGACACCGATGGATCGGGCGCTCATCGGCATCCTGAAGACGCAACACGTCAATCCCAAACAAGTTTGAGACTATCCAATGGTCAATCTTTAGATACAGACCGCGATAATTTCTTTGTGCTTCCACCGAGCGTAGCCAAAGCGTACGGTATTCACAAAGGCGATCTTGGCTGGCTCGTTCAGGAGAAGACTGGCAAGGCGGTGCCCGTTGTATTTGGCGATTCCGGACCAGAAGGCAAGTTGGGAGAGGCTTCTGTGCATGCCCTGAATTCTCTTGGTTTCAACGTCAACGGCCGAAGCGGCGTTGATAAGAGCGAACAATTCAAAGTAGTATTCGTGCCGGGATCAGGAGATGGAACTGGCGACATTGCCAGTGATTCTGCCGCCATGGCCGCCAAATTAGCCAAGACCGGCAAGACGGGTGGCGCTACTCAAGTTGCCTAACTTTCGTCAGATGTTGCTACACTCAGGTATGGCTTACTCGTGACCTGCTATGCAACTGAATCTCAAGCTTTCTCACAAAGCGCTTATTCTTATTGCCGTACCGCTTCTTTTTGAAGTTATTTTCGTTGCTGTTTTGGCTTGGCTGCTTTTCAATGCTGAGCAAGAAGCTCATCGAGAGCTAATGTCGAAAGAAATCATCGCCACTGCCGATCAAATTGCGAGTCTATCCGAAGAGGCATTTTTGTCGTTATATGCGTACAACAATGATCCAGATCCGGCAGCGTTAAAGAAGTATCGACACAAGATGGATGATATCAAAGACAACATTCAAGATTTGTTGACTTTAACCGCAGATAAGCCGCAGGAATTTGAGCTTGTTCAAAAAGCTGAGGTTGGCCAAAAAAATGGCGAAGAACTTGGTAATTTTGTCATTGATGCGATGGTGAAAGGAGAGACGTTCAAGGATAAGGATGAGGCAAAGGGTGAATTTGTACCGTTTAGAATCCGAGTTTTTAAAGTCTCTCGCGACTTGACGTCACTAATTCACAGGCTTGGACGGCTCGAGAGAGACCAAAGTCAAACGCTTTCGACGAGGCGCTTTCGCGGTTTAGAACTGCCATTGTTGTTGATTGGAGTGGGGGCCAATGTGCTGATCGCGATTGCTCTGGCTATGTTCTTCAATGCTGGAACTACGAAGCGTTTGAAAGTATTGATGGATAATTCTAATCGCTTAGCTAGAGGCGCTACTTTGTCCAAACGCCTTGGTGGACGGGATGAACTCGCAGCGTTGGACGATGTCTTTCATACTATGGCGGATGCACTTCAAGATGCAATGCTCAAGGAACGCGCTATCGTTGAGAACGCTGTCGATGTGATCTGTTCGATTGATGAGAAACTATTTTTCAAAGCGGCCAGTCCGGCGTCTGTCGAAGTGTTTGGTCACGAGCCTGATGAGCTGATTGGGCGGAAACTCGCTTCATTGATTGTTCCAGAAGATCTTGCTCGCACCACTGCCGAGTTTGCAAGGGTGCGCTCTGAAACTGACACTCCCTTCTTCGAAAATCGCATTCAACGAAAGGATCGTGTCGTCGATGTGCGTTGGTCTGTGCATTGGTCAGATGCCGAAAAGGCTTACTATTGTGTGGTTTCGGACATCAGTGCGCGAAGGGAAGTTGAGCGTCTCAAGCAAGAATTTGTTTCGATGATGAGTCATGATTTGCGCACTCCCTTAATGTCGATACAAGCCTCATTGTCGCTGCTTTCAGTTGGTGCATCAGGTGACCTTCCTGACTCGGCAAGAAGAAATGTTCTGGACGCCGAGCGAAATATTTCTTACATCATTAGCTTGATCAACAGTCTTATCGATGTTGAGCGTATGGATTCTGCAAAGTTGCAGGTTCACTTGAGCCCGACTGAGTTGGCACCCTTGCTGGATAACGCTATTCAGGCGGTTCGCAGTTTGGCGACTAACAAAGGCATTAAGCTTGAATGTTCTCAACTCGATGTCGAAGTCAATGCCGATGGTGACCGAGTTACGCAGGTGCTTATTAATCTGCTTTCCAATGCGCTTAAATTCTCGTCTCGCGATAGCACAATTAGAGTGGTGGCTATTCCGCAAAATGATGCCTTTATAGAAGTTCAAGTCAGCGACGAAGGGCGAGGCATACCAGCCGCTCAGCTTGATTCTGTTTTTGAAAGATTCAAGCAGGTGAAAGACATCGATGCGACCGAGCACAAAGGCTCCGGTCTGGGTCTGGCAATTTGCAAATCCATCGTCGAGGCGCATGGCGGCAAGATCGGAGTGCGGAGCAGCGAAGGTGAAGGCACGACGTTCTGGTTTACCCTGGCGCTTCTGTCTGCCACTACAGCTGGTGAGGCTACGACAACCGATCAAGTGTCTTCAATTTTGTAACCAAGTCCGTGAATTGTTTTAATGGGACATTCACCGCTGCTGGCGGTCACTTTTTTGCGCAGTGTTTTTATGTAAGTGCGGATCGTGTCATCCGATGCCTCTGAGTCCGAATCCCAAACTGCATTTAGCAAGGCTTTGGAGCTGAAAACCTGGTTCGGTCTGCGCATCAGGTAGTCCAGCAGGGCATATTCCTTAGGCAATAATTGCACTTCTTTGCCTTCATTTTTGACTTTGAATGTGCCCGTTTCCAGGGAAAGGTTAGCGCAAGAGATAGTTTGTGGTTGAAGTCCTGGAGTGCGCCTGATTAACGCTCTCAAGCGAGCCGACAACTCTTTCACATGAAAGGGTTTAGTTACATAATCATCTGCGCCTGAATCCAGCCCTAACTCTTTGTTTTCAATCGAATCTTTGCCAGTCAGGAAAAGAATTGGCGTAATCCCACCTTTGGACCTGAAAGCCTGACAAATCTCAAGTCCCGATGTGTCCGGTAGTTGCCAGTCCAGAATCACAACATCGTATTGATAGGCCGCTAAGAAGTGATTTGCATCGGCTCCGTTATATGCCAAATCGACTGTGAATTTCTCGAAGACAAGCCAATCTCTGACCTTGTTAGCCAATTCCACATCGTCTTCGATCATCAAAATTTTTGCCATATTATTCCTGCAATTGCGGCTCCAACATCCGCTATACCTTGTAGGCGAACATGCTAACCGTTATTTCCGTATGCAAATTTGCGTCGTCTGCACTTGCCAAATCGTGGAACCACCATTTGATACGAGTTTTCGCTAGCGTATGATTGGTTCACAGGTGTGGCATGTTAGATCAAAGCGAAAAACAGTTAGATAATTCGAACAAATCTGAGGCACCTGAGTGTCTTAATTTATTGTCTGTCGCTAAGAAAAATGTACCCGCGTCACAGGGCGGTGCACAACACAAAGATCAGCTGCAATACCCGAAGATGGAAGCACATCCAGGTTCCTATTATCACAAAGTCTATTCCCCTTGTGGTAGTTGGACGGGGATTGAAGGTGTCGTTACTCTTGGTGCGCCGCATCTGGACCCTAAACGGATCCATAAAGGCGTGGCGCAAGACACGCGGAACATAAAGCTTGGCGACCTTTCTGGAGAAATGACAGTTGGCACAGCGGTCCTTCTGAGCAAAGGTATTATTGGCATCCGGGCGAAACTGTCGCAATGTCACTGCATGTAGTGGCGCCGAACAAATTACAACTGACTATTTCCGATCTTGGAGATCATCCAAAACGCAAGTTCACTACTATGTTAGACGCTAAAGGTTTTGCAGAGGGAACGGATGCATTCTTTAAGCGCGTGGATGCGATCGATCAAAACGGAACGGAAGGCAAGCATGTGCACAAAAGTCATTCTCGTATCATCGGAAGTTCCTGGAAAGACACTGTTTTGACGACAAAGGATGGTGGCGAGCAACCTCTGGTTTCTGGATTCAAACGAGTTGTTGATGACCCGCCGGCGCACGTGAATCTTAAATCAACGCACCAACAGCGGTTGCATGGTGGCGAGACGATCGACATCGACGCAGCCAAAAAGAAGTAGATAGCTCGGGACTGTCATCATCATTTGTGGCAACAAACAAGGTGATAAACGCTGGTACGACACAACCACTTGAGCAGATTTGCAGCTAAAGCTGTGGCGGAAAGAGAGGATGATTTGGCAAGGTTTGGCAGTCAAAAGTGGCTTGTTAATCGCATGCGTTCTTATCTTGACTCAACTTATGAGTTCAACCTCGACAAGCGCACAGTCAGAGAGCATTGGCACTGCTGATGAGCTTGTCATAACAGGCGCATACCGTGAAGCGGAGTCAATGTATCGTAATCTACTGAAATTAGACAAAACGGGTGATTGCTATGGGGGTCTTGCAGTAAGTCTTACGATGCAAGACAAAATTGCAGAAGCGGATGGCGTATTAAAGCAAGCTCAAGAAAATCACCTTCTGGACAACGTCAACGTCCTTGCGGCCGGATGGTGCCTGTGTTACTCACATGCAAATACGTCCCCGGGATTCCGTGAATATTTTCTGTTTCTGACCTCGTCCTCAGCGCTATGCATCACGCCAATCCAGTTCATCGCGGCGCTACCGGGCAAGAACTCGAAGCTGGTGACGTGCATGCTGCGACCGAACGAAAGCTTGCGCACCGCTTGCCCGACACCTGTGCGAAATCTCTAAGTCGTCTTTTGCAATCGGCGATTGGAGATCGATATCGATAGGCTATCGATAACTAGCGCATCTGAAACTCCTGAAAACCTTGGTGGAACCAGCAATCAAGCCTAGTCGGCGTTTTACAATTAGCTGTTCTTAGCGCTACGATCGCTGGAAGTCTGCTTAGTCCGTGCCATTCCATGAACCGGCACGTTGTCGCTTTTGCTTCAATTTTGTTACTGCATAAATAAAAAACCTGAAGAAGATCTTTTTTCTATTGCGATACAGTCCCTCAAACCTTTAGTTTCGGGACATCTATTCCCTTTCACACAAACCCCCAGGCATCCAACCCAAACCCCTAGTTAACTTCAGCAAACCCGGAACCAACAGCAGTGCTATCAGGCATGAATTGGTTACCGATTTTTTCTAATCTGCCCCGCCTGCACGACACGAACGCTTTCGCGCCGTGTAGCTCGCTTGGCTAAAACAAAGGAAACCCCATGGACAGCAACGCAATCTACGCTCTCTTGAGTGTGTCTCTCGTCAGCGTGCTCGCCCTGGCAGGTCTTCTGGCAATCCCAGTCAAGCCTGCCTACATGCGACGCATCATCTTCGTGCTCGTCAGTCTCGCTACCGGCACCATGCTCGGTAACGCGATCGTGCATCTCATCCCCGAGTCGTTCGAATTCGCCGATAAAGGTCTTATCGCCGGAACGACTGTATCCATCCTCATCCTCGCCGGCATGACTTTTTGCTTTGTGATGGAAAAGGTGCTCAAATTGCACTGCCATCACGGTGCCGAACACACTCACGACGACAAGGACTGTGACGCGCACCAAGACGATGAGGATGACAATCACGTCCACCTGCACGGCATCCACCCCACCGGCCATATGAGCCTGATCTCTCACATGGTCGACAACCTCACCGACGGCATGTTGATTGGCTCGATGTACCTCGTCAGCATTCCTGCCGGCGTCGCCGTCACGCTCGCCATCTTGATGCATGAGCTCCCCATGGAGTTCGGCACCTTCGGTGTTCTCGTCAAGGCTGGTTTCACCAAGAAAGGCGCCGTTCTCGTCAACCTCAGCTCCGCTGGCGTTGCCCTTATCGGCACCATTCTCGTCCTCGTTCTCGGAAGCACGGTGAAGGCTCTGCCTGTCTACCTGACTCCGATTTGCGGTGGCATGGTGCTCTACATCACGATGACCTCTCTGGTGCCGCGTATGCTCAAGGAGACCAATCCTGCGCGTTCGCTGTTGCAGATTGCCATCGCCAGTCTTGGTGTGATTGTCATGGTCTTGCTCAAGATCTATGAGTAATCGTCATGAGCAAGTGTCAGTGTCATTGCGGGAGCGGTAGATCCGAAAGGAAAACCGCTCCCGCTCGGTCTGAACATCACCAACAAAAAAATGCCTTACGTGTAAACGAGGGCGCCATGCTTGGTTGAAGGAATTCACCGGGCATGGTTTTTTTGTTACTTTTAATACTAGGCAGTATAGTGTATACGATGTTTTTTGCGATAGATTGGCTTAGAAACAGTGTTTTAGCTGGGAGCGCAGGCATCCTGCCTGCCCATAAACCGAAGCCAAGACTATGTGGTGATGCTCGAGTGCACATGTCTGTCTGTCTCTAAGCCCGAAGCTAGTCACAGCTAATGAGGACTCGGCAAGAGAGACCACAGCGGCTGGCGATGAGAAGGCGAAAGCAACCGAGGAGCGGCTAGATCTTGATAGAAGATGCGCACGCGCTGCGAAGTTTGTCTTGGAGCGGTCGTAAATTCAGAATTGCGCTTCCCGGTCTTTTCGCCTGACTCGTGCACAGAAGAATGATGGCTTTTTGAATGAAAACCTTACTGGCAGTACCATTCAGGTCATTGAGGGCATGCCTTGTTAGAAATAAAATTGTTTTTCTAACAAAAGCGACAAGTAACAACAAGTACTTTTTGAAGGGCAGTGATTACTACCGCCTATGGTGAAACAATAAAATTTCACCTCGCGGGCATATGTTTTAGCTATCGAATTCATCTCGATATCAAGTGGTAGTGCGAGTCGCGCCACCATCTACATAATCTCTTAAGATAAGCTAGCGCGCTCTCTCTCAAAGCAGAATTCAAAAAGGATACGTGCGGCTAACTCAGTGTGCTACTCCTTTTTGGGGGATCTGAGCGGTCCAACACGACGGATATTAAGAAGCTTCTACCCAGTACTCGTCGTTACATAGTCACAACCTTTCTTGAATGAAAACTAGGCTGGTCGCTAGTCTGATGACAACCTGTTTCTTTTTCTTTCCGAAAACCCAAAACCCACCCCCGAGTTTCTTCCGCTGAAATCGATGACTTTGCTTTTCCCCATATCTGGAGAAAGGAGGTAGACCGCGTCTAGAAATCTTTGGATCGTTTCGGAAAACAGGCCAATTACTCCCGGACAGAAGTGTGCATGCACCTTCCGCCGCGGAGCTCAGTAACGAACCTCTTAGCTTCGCCTCAAGCGAAAACACACACAGGAAGGCTTACATGCAAAAGCAAATCGGCGGCATCGCCAGTCTCTATGTTCTTTTGGTGAATGGATGTCCGCCCTGCGGCGAACAGCCACTCCCACTGCCAACGTCCAAACCGGGTGAATGGTTTACCATTCCATCCGAGCTGGAAATCACCCACGACCCGACAGCACTCTGGCGAACTCGCGCCAAGCTGTACCTCGTCGAAATCGATCCACAGGATGACACGCGCGCCCGCCTCGTCAGCCTGGTCACCGCCAAGCAGATGGAGACACTGAACATCTTCGTCAGCGGCTGTCACTCGATCACTTCCGGAAGCGTTGCTGTCTCTGGCACCGCCAAACTGGAAGCCGAAGGCGACGTCACCGTCTATGCCTCGGGCTCGTCCAACACCGTCGCCAAAGGCAACAGTGTCGTTCACGCCTCTGAGTCTGCCACCGGTCGCCTCTATGGCAAGTCCATTCTGAACGCTCGCGGGCAGAGCAGCTTTGCGCTCTTCGACGAATCCACCGGACGAGCTTCAGAGCAGGCACGCATCACCGGTCGTGGTTACTGCAAAATCGATGCCAGCGGCGAATCTCACGTCGACGTCTTCGATTTCTGCCAGGTCTTCGGCGAAGGCACACCTGTGATTCGCGGTTACAACCGCTCCAAAATCTGGGCCTCGAATTTGGCGAAAGTGAAGACTTTCGACGAGTCCAAAGCCTGGGTTAGGGACAATGTGCGTGCCACCGCCGACGGTAGCTCGCAGATCTTTGCCGCTCCAGGCGTTTCGGTGCGGCCGCTCAATTTCGCCGGCGTCGCCCAACTTCAGGCATGGCCTGATCTGGCGAGCTTGACGAACTGAATTTCGCCCTGCACTCAATTTCAGGATTGGCCTGATTTGACGCAGTGACAAGTTAATCGAAGGAGAACGAACATGACAGACCAGAAATTTCTCGACCTGGGTGGTCAGGAAGCTACCACTCTGATTGGCACCAGCGCTGCTCTTCGTGGCACCGATGGTGGCATCTGCTCGGAGTGTCAGAAGCTTTCGGCAACGTTGATCAACGGCAAGTGCCCCAAGCACGCCACGCTGGAGACCGACGAAGCGACGAAGCAACCCGACCTGCTCGGCAACGGCGCGGCGCAGAAGAAGAAGGGCGGCTGCTGGACCCCGGTCAAGCGCTAGCCACCATCGCTCAGTAGTTCCAAAGAACAAGTGAGTGTGCCCTCCGTTCCAACAGTGAGAAGCTGTTGTGCGGAGGGCACCACTTTCTTTGCCCACCCTTGCTGACGGCCCACTTTGAGTCGACGGCAGATAGATACTCTTACGAGGATCCTCACATGCAACTCGGAACTTTTACTATCCTCAGTGACCTGACCGAGCAAGAACAACAGGTTGTTCGGCTTGCTTGGCGTGGTGCAAACAATTCAGCAGACCATCAACTCTGCTTCAAGTCTGATTTCCCGGTCGGTGCTGGCATTCTGGCCACCAATGACAGCGGCGAAAGCAAAGAATTCTGCGGCTGCAACGTCGAGAATGCCTGGTTTCCGCCGACCATCTGCGCCGAGCGCAATGCAGCGACCACGGCTGCCCTGGAAGGCTACAAGCACTTCCAAATCGTGGCGGTGCTTTGTCGCAAGTACCCGGGCGGGTCTCCTTGCGGACTCTGTCGCCAGGTGCTGTTGCAGTTCGGCCCAGAGGCTGTGCTGCTCAACATCGTTGACCGCGAGAGCAATGTTCGCAGAGCCTTGGTTGGCGATTTGCTGCCAGCGGCTCAAGGCAAGGCTGTCCCATACGACCACCTGAGCGAAGCCGAGCAGAAGTTGGTGCGCCGCGTCGTCTCGCTGAAGAGCCGTTCGCACGTGCCCTACTCGAAGACTCCGCGCGCGGCGTTGTTCATCGCCTCCAACGACAAGGGGCACCAGCGCATCTTCAACGGCGTTTCGGATGACAACGCTTCTTACGGTGGGTCGGCTCTGGCCGAGGCTGTGGCGATGCGTACGGCTCGCACTGCCGGTTACAGCCAGAAAGTCCAGTTGATCGCTACAGTCAACGACCCCAGCGCTGTCAACCAGATCGAGGGTGAATGCCTGCAGGTGCTTCGCGAGTTCGGCGCTGATGCTCCGATTCTCTTGGTTGGTCCTGATCGTTCAGTGGTCACGACGACGCTTGTGGAGCTGCTGCCCGACTCATTCGGACCGGAAGCGCTCTAGTCTTTTTGATGAGACCAGCGGAAACACCCTTCAACAGGGCTTTCCGCTGGCTTCTCATTTTTTTTGGTAATACTATCTTTTATAGTATAAAGACGGAAAGCAAAAAGGAGCTGGGCGTTACAGGTTCGGTTTCCCGAATTCTGTAATACCCAGTCCTTCTTGCAGTCGGCGTGTTGCAGTTACATCAGGGCTTTAGGAAACCTTGACGTCGCAGCTCCACTTCTTGCCGTTGGGCACTGGCTGTCCGCCTTGCTGACCGTACCAGCCATAATAGGTGCGCGTCACCTCGTGCAGGCGAATCTTGCCGGTCTGGCCAGATGCTGCTTGACGAATGTCGATGATGAACTTGCGCTTGCCGTACTGATAGTTGTTGGGGTCAGCGGTGAAGACGCCAGGCTGCGCGTGCAGACCACCGTCGTTGTAATCGATTGCCCACTCGACGCCGCTCCAGGAATCTTCCTCGAGGTCGACATGAACCTGCTGCGAAACGCTCATCTTGAACGTCTTGCCGCTGTCGGTGTCGGTGGCGTAGGCGAAAACGATGCCCGCGGCGGTGGTGGTGCCGGAGCTGGTGTTGTTCAGAGGCTTCTGGCACCAGGTGCACTGCCCGAGAGCAGCACTGCAACTGTCGCAGAGCTTGAAGTCGTAGCTTGTCGTGGAAGCACCACACAAGGTGCCGGACGGCTTGCCCATGCAAGAGCCTGAGATGTGACTCGGTGTCTTGCCTGAGCAGCCCGAACAGAGGGTTGTCATAGATGATTCTCCTTGTCGGAAGTGAATATGAGCAGGCGCGCTCGCGAAGAGCTAACGCGCCTACTCAGTTATTCGGAAGCTCAGTGCTGATGCCGGTCGCAAGCGATCGCGCAGATGCGCGTCGGCGGCGACTGCATGGGCGCAGCGTTGGGGTCACCCAACTCGTTGGCGCCGGGCGGGAGCATCTCGGGTGCACGCACCTTGGAGAAGAGCTGCGACATCGCCTTCATGTGCGCCTTGTGCTCGTTGAACTGGAACAGGACGTTGGTGAAATCGTCCGGAGGCAGCTCGGGCCCGAAGTCGGGCTTGAGGTGCGAGAACCGAACCTGCACGATGATCAGACCGTAGCTTTCGGCATACGGAAGATCCTGCGCGAGCTCGGGAAAGAGCGACGCCTGCGAAGCCGGAGCTTCACCTTCGACGTCGATGGGCTGTCCGGCGTCGTCTGCGACGTGTGCCGGCTTGGTGCCAGGGGCGGAGAAGAACAACGGCTTGTTGTTCTCATCGCGGTGAATCGTGTGCACGACACCGGCTTCGAGCCGACGCTGAGCGACGATGACGTTGTCCTGGCGGACGACGACATCGACCGATTCGGTGCCCTTGATGCGCACGCCGTACTTGCCGAGCGGCATGCGAACGTAGTTGATGTTCGGGTTGTCAGTTTCGAAGCCGATGGGCGTCAGGCCAGTAGCCATGTCCACCACGTCAACCAGAATCTGGCGCCCGAAAGACTTTTCGATGATCTTGAGCATTTCGGTACTCCTTTTTCTATGGATAAACTCAAACGACGACGAGGGCTGACTCTCGCATGAGAGCCAGCCCCAACGTGGGCCGCTGTTCGACGCACATCTTCGTTGACGTTGCCGTCAACGGTAGAGCACGTCAATCAGCCAGCCAAGCAGTTATACGAACTGCTCCTTGACGGTGTCGCCATCTTCGGTGAAGTAGACAAACGGTGCCGGGTCGCCGAGGGGGCGTCCGGTCGAATCCTCGCGCTGCTCCATGGTGAGCAACCGGCAAGGACCACCGCAGAGCAGGCGGAAGTAGCGAAGGGTTTCGCGTGCCTCGCTCTGCAGAAGCGGACCGAAGTCCGGGTTGTAGACGTGACGCAAGGTCCAGACACCGTCGGTGTGACGGCCGGTATCGACCAGCTCGATGAACGGCACCGAGTTGTACCCGGTACGCTGTACGAGCTGACGCCGCATGGCGTGCCAGTCTTCGTCGTAAGCGCCGACGATCTGGAGCACCTGGGCCATCTCCTGCAGCGTCTGCGGATGCACCGGGAATGCCGGCGTACCGATTTGCTGCTGCCAGTTGGCGCTCTGCTGGGCTGCGTTCATCCAGATTTGGACGACGTTCATCAGCCCTTCCAGCGTCTCAGGCAACGTCTCGAAGACGTACTGCGGACCCCAGCCGGTCTTACGCAGCTGGTTGTTGATGTGCTCCATCAGACCGATCCGGTCCTTGTTGCCCCGCATCCAGGCCAGAGTCTGGAGGTTGAGGTGCTCGAAGAACTCCTTGGAGATGAACTCCTCCAAGAAACGGTTGTCGTCATAGTCACGACGAACCTGGAACATCTTGTCGCGGTTGCGCGGGATGATGGTCTTCT
>PLZS01000157.1 GCA_003153555.1 Candidatus Melainabacteria bacterium | reverse complement strand
CGAAAGAAGAGTGGACAGCGCGCCGCAAAGAGCTGCTCGTCAAGGAGAAAGAGCTCACTAAACTTCGCGATCAGCTAAGCGAGTTACGGCGTCAATTGCCATGGGAAAAAGTAGAAAAGAATTACGTTTTTGATGGTGTCGATAAGAATGAAAGCTTGTCGGAATTATTTGATGGCAAGAGTCAACTTATTATCTATCACTTTATGTTTGCTCCCGATTGGGAAGAAGGTTGCAAATCGTGCTCATTTCTCGCCGATCACTACGAACCTTCAATCCTTCATCTTAAACATCGCGACGTTTCAATGGTGACTATCTCTAGAGCGCCAATCGAAAAATTGCAGGCTTTCAAAAAGCGCATGGGTTGGACGTTCAAGTGGCTGTCATCATTGAACAGTGATTTCAATTACGACTACCAAGCGTCGTTTTCAAAAGAAGCAGAAGAGAAAAACGAAACCTATTACAATTACAGCAACGCGACATTTTTCAGTTCAGAGGGACCTGGCGTAAGTGTCTTTTACAAAGACGAAAGTGGCACCATTTTTCACACATATTCAGCCTACGCCCGCGGTCTCGATGCGATGATCGGAGCTTATCAACTGCTTGATCTGGTGCCAAAAGGTCGTGACGAAAAAGAGTTGCAGTATGGCATGCAATGGGTACGCCATCATGATAAATATGACGATCCATCCGTAATCGATCAGTGGACGGAAGTTGTAGCGGCAAAAGGCAAACCTTAAAAGGCAAGATTGAATCAGATGCTCATGGTCTGATCAGCGATCTTTGTTCAGAATTTTCGATTTCAGACTGTTTAGTTCTTGCTTGCCTGGCAAAGATCCTGTCTCGTTGTATTTATAGATGATTGAGCTGATGCCTTCTAATTCACTCTCGTCAAAATCTGCCAATACATCAATCTCGTTGGCGGCCTGCGCATAACTATTGGGTCTAGAAAAAATGGCGGCATTGACTGTCATTTTCTTGAATTCAGTGGTATCGAGATAATTCTTCGTCTTGACTTTGGTCTTTTTTTGTTCACGCGAAAGAATTCTCAGTGGCATGCGCTCGAGAGGCACCTCACTTCCAATTGTCTTGCTTAGAAGATCACGTGTGGCTGGTGAAATGGCTATATCGCGCGCCAGCCAGTAGTCTACTTCTTTCTTTTTGGAAACGCGCTTGGTGTATCTATAAGCGACGAGTCCGCAAATAGTTCTTTGCTCCAAGGCACGTCCGTTCAAAAATTCCTTGTACTTTGTCTGCAGGTCGCTTGTCGCTTTGGACCCCTTGTCGCGCCATTTTGAAACGTCTGCTTCGAAGTAAACTTTCTTGGCGTCGTTGATTATCTCCATTTGGGCACCGGGAGGCTTGACCAAGAAAGTACATCCGGTGCGTTTTGACTCCATTCGCAGATAGTGCGGCGATACATAAGTAATTTGCTTGCCCAGCGAAGAACTTTCCTGCGCTAAAACAAAGACTACTTCTCCATTTTTGGACTGTACCTTTTTATTAGCTTCGGCAGCGTTTCGAGTTTTATCAGCTGAGCACGTCAGCAAACAAACTATTGCGAGAAATAATTTCTCAACAACGCCGGAAAATATTGTTATTGAATGCCTGATCCCGTGTCGTATCATTCGCAGTCACTTTGTGACGATTAGTTTGCCCGCTGCATGCGAACTATCATACAAGAGACTTTGTTAATTCAGGTCAAACCAATAGCGGTACTCTGGATGCCCCCAGGCGCTGCGTTCTCCCGTGCTCTGCAGCCAGCCTTTTGGTCCACCCGGATAGAGACTGACAAAGGTGAAGTTTCCCGGATGCTCCTTGTCCGGTTCAGTCATCACCCAAAATGGTTCCATCTTGGTGCCCGTCCAATATTGAGCTACAGATGGACTCAGTTTCATCCAATGAGGCACGTCTGCGCTGGGAAGCTTGTGCCACCAGTCGATAACCAAGTTATGGTAGGGCGCGATCATGTCCTGGTTGCTAAAGGCATAGGCTGGAATGAATGACGGACGCAGAATACTAACTTTATCCGTCTCCGTCATGACGGGCGAGAGTGCATGCGGCAATGCGCTGGCAAGCTGTTGCTTGCAGTCAGTCGCGATGTATTGACCTTCAACAACAACTTGCATCGTTCGCGTCGAATCTGCCGTCTTGACGGTCAGATCATCTTCGGTTCCGATTTCATTAGAGGAGGATTTGCTACTGGTCGAGTGCTTAGTAAAGTTGGTTGACGATTGAGCGCTGCCATCTTTAGTCGAGAGCAGCATCAGAGCGCAAAGAAACACGGCGATTTGCGCTCCGACGAATAAAGAATTCGCGGAGTTTGCTTTCATAGTAATTCTCAATTTTTAGAAACGGGAAGGGGGGCAGTCCTTTAAATTGGAAACAACCTTGTACCGTCGCACTGTATTCGGAAGTTATGTCGAAGTTGTGACCAGGCTGTGACCGAGGGTACTTTTTGCAGGCTGCTGCTCATTTTGCCGTCATTTTTTTGACGGTTTCGATTCTAACCAGAGTAACACTGAGGCGCGCTGGTCGACGGTTAAGCCAAAGTTGGTGCTAAATGCGCTGAGGACTAGCTCATTGTTGCGCTGTTCTAAAGCCGAAATTGCAGTTTGTATTTTGACTCTTCGTTTAAGCTGATCGGTTTCACTAATGTTGCCAGCGACCACCAAATCGTGGATCTTCAACGCGTGCAATTGTTCAGTGAGAGTGCAACAGTTCTGAGCGATCTCCGACAGTTCATTCTTTTGCTCCTGATTGAATGGAAACATTGGCAGACGTTTGATGTCGCCGACTTGGAAATTGATTGTTGGATTTATGGAGGTGGCGATTCCAGCGATCAGCGATGAGTTTAAATAAGCCAGAAGAAAATCTTCATCGCTTTTGTCATTGGCAAAAACAGCTGATGCTCCCACGTCGAAGATGCATCCCTCTGGAAGCTTTCGCACAGCGAGGTTGCCGGTGTTTACGAAGGAAAAGCACAGTCCCGATCGGAAATAATACTGTTCATTCTTTACCACCCATTTAGTGTTTCCCTTCAGGTATGGATAAGCGGTACTGACGGCTTCTTTGATTTCTTGTCCATTGTTTGCCCATTTCACAACGTACTTAACTGGGCTGAACCAGCGGTCTCCACCCGCACCTTTGACGTAAGGCATCCATGTCGAACCAATCAAATCTGAGTCAACAGCATCGAGTTGTTTAACAAATTTCTCGTTGTTCGTTGTTGCTAGTCCCTGGCGAATGTCAGCTACATCAGCCAAGCAAGGCACTTGTCTCGATAGCGATAAAATCAAGCTTGGACATCCGTACTTAATGGCGCTTTCATGCTCCTCGAGAAAGATGGATTGCTGGTGACTGCAATATGCTCCGGGTTGGGCTTGCTTCACTAACTTGCATTGTTCCATCAGCAGATCCGCTTTGTTCTGTGCGCTGCGCAGATCGAAGAAGTTTGCCTTATCCGCAGATGTAGGTTTGCTGTTTTCAATCAAGACCATGGCGCTGTTTACTTTATCTCCGCCTTGCAGTGGGAAGACTCCACTTCCAGCATCTGCGCAAGCGACCAGTTTGAAGTCAGTCAGAATCAATTTTCGCAAGTCACCATAACTCGGCAGCGTCAGAATGGATGCCTGAGTAATGGCGCCTAGTCTGCCACCATCACTGAGTAGTTCCAAAGCCCGCTCAATGAAGGCAGCGCAAATGTCGTTGTGGCTGTTTGGATAATTGTCTTTGAGGGCAGATTTCAATTGCCTGCTCATCAATTTTCGCCCGATGTAAGGCGGGTTCATAAGCACCACCGCGTAAGAACGGTTTAGCATGTGATGTTCTGGGAATTCACGGCTGAGGCTGCCCAGCAAATTATCTGAACCGGGTGAAGCGGCGAAACTCAACTTGAAGTGACTATCGGGTGGCTTGTCCGAATACTGAAAAGACTTAATTAGCAGGGACAAGCCAGTGATCCACAGTGCCGCATGGTCAATATCTGCACCATGAATATTGTATGCTTGAGCCAGATTTACTGATTGATCGGCTGACCTTCCCTCGTTCTTGTAGATGTTGATCATTAAGTCCAAGGCTCTGACCAAGAAGTTTCCGGCACCACATGCGGGATCAAGAACGCCCAAATCTTTCACTTCCCGCGCACCATTAAGACCATTTGACAGCATCCATGAGCAGTATGATGGAAGGTCCGCTGACGTGTTGGTCTGTGGCAAAAGGCTGTTTGCGAGCAAGAAATCAACCACCCAGCTCGGCGTATAGAGCTGGGTAAATGCGATCAGATCGCCTTTGGAAAGTTCTTTGTTCGCAGTTTGAATGTTTGCTTGCGCGCTTTTGCGCCCCGCCATTGAAAGAAACTGATATGCGTAACCGATGGTGAAATCATCAAGCCAAACTTCTGGCGAATTCACTTCCAAATGTTTAAGCGCCGGACCAATATGTTTATTCTGCTCAGGCTCAGTCTTGATTTGGAGTTCAGGTGGACAAGCCGAGTTGGTTGCATTGTAGAGCTTGCAGACAAGTTCGAATGTATTGGACAAGTTGAGGATCGGCTCAATGGATTCCAATCTGTCGAGCTGCCCCCTTGCCTCCAATACTTTCAGGGCAATCAAGAGAATGCAGGTTGTAAATCCAGATTCAGGAAAACTGGCAATTGATGCTGTCCCGTTCGACAGGACCTCTAAAGCCGCCTCAACGCTTCGTTTTAGGACTCTGAACGTATTTCTGGATTTCAAACTTGGCTCATGCAACTAACACGGGGTATTGTAGCTCAAAACTATTTTTGGTCAGTCTGTCAAAAAATTGTCATTGTTGTATACATACAGGCACACGAGTTGGGATCGGTTATGGGCTGATCGATCATGACTTTCGCTCGCCAGAGCAATTTGGAACGATTCACAATGGGCCGGATCGTTCCTCTTTACTATTTTTCTCTATGAAGGCAAGAGTGAGTTGCCATGCATCTTCGCTCGCTCCACGACTGTAGTTGGGGCGCTGATCGTTGAAAAATGCGTGAGAGGCTTTTTCATAGACTTTGAGTTGATATGTTTTTTCAAGCTCTTGCAGGCGTTGCGAAAAGTGCTCGATGTGGTCTGGCGGAATCAATTCATCTTTGCCCGCAAATAGGGCAAGAACTGGTGCTTTCAGTGGTACTAAGTAATCTACTGGGTCTTTCGGCTTGGTTTTGGATGTGAAACCGTAGCGAATACGTCCGTAGAAATCTATTACGAAAGCGAGTTTCGGTTCATGGCACCCGAGCAGCAATGAGATTGCACCACCCATGCAAAAACCGATGCTGCCAATTTTGCCATTGATGTTTTCTTTGGAATACATGTGTGTGAACAGCACGTCTAAGTCAGACATCAGCTGACTATCAGGAATTGAAGACCACGCCTGACGCATGAGATCCAGATTGCTTCTGTTCGCTTCGTCAGACGGCCAGAATTCTGAACGCGTAAATAAGTCTGGAGCATATACGCGTAAACCGTGGTGTGCAAAACGCCTTGCTACATCCTTTATATGTTCGGTGACGCCAAAGATCTCGTGGATCAATATCAGCCCAGGAAGACGCACTTCGTTATTGGGTTCAGCGCAGAATACTGGCAGTGAGCCAGTTTCCAGATCAATCTTGAATTGACTTTCGCGTAGTGTGACGGTGGCATCCATGTTGCTTACTCCTTGGGTTTTGCGCGGCGCCGCTCTGACAGCATGTGTTTTAATTTCGGTTCTGCTTCGCCGATATGGCAGGCATATACTTTTTCTTCGGCGCTAACATCATCAAGAGTAGCGCGATCACGCTGCCTTAGATGTTCTGCCCAGGTGTCCATAAAGTAGGATTCGACATAAACTCCCGGCGTTGATAAGTCGATAAAAAGGTGCCACTGAAAGGCACCATTACGTCGCCGATGTTTTTCTAGCGCTCCAACAGCCTCAAAGAACTCAGCGATTTGTTCTGGATTTATCATATACTCCACGGTTATGAGAACTGGTCCGTGATCTGGATGGGGTGTGATATTTACTTCCACTTTCGGCCAGGGTCCTGATAGTCTCATGTCCAACGTTTCTACCGCTGTCAGTTTGTATCTAAAGCCCAACGTCAGACTAATCAATAATCCGCAGCTGGCACCGACTAATGCGTCATGCATGCTCAAGCGTTGAGCAACAAAACCCCAAGTGAGACTGCCGAAGGCCAGGCATCCTTGAAATACCAAAAGATACATGGCCACGGAACGCGCTCGCACCCATGCAGGTGATGCCATCAGCATGGCAGAATTGATTGAATTGCAGGCGAATATCCAGCCTATTCCCGCAGCGAACATCGCAGCGCATGCGATCCAGAACGAATTAAAAACAGCCATGCTTATCATTCCAACAGCAAAGAATCCAGTTCCCGTTGCAGCTAGAACGTCTAATGATACTGAATTTCTAAAGCGAGGCAAGATACCAGCACCGCATAAGGTGCCTATACCAAAGGCGCTGATTATCAATCCGTATTGTGTCGAGTCCAGTTTCATAACCGTTCTCGCCAGCAATGGTAATAAAGCCCAGAGTGCGCTTGCGCAGAAGACAAACACGCCTGTACGGGTCAAGACGTGACGCAGCGGCTTGGAGTGACGCACATAGCGAAGTCCGGCTCGCATTGCGCCTATGACGCGCTCTGGCACCTCATTTAACACTTTCTCGCGCTTCCAGCGAAAGATCGCTATCCACATCAAGGTCATCAGCAGGGCATTTAAAAGAAACACCCACCCTGCTCCCAGTTGTGCCACAAGCAGACCACCGAGCGCGGCACCAACACCTCGTGCACAGTTGAAACCAGCACCACCCAGAGCGATTGCGGATTCCAATTCCGCCTTAGGAACTAATTCTGGCGTAAGCGAATTCCAGGCGGGTGAGTTCATCGCCGATCCAAGACCAGAAACGAAGACAAGGATGATTAACAACCAGGCGGTCATGGCATTGGATAGCGTCAAGAGTCCTAATACAATAACTGCAAAAAAGATCCACAGCATTGTCGTCAACAAAAGAATTCTTCGATCGACCAAATCGGCAATAGCACCGGCTGGAATCGCTAGTAAAAAGAACGGCAGGTATGTTGCAGTTTGCACCAATGACACCATCATTGGTGAAGGCGCAAGCGATGTCATTAACCATGCCTGGGCGATGTCCTGCATCCAGAGTCCGACAGAAGCGACGACACTGGTCCACCATAGAACGCGAAAAACTGGACGCTGAAGCGGCGCCCAAATTGAATTAACAGTTCGTGTTTCGCTGGTCACGTTCACCTGCATAACGCAAGTTACGTATTATATGACGGACCCGATGCGAATTGACAAGATTCGGAACGACTGATTAAACCCGAGCTTTGCCCATATCGTACGTGATTGAGTGTTTCTTCATTCTGTCGAATGCTTCTTGCAAGCGCTCTTTGTCAGTGCACAATGACATACGGAAGAAGCCTTCGCCATTAGGTCCATAGGCTGTACCCGGCGGCACCACGATGCCGGCAACGTCCAACATCTGCGTGCAGAAGTCAGCAGAAGTGACGCCTTTTGGTGTAGGCAGCCACATGTAGAACGTTGCTTTGTTCGGCTTAATCGTCCAACCCAATTCCCCAAGAGCCTTGATGGCTATGTCGCGGCGCTCTATGTAGAGCCTGTTGCAGAATTCGATGTGATCCGTCGGTCCTGTGAAAGCCGCAATAGCAGCGACTTGAATTGCTTTAAAGACATCGGTGTCGATATTTGATTTCAAGCTGGCGAGCGCTTTGATTGCTTGCGCGTTGCCGATGGCGAATCCAATTCTCCAACCAGTCATGTTGTAGGTTTTGGAGAGTGTGTGCAACTCGATCGCTACATTTTTGGCGCCGTGCACTTGCAAGATAGATGGTGCCTTGTAACCGTCGAATGTCATTTCTGAATAGGACAAATCGTGACAGAGCAAGATGTCGTGCTTCTTTGCGAAGGCTACAGCTTTTTCGAAGAAGGGCAGATCCGCAACACCAGCGGTAGGGTTGTTTGGATAATTGAAAAGAATCAACTTTGCTTTTTTGCAAATGTCTTCCGGAATGGCGTCTAAATCCGGAAGGAAATTGTTTTCCGGTTTAAGCGGCATGAAGTAAGGCGTTCCGCCAGCCAACAAAATTGACGTTTGATAGACAGGATAGCCAGGGTCTGGAATCAATCCGACGTCGCCCCGATCGATGAAAGCCATGATCGTGTTGTGAAGACCTTCTTTCGAACCAATCAATGAGGTGACTTCGGTGACTGGATCTACGGTAATGCCGAAGCGCTTTTTGCACCACTCGGCAGCAGCTTCCTTGTACTCTTTCATGCCACCGAACGGCGGATAGTGGTGGTTTATCGGTTTTTCCAGGGCTTCATGCATCGCATCCACGATATGTCGTGGTGTCGGTTGGTCTGGGTCACCAATACCGAGATTGATTACGTCCACGCCCCTGGCAACAGCAGCTTGTCGTTTTTTGTCGATTTCCGCAAAAACGTAGGGGGGAATCGCCTTCAATCTATGGGATACTTCCATTTTGTTAAACCCCGTATCTATGGACTATTGCCGGTCAAAACCGTGAACACTATCATATCGCCACAACCTGAAAAGGCGTTGGGGCAATGGTTCGAACATTTACTTAACTATATCAATGTACGACAACGGCACATGCGAGGACGAGTATTCATGACAAGAGCTGACTTAACCCAGAACACTTTGTTTGTCCTCGCGCTGTGCGTCTTCGGAGCGTCTGCTCCGGCTCTTTCTCAAAACTCAACTTTCTTTGAGCGAGGGCTAGGCGAAATATCTCCTGTACCTTCCGGCAGGCACCAGTCAGCGATTGAACGCGGCGAGGCGGAAATGTCGCACAGAGACTTTGAAGGCGCCATCAGTGCTTTCAGCGAAGCAATTGGTTTCAACATGAATAACGCCAGCGCCTACTTCAAGCGTGGGCAGTGTTATTACTACCAAAAGAAATATACAAGCGCTCTTTCAGACTTTGAATACATGCTGAAAATGAATCCGCACGACACGCAGGCGCTGCTCTGGTCTGGCACAGCGCAGGCAAGGCTCGGGCACGAAGAGAAAGCGGTTAACTTCTATTTGCAGGCGATGCGCAGCGATCCTAAGCTGGTGACGCAATTTCAGCAAGGAACACAGGGAGCTGCTCAACCACATTCAGTCCACCCTGAAAATGAGGGGGCCGTCAGCGCTTACGAGAAGGCTGTTGCGCTTTATCTTGGTGATGCAAAATCAGTCGCTTCTGCCGATAGCCCAGTGGCAGGCGCTAGTGCCGACACGACTGTTGCGGACCACGGTCCCACCCGCTCACCGGAACCTTCTGAAGCGGAACGGGATTCCTCTCTAAACGAGCCAGAATTGCGGATCGAACAGCTCGACGCTGCCATCAAAGATGATCCCACCAACGCGGTTCTGCACTTCCGCAGAGGTGTAGTCAATAAAAGCCTTGGTCACACAGACAAAGCATTAATTGACTTTAGCGAAGCGATTCGGCTCGACCCTATGAAATCAAGATTTTATTTGGCACGCGCCCGGTTGTATCATGAACAAAATCAGCCATCTTCGTCTGAGGCTGATATAAAGAAAGCGCAGAGCGTCGACCCCAGTGTTTCTCGGCACATACATTTCGATAAAAGCAGCAGTCATTAACAACGATTTGAAGAGATAGCATGCAGCAATTCGATGACAAGACTAAACACGACGCAGCCGATCATGCTGTGCGTGCTTTGGTCTGGCTGGTGGGCGGAAACAGAAGATGCGCATGTCGATGAACATTTCGAAGCAGTCGAAGAAGAGCTTAACGGTGCAAGGAAATTTTTTGGTAGGTTTGAATGTTAACTATTGATGGATCATTTGGAGAAGGAGGCGGGCAAATTCTCCGCACCTCACTGGCGTTATCTCTCGTAACTGGCAAAGCCTTCAAGCTGATCAACCTGCGCGCCAATCGCACCAATCCTGGGTTGCAGCAACAACATTTGACTGCAGTGCGAGCAGCCGCCACTATTAGTGATGCAACTGTCGAAGGTGATGCCAGGTCATCCCAAACTTTAGTCTTCGAGCCGGGAAAAGTTACGCCTGGCACTTACGAGTTTGATATAGGCACCGCAGGTAGCACCACGCTGGTTTTTCAAACTATATTGCCACCACTAATGCTCTGCAGCGAAAAGAGTAAATTAACATTCACTGGTGGCACACACAATCCGCACGCACCGCCGTTTGACTACACGAATGAAACCTACGCACCGACACTTGAACTGTTTGGACCTGTGGTCAAACTAGAGCTTGGGCGCCTTGGATTTTATCCTCCTGGTGGCGGCATGTTTTCGGCTGTGATTAATCCCGTTGAGAAATTGAAAACGGTTGAACTGATTCGACGCGGCAAGATTCTAAGACGAAGTGCTCGCTCGCTTCTGGTGCGGTTGTCACAACGTATAGGTCAGAAGGAGCTTGATTATGTCAGAAATAACATGCCTGATTGGGGCGGTGGGGAGCTTCGACTAGACATCTCCGACAATGCGATCAGCTCAGGTAATGCCCTGACCATTCAATTTGAATGTGAGTATGTGACAGAAACATTCACTGCCGTAGGTACACGAGGTTTGCCGGCAGAAAAAGTGGCGGAGAATGCTGTTGGATACGCACGCAGATACGTTGAAAGCACAGGCGCAGTTGGAGAGTTTCTTGCGGATCAGATCTTGATACCTTTCGCGATGGCAGGTACAGGTTCATATACTGCCGACTTGATCTCAACTCACACAGAAACCAATATCGAGACGGTCGAGAAATTCCTAGACGTGAAAATAACTGTTACAGATGAAGGAACGCATCACCGAGTTGATGTGCGATCCTGAAATACACTATCGGTGGTGCTTGCAAAGTGGTAGCAGGTTGAATGGTTTCTTCTTGTGCAGAATATGTGAATTTCGAAGTCGCTGTTAGAGTCTGGTTAAATTCGATCTATAAATCTGTAAAATACGCATGGATAGGGGTTCTCAAGGTGCTTACAATCTGCACTAATATTCACTTTTTTAGTTGGATGGTTTGTAATATGGTGTCTATAACCTGATGGTTCAATTTTGGAGATTTTCTATGAAGAACATAGTTGCAATGATGTTGGCGCTGGCTGTAGTTGGCGTTGGTGGCACATCTGTTTTGGCTGCAGAAACCGGTACAGAAACTGTAAAGACAACTGTCCAGACAAACAAGAAGCCTGGCGTACACAAAAGACACAGAAAGACAGTTTCACGTCACAAATCAGACGTAAAAACAGCTGGTAACAAAAGCACTACTGAAAACAGCACTAAAACTACAAGCGAAGCTAAGTAGTCAATTGAAGTTTGGAAACTCTGCAAATTCAATTTGCAGGTTTCTTAAAGTAGCAAGACCCGCAGACTTGGCTGCCGGTTTTCCAGAACAAATGAAACCCCGCAAATTCAATTTGCGGGGTTTCACTTTGAATACCTATATTTATTTGAATACCTATATTTAAGGGAACGTCTGTTGGGTTAGCTGCGTCACCGATTTCGAGGTACCTTGTGAGAGCGTCATGCATGAACAGAAAGAACACCATTTTTCCGGTCAAAATTTTACTCAGCCTAACCTGTTTGGTTTCCATGAACAGCGGCGTTTTTGCTTCAGAAAGCTCTAATTCGGCATCTCCAGCCGAACTGATGACTAGCAAATCAACTAGTGGGAAGCCTGAAGGAAAGCCTGGTGACACTCTCAAGTCAGTCACGTCTACAGGTGGAGCTGTACCCGACACAGTCCAGCGCGCACCTAACGGGCTGGACCCAGCCAACCAATCTATGACCTCAGGGCGAGTGATAACTACATCCGCACAGAAGGCGGCAGCGTCAGCAGCGGCGACAAGAATATTGGAACACGACCCAGGTGTTGCTCCGGAGGTCTCTTCCGCAGCAGGGTCTAAAAGACCGACAATCGCTCTTGCGCTTGGAGGTGGAGGGGCAAGAGGTGCCGCACATATAGGTGTGCTCAAGGTTTTGCGGGAGAATAACATTCCAATTGATTATATTGTTGGCAACAGTATGGGCGCAGTTGTAGGTGGTTTCTATAGTTCAGGGGTGCCCCTTGATGATATACAAACCATGATGGAGGATGGATCGATGCGTAAGGCGTATACGCCTATGTCTCTCGCTCCCAAAGTGTTGCTCACCGGGGTTTCGAAGTTGAACCCATTCCACGGAAAAAATCCCTATGCAGGATTGTTCTCTGGCAAGGCTTTTCGCAAATATTTGAGCAAGAAGCTGCCTCGGCCGGACATGCAGGTATCTGAAACGAAGATTCCGTTTTCTGCAGTAGCAACCAATTTGGTTGATGGTCAGGCATATCGGATCTCCGATGGTCCTCTGGCGATCGCCATACAAGCAAGCTCAGCAATTTCTCCTTTGATCAAACCTGTTCCGATTGGGGACAAAGTCTTTGTCGATGGAGGCATACGGGCTAACTTGCCAGCGTCAGCGGCTCGTGACACGGGCGCTGATATAGTGATCGCGGTTTTGGTTGACGAACCAATGAGAACAATACCAGCTAGAAAATTCAAAAAATTCGCCGGCGTCGCAACGCGAATGGCTGACATCGTGTTGGCAGTAGCCGACGAAAGGCAGTTGCAGTTTGCAGACGTGATCATCAATCCAGATGTTAGCGGTGTTCCAGTTCTGTCACGGAAGGGTGTTGATGCAAAAAAAGCGGAACTGGCAGGCGAGTTAGCCGCTCGGAAAGCTCTGCCGGCTATTCTCAACAGTTTAAAAAATCCGCCTAAGCCAGATGCGGCGGTGGCAGCGGCTCGAAAAAAATTCAATATATAGAAGTAGAGAGCTGACCAATTTTGAGGTTCAACTCTGGGATTTACTTTTTGTGATTTGCTCTTTTCTTTAAAAACGCAAATAGACCGACGCCCATAAACACGGCCATCGCCAAAATCATCGACGCGACTAGATATTGATTCCTCGAGTCGTTTTTGTGTATGTCGAGTTGTCTCGTCTTCTCCAACTTCAGCATTTCAATACGAGCCTGAGCGTCATCTCCTTGTTCGGCAAAGATCTTCGCGCGCGCTTCCGTGACGAAGTTGTTGTTGGTGGGGAGAATGTCCGCAACTTTGTCGAGATCTTTCAAAGCTTCTTTGTACTGGTGCATCAACCTGTAACAATCAGCCCGTTCCATGTAGGCATCGTCGTCATCAGAACGAAGTGCAAGCACTTGGGTAAAATCTGGAATTGCCTCGCTATAGTGACCAATTGATTTCAGAGCAAGCGCTCTGAACATGTAGGCACCAGGCTCCTTCGGTGTAAGTTTAATCACTTCTGAATAGTCGTTGATGGCGTCCGTGTTTTTTCCTAGTTGCAGATAAGCATCACCACGCTCTTTGTATCGTGTCCAATCGGTAGGATTAGCGGCGACGGCTTTGGTATATTCTTTAATTGCTTGATCGAACTTTCCTGTGCCAAGAATAAGTTCAGCTTTTTTGGCAAATGCTTTGTCATCGCTTGGATCCAATTTCCCAGCTGCATCCAAATCTTTTATTGCCAGAGCCAGTTTACCTAGCGCCATATATGATTGCGCTCGCAAAAAATAAACATCAGCAAGAGAGACCGCCGAGGTATCGTCGCGCATAAGCTCGTTGCGCAGCCGTCCAGTTTCGCACACGAAGCGATATGCGACAATTTTAGGCTTTGCTTTAAGCACGGTCGTAAAGTCGTCGATCGCCTGTTTGTGCATCGCCAACTGCTGATACGAATCTCCTCGAAAATAATTGATCATCGCCGCATCAGGCGCTGATTTTAGAGCGCGAGTGAAATCCGCAATCGCTTGCCAGTACTTGCCCTGATTGCTGCCGAGCACCCCGCGCATAAACCACAGGTCAGCATCGTGGGCATCCAGCGTTAAGGCATGGTCGATCTTTTCTATAGCTGCTTCCAGTCGGCCTGACTCGCGCTCTGTTCCTGCTTCGTCCAATAAAGCAAAGACCTGCGCCTTTTCCAGATCGGCTTGAGCTTCTTTCGGGCGTTGAATCATTTTGAATGCTTTAGCGCGATTCTTGTACACCACCCAAACTGACCAATCATAGGGATTTACAGTGTATAGGCTAATCGCTTTTTCGGAATCAGCAAATCCTTCTTTCATCCGCCCTAATTTGAAAAGGCAGTAAGCGCGATAGGCGTATGCTCTAAAAAGTTTCGGGTCGATTTCCAGAGCTCGCGTGCTTTCTGCTATCGTTCCTGGGCAATCGTCGAGATCCATATAAGCTCTGGACAATTCGACATGAGCATCGCCATCTCCCGGATTTTGCGCCACGACCTTTCTGAGTTTATCTCGAGCTGGTTCAGCCCGGCTTTCATCAAGGTCTTCCAGCGCCTGTTCGTAGGTACTAAAAGTGCGCGCATTAGCAGGAAGCGTCCAGTTCGATGCGGACAATGCGCAAAGACTGGCCAAAATAATAGTTGTCTTAGTTCTGTTAGAGACTCTGTACATTTGTTTGGATTGATCTAGCTCTGCCAAAAGCATTATGACGCCTTCAATCCTATAGGTGTCGAATAGGTGTCGAAATACAAGCGCGGATATTTTATCCGCCCATAACAACGTATCGGGGCGCGTAGGATACGCGCGCTCCATTTCTTCAATTCAACACGTCTGTCCAGCGGCAAATCCTGAAGCCCATGCCCATTGGAAGTTATAACCCCCAAGTTGGCCAGTTACGTCGACAACTTCGCCCACGAAATAAAGACCCGCTACCTTTTTTGCTTCCATCGTCTTGGAAGAGAGTTCGTTGGTATCAACTCCACCGCGAGTCACTTCGGCTTTTCGGTAGCCTACCGTTCCAGCCGGATGGATTGACCAGTTGTGCAACTGTTGAGCTAAGTCACCAATCTGCTTTTCGTTCAACTGGTTTATTGGTCGGTTCATATTGACCAATTGGACAAATTTTTCGGCGAAACGCTTTGGCAGTTTTTCCCCTAATATATTCTTCAGTTCGGACTTGTTGTTGTGCGATGTTCTTATTCTAGTCAACCATGTTTCAACGTCAAACTGAGGCAGCAAGTCAATCTGCAATGCCTCACCCTTATGCCAATACAGGGATGCTTGCAAGCTGGCCGGACCGCTTAATCCTGTATGCGTGAAGAGGATATTCTCGCGAAATGATGCTTTGTTGCAATTTATGATTGTGTCGATCGAGACGCCCGGCAAATCTTTGAATTGTTCCAAATCGGCTCGACTGAAATTGAATCCATCTAATGCTGGCGCCGTTTCTGTGATCTTCAGTCCAAATTGACGCGCTAGGTCGTAACCAAACCCGGTGGCACCTATTTGAGGGATTGATAACCCCCCCGTAGCCACGACCAGTGACTCGCTCCTGAAGTCGCCCGCGCTTGTTGAGATAATAAACGAATCTTTTTTCTCGACGGCAAATATTTTGCAATCCATTTGGAAGCGCGCTCCCGCTTCATCGCACTCATCCACAAGCATGTCGACAATCTGCTCCGCTGAATCATTACAAAAGAGTTGCCCCAATTTCTTTTCGTGAAAATCAATTCGATGCTTCCTCACGAGACTGATGAAATCTTCTGGACTGTATCGGGATAAGGCAGATTTGCAAAAGTGCGGATTTTGCGAAACGAATGACTCTGGTTTCGCGCCAGTATTGGTGAAATTACATCTGCCTCCGCCAGAGATCAAAATTTTTCTGCCGATTTTGACCGAGTGATCTAGCAAGATCACCTTCCGTCCGCGCCCAGCTGCATGAATTGCGCACATCATGCCAGCGCCACCAGCGCCGATTATGGCAACGTCAAATTCTCTTTCCAATACCAATGGGCAAACCTATTAATGATTCCATCAATCTTCCCACTTATACTCTTGCAGTCAATGTGAGGATTCAAATGAAAAGTACCATTGCCAAGGTGGTGGTCGCTTTCGGAGCACTCGTTGGGTGCCCGCCGAGTTATTGTCAGCCAGCTCAAAAGGCTGACCTGGTCATAACAGGAGCTGACATCTATACGGTCGACGATTGTCGTCGTTGGGCGCACGCACTGGCAATTGCAGGCGGCAAAATACTCTATGTAGGAGAAGACGCCGCTGCGCTCGATTATGTCGGTCCCACAACGAAAACAATTCAATTGCACGGCGAAATGATCTTGCCTGGTTTTCACGATAGCCATGTGCATCCGATTGATAGTGGAATCGAACTTTCGCTTTGTCGACTGGACGAAGCTACTTCGAAGTCCGAAATTTTGCTTGCAATCGAAAAATACAGCAAGGCGCATCCAAAAGATGCCTGGATAACTGGCGGAGGATGGAGTTTGCCGTTATTTCCAAATGCTAGTCCTCTAAAGGAAGATCTCGATAAGATTATTCCGGATCGCCCCGCTTATTTTATTTCGCAGGATGCTCACTCGGCCTGGGCCAATTCAAGGGCTTTGAAATTAGCAGGTATCAATAAGTCAACCGTCAACCCACCTTTAGGCATAATCGAGCGTAATGCAGACGGTGAACCATCTGGAACTCTTCGCGAATATGCTATGGACTTGGTAAGCAAACTTTTGCCTAAGCAAACCCGGGAAGAACGTCAGATCGGATTGCTTCGAAGCCTGAATCTGGCCAATAGTTTTGGTATCACATCGTTACAAGATGCAAACGCTGATGAGGACTCACTTCAAACCTATACCGAAGTGGCAAACAACAGGCGATTAACGGCGCGCGTGGTGGCCTCATTGCACGTAAATCCTGAGCGTGATCAATCTCAGGTGAAAGATTTTGTGAGTTTGCGAGAAAAGTATTTATCGCCATTTGTACGACCTACATCAGCCAAAATTTTTGCTGACGGAGTTGTCGAGACTCATACAGCTGCTCTATCTGCTCCATACACTGACAAGCCAAGCACCTCTGGCATGTTGAACTTTCGAACCGAACAGCTGAATTTGATTGTCGAGGCTTTGGATAAGGCTGGTTTTCAGGTTCATGTTCATGCAATCGGCGATAAGGCTGTCAACCAAGCTTTAAATGCGCTTGAATTGGCGAAATCAAAAAATGGACCGAATGACAATCGGCATCACATTGCCCATCTTGAGTTAATTAAGTCAACTGATATTCCAAGGTTCAGAAAGTTAAATGTGGTGGCAAACTTTCAACCATTTTGGGCATATCGCGATGCTTACATAACAGAATGCACGGAGCCATTGCTCGGAGTCGAGCGCACCAATCACCTCTATCAAATAGGTTCGGTGATGAAATCTGGTGCAGTGGTTGCCGCTGGCAGCGACTGGTCTGTCACTACGATCAATCCACTCGACGCCATGCAAGTCGCCGTGACAAGAAAAGGCCTTACCGATAAAATCGGGGCACCATGGAATCCAGACGAAAGAGTAACTCTTCCCGAGATCATTTCCGCGTACACCATCAATGGTGCCTTTGTTAATCATCAAGAGAATGTGACCGGTTCGCTCGAGAAAGGAAAAGATGCTGATTTTGTTGTTCTAGATAAAAATCTTTTTGAAATCGATCCCTCGGATATTCACAAAACCCGTGTGGTCATGACCTACTTTAAAGGCGAGCCCGTCTACACTAGTAAAGACAATGGCGCATCGAAGTGATCATAAATCGTCAGCTCGGCAGAAGAATTTCTCGGCTAGATTTGTTGGTGGCAGTGCATCCGCTAAGTTCTACGAATTTCAGGGAGAGTTTGATGAAAGAACGTCGGACGGCAAGCGTGGTGTGCAGGGACACTTCTGTAAATTACTTTTTTGCGCCGAATGCTTTCACTACATTTTTGCTTCTCCGTTTGTGCCATTGAGATCCGAACACCGAGTCAACAATACCCTCTCGTAATGATTCACGCAGAGCCAAGTCCAGCAATCTGTCTGCGTCCAGGTTGCGCTTTTGGTTGCTTGCAACCTTGGATAATACTAAAAAAAGCAGCCATCGAGGGAATACCATTTCACACCATTCGGAGATTCTGCCTCCATGACGCAAAAAGACCTCTGAAGGTTGCACACTCATATTAGCGGATAGCAACTAAGCGAGCGCCAGCAGGCTCTTTCCACCTCATCTCCTAACGCAAGTTTGGTACACGCTCACACGTATACACAAGTTCAGGCTTTACCCTATGTCATCTCAAATGAATAAAAGTATGATGGAGCGATCAGAAAACCGAGGCGTATGTATATGAATATAAAGCGGCGCAAGTTTTTGGTACAGGCGTTGGGATTTGCTGCCGGCGGGCTTGCTGTGAAATTTGGTATGCCATTACGCATTGCGAAATCCTTGTTTTCTGCACAACCACTTGCCTCTGCTCCGGTCGCTGTCGGAGCGCCGAGTGTGGCTGCTGTTGGCACTTACGGAGCTGGAGTGCGCGCTCAGATATTTGAGGTGATTGTGAAGCACGGCACGGCCAGCGCTCCGTGGAGAGAGATCTGTGGCGGACCTGCAGGAATTATGCAGAAATACTCCATTTCTGACGACGAAGTCGCTCAAGAAATTAGACGTCGCTGCCAAAAGCTCAATCTACCGTACGTCGAGGCGCCCCCATACGGGAGGTGCGACCTGCGACTTATATCTTGAGTTGATAGTTCTTGATTCGGAATTAGAGTTCCGGGCTTCACTTAAGGTTCGCGCGTTTGAGATAAGGAAAGTTGTCTATGTTGTCTGTAATTTCGTATTGGGATTTGAGCTCAGCTTCTAAATTCGGAGATGGATTCCAGAGATACAAGGTTTGAAATGTTTTCGGAATGGGCTGAGGCGCGGCAGTGGTTCTGAAAATTAATTGACAATCTGGATGTAATTTGTAGCTCAAATCGAGAAGCTCCGTCAGGTTAATTGATTGTTCCTCTGCCACCAGTGCAGCTGCGTTTTCTTTATTCATACGTTCGACAATCGGATATGTGAATCGCATCTTGATTGCTTTGTCCGGCCAAATCTTGCAATTCAACATGTAGTTGTCCGATAAGAGTTCGACGCCAAAAATAAAAGCAATTGTGAGAAGCGCAAGTATTTTTGTTACTCGATTCCGCCTCCAGAGCGATTCGATTAGAGTGGGAAATAAAATCAGGACGCTAAAGATAATCACTGTCTGGTATCTGAAAACAGCTGAACGTGCGCCGCCAGAGAGTAAATCTTGCCCCGCAAAGACAATTATCCAAAGCACAATTATCGATAGATGGAGATACTTCGGATTCCTAAATGGTATCGCTGCCATTGCGGTAGCGGCGCACTCAAAAACTGTAGTAAACAACAAAAGGGAGCCAAGTTTAGGAGTTTTAAATCCGAACAGAGCAAATGCTTTGTACGGAATTGCTAACCAGACTGTGAGCAATTCTGAAGGTGTGAGCGACGGTTGGAGCCAGTCATACGCTTTCTTGAAATCGCTCAGATGCTTCGATAAAAACATTAGCCATGGTGCAAAAAACAATCCGCTGCTTGCGACACTCAGTGCAAATGGACGCCAAACTTGCAAGCGTCGTCCTTGCGATAATGTGACGTAAACAACGTGTCCGGCAATTACAACGGTCATGAATAACCAGCTGTATAAGCCGACGATCAGCGTACTCGCGTAGCCGATCCAGGCGCCGCGTTTGGAAGTCCTGAGCGCATAAAACAGACTAGCGCTGGATAAAGTCATGAACAAAATTCCGAGAGAATAGTCACGAGCTTCTTGAGCGTAATAAATCAAGAGTGGGGACAACGCTGCTAGTGCAGTCGTTAGTGTCGCTATAACGCGGGATTTATACGTTTCAAAGGCCAACCAGAAGATAATCGGAAGTGTTGTAACGCTGATGATCGCGCATGCCAGGCGCATCGTGAAAGGTGTGCTTCCGAACGCCATGCAGAATAAGTATTCAATGAAATAAAACAATGGTGCATGGCCTGGTTCGTCCTCGCCAATGACGCGCAGTAGGCTCGGAACATCGTTACCTTCGTTCACGATGCGAAATTTAGTCAGGTCCGCTATCTGAACAGGTTTGGAGGCTATGTGCTCTTTCAGTTCGCTGGCGGTGTGTCCTGAAAGTACTAATGCTGTAAAACATTCATCATTCCAAAATTCTTTGTCGTCTAGCTTTACAAAGCGCATTGCGGCGCCGATAACAACAAGAATTGAAAGGCTAACAATGCTGATAAATTCAAGGCGATGAATTCGAATCACGCGAACGATCCTTAAAACAATAGTCCACCGATTGAGAGCGCCACACTCGCAAGAGCTAGCGCCAATGCAACCAAATAAGTGTTAATGCTATTTCTCCTCTGCGTGACCATATATTATCTCATTCGACCACAACAACATAGAGCTAGTTCTCTAGGCTGGAGCGGACGATGCCACTGTGTGTGGTGCAGTTAGAGCTTGATTTTAAAGGGAAAATACTGCACGTGCAATCAAAACAATTTGATCGAGAAGTCTCGTTCAATTGCTGTCGAGGAATTAGGAGGCTACATCTTTTTTCAAATCTGAGTTAGTGAAGGTGTCTGGTGGACACTTATCTTAGGACTTATAAAATACGAATTTGGGAACTTTTATACAGCACAGCTAGTCCTGGAACAGATATATCGCTGGGATCTCACCTGAGAGGGATTTGAAATGAAAGACGGAAAAGCTAGGTCTATTTTTGTGGCCTGCAGTATGGCTATGTTGCTTACTTCTTGTAGTGAGAAAGCTCGCGAGACAGCGGAGCAGAAGAAGGACATCGATCTTCAAAAAGATGAACAGAAGCAGCAAATTGATCAACGCGGTGGTGCGTTGAAGAGCGCAGCAGACATCAAACACGAGCAAGTTGAACAAGCAATTGATAATCGCAAAAGTGAGCTCGATTTATCCAAAAAGACTCTTGATGCCGCTAAAGAACATGCCGACAAAACTCAAGATATCGAGAAGAAGGATGTAGACCGACAGGTTAAAGCTGATAAAAGCCAAGTCGATGCTAACGCTGCTGCTGCCAAGAAAAACATCGATGAGAAAGCTAAATAAAAGAGTCATTCCGTTTTGCTAGTTTGGCTTGAGCACACGAAAAACCCGAACTAAGATTGAATCCGGGCGGGTATATCTCCTTAGTGCGAAGCCATGTTCAGCAGGAAATTTGTAGTTGGACGAAGCTCTATGGCAGAAGTTTGCAATCACTCCAGATGACTGGGAGCACGACGAACGCGAGCAGAAAGCAGCCTTGGATAATATGCCGAAGCTGCTGGAGGCGTTTGCTGATGCTCTCAAAGCAACAGTCGACGATTGCATACCAAGATTCGATCTGATTCCAGCTTTCGGAAAAAAACACAGGCTGTGTCAAATTCTCTCATTGCATCATTCCGCGCATCTTCGGGAGGCGTTTAGCATCGTTCGCCAAGGTGGTTTGTCCGGTTCACTCGACGTGCGCAATGAATTGCTGCGTGGAAAAGATCTAATTGTCTTTTCAGCACGTCCTGGTTGCAGAGAAGAAGATGGACCGATTGCATTCGGCTTCCGTATCTCGGAAATGCTGCAGTACAGGACTTATCGGGTAGATGTTCTGGTTGAGGGACACGACCCTTTGATCCGGATATTGTTTTCAACACGTGATCTATCCGCTTCGCTTGAGCAAATAAATTGTTTTGAATATGGTCACCCTATTTTGCGTAGCACAAATGGATTCTCGTTACTTATGGATTGCCAGTATGAGTTTTTGATAGAAGGACGCATGCCTTTATCCGACCTCTGGGAAATCGTCGTCGAGCCGCACGACCTTAAGCCCTGTCGTCCGTTCGGGGCTGCGTGTCCGGACAAAGAACATGACGCGAACGTGGCGCAGGTTTTGGCATTTGCGATCACCTCAAACGATAGCGAATTGATTCGACTGATCAGTCGAGATCTCAGTTTCATTGGTTTGAACATTTTGGGTAGCTTCCGTTTTTGGCTTATTGGACTAGGGTTGGAAAGCTCTGGAATAGAGGTGGAACCAGACACCCTGCACAATTCATTCGTTGAATTATCCAACGGCAATATTGATATTGCGGTGCACACATTCAAGGCGGCCGGTTTGAATGCCGTAATTGATTTTGTCGTAGAAAGAGTCGCCACTTCATTCGGCTTTAGCGCGTCAGGTATAAGACTGTATCTCTACGCCTAGTCGGAAATGGCGCGACTGTCCACAGTCGCCTATGATTACGAATCGAGACTGGAGTCCCGCGCTCCACGCGCGCCAGGTGATGTACAATGCACATCTTCTTGTGCAGGATAATTCATGACGAACGATGTTTCCACCTTAATCGGCAAAAAAATAGTGAAGGCTAGCAGCAGTCTCAGAAATTTCTCGATCGAGCTTGAGGGCGAATATGGTTTGAAGATCGACGCGAACGATGGTCCGAAAATCGTGGTCAGCGTTGTGGCAAACAGAGATTTGCCGATCCAGACAGAAGCAGTCTGCTCCGTCGATTGGAGTTGGATTTACAATTCATCGCTCAAGCAAGTTGCAGTTGATCCGACCATTTTGAAACTGCAGATGGATGCGGCCGGACCGTTGACGGTAACTGCTGGGAACTGGCAAGGTTCTCCATTCCTCGGTTTTCAGCCCTACAAACCAGCCGCTAAATCTTGATAATGTCACGATCCTGTGCTCGGGTTCCTGACGCAGTCAATCAGGAATTAGTGAGTTCCAGCCTTGCGCGATCAGATATTGATGAAAAAGTGCTTTTAGATTCTTGCCGTATTCTTCGTCAACCACAGCGAATTTGGCCAAACGGTGAATGCGTGCTCGATTTTGGGTAACGCTGACTGGGCGGCCGTCAGCGTTGAAAGCCTTTGTGGACGACTCCATGCTGATGGTTCCGTCGGCATTATCTTTGTACCAGGTGATGCTCTCTTGTTGATAGGTCTGGTCAATTTCGCCACTCGGTTTGCTGACTTTTATAACTAAAACCTTGCTGCGAACGGCTACTTTGTGGTCGCTTTGTTCGATCACTTCTTTTTCCCTTACTTGGTGATACTCGATCTTTCCGGAAATTTGCGTATCGGAAGTGTAAGGAACGCCGACGTAGTGCCAGATTTGCCCTATTTTGTCTTTTTGTTTTCCATAAGCAAATTTGTTTCTGGCTGAAAAGGTGTGATGTTCGTCTGACCTTTGTCCGGTGGAAAAGTTCTGACGGAAGACTGCTGTCTCTTGTGTCACTAGCCAGGTTCCCGCCAGCCAGGTAGGAACCCGAACCCAGGCATTTGAAGCCGGCATTTTGTTGGCAGCCTCATCGTAGTGAATACCTGGTTTGAGCAGGTGGCTTACTGCGGGCAGCTTATGGACGTGTTCCAATCGTCCCTGCAGAGGTTCACACTGGGCTGCATGCCTGCTCAAGCCGAGCAACAGCCCGAGCACAAGCAAAGTGCACGATAGTTTTGCTGGCGAGCCTCGGGTAGCAAGGGGTTTTGGCATGGGAACTTTACGCAGGTGTTAGTAATTTCCCCAATCGACCAGGTCTGGTTAAAGGACTATTATCCTGGCACAAAAGAGAACGAACCCGATCAGTATGACGGAGCTCACCATGAACAAACATCAGATTCTAAAGAACGACGAAGTAAATAGCCGCACAGAAAATACTTCGGTCAGCGACAAAAATGAGATCGCGAGTGAGTCGCACGAAAATCAGAACGGTCCGGTTTGCAAAAACGGAGTTTGTCTGGTTACTTGGAAACCACAAAGACCAGCAGTAGCTGCCTAAATCACCCCCGGTGAATCGATTGGGGCCCATGGGATGTTTATGCACCCGCCGGTCACAAGTCCACCAGATGCTCAGCGCATCAGAGTCTCTGTAGAAACTATCCTACTTATTTCGCAGATTTGACTAACTTCTTTTCCGCAGCCGCTTCAGAAGCCTTAGCTTTCAGCTTTCTCTCCAACTGTTCCATCGTAAACGGATAGGGGCACCAGCCTGCTCCATTTGTTGGACATGTTGCTAAAGCAGCAGCAGACCTCTTTGTTGATGATTTCTTTTTCTGAGATGCCGGGGTCTTTTCTATCGCAGGCGCTTTCATAGAAGCTCTCCTTTTACTACCCAACTCTGTTCTACCACTAAATGCCCAAATGGCCGAGTCTCTTAACACTACGATTTACACAAATCGCTTAAAAGTCCCAGCAGTTGCCCTAAGCAAGCATTTGGAAGATTTTCTTAGTGCTACAATCGCTTGACTGGCGGGTGTTTTCAGGCTTGTGGTTGTTTGATTTGGGAATCGTGCACTCTGAGCCGTTTGTAACGAAGGGAGCGAGATTGATGACTAGGTTTTAGAAATTCCTATGTCCTCGTTCCACACGTCTGGTTGGGCTTTTGCAAATTTTTGAAGGATCTGGAAGCATTCTTCCGAATCCATATCGATTACTTGCGTACCCATCGATTCCATCCAATCACCGGCACTCTTGAAGGTTCGATTCTCACCTGCAACGACAGTGGGAATGCGAAATTGCACTGAAGCACCAGCGCACATCGCGCACGGCATCAGCGTTGAATACAATACTGTATTTGAATAGTCTCCTATTCGACCGGCGTTTTTCAAGCACTCAATCTCGGCATGGGCGGTGGGGTTATTGTTTTGAACTCTTCTATTGTGTCCTCTGCCGATTATTTCACCGTTGCGCACCAGTACTGAACCAATTGGAATGCCGCCTTCCTCTAGTCCTTTTCTCGCTTCGGCGATTGCTTCCTGCAAAAAGCGCTCCATTTCGTCAGCGGAATGCGGATTTGTTCTTTGAGTCATCTGAGCCTCGTGATGTATTGAGGGACGCTTAGCCGGTTTTCAATAGTTCTATAGAAAACATCTGGGTAGTATTATGCCTTGGTTGAGATCTATGCTGAAGCTTGAACGGAAGAATTATGGAATTGGATGGGGATACTTTAGTTAAGGAATATCCAGACGGTCGCATTGAACTGCGCGACGAAGCTGTGATCAGTTCGAGCCCTTTGTACAATCATGATCTGGCACCAGTGGCAGTGTCTCGGCGTAACTGGACTACCTATAATTTCGCAGCATTGTGGGTGGGCATGGCTGCTTGCATTCCCACATACATGCTCTCATCGGGTCTGATCGCAATCGGAATGAACTGGTGGCAAGCGATCATGACTATCATGCTAGGAAATGTGATTGTCTTGATACCTATTTTATTGAACTCACATCCAGGCACCAAATATGGTATCCCATTTCCTGTATTTGCTCGCGCCGCGTACGGCACATTCGGTTCGAATGTACCAGCATTGATGCGAGCGCTGGTTGCTTGCGGCTGGTTCGGCATACAATCCTGGCTGGGTGGAAAAGCTCTTTTCACACTCTTTACGGCTTTGTATAAGGATTGGCCGACCATGCTTGGCGGTCCGGTTTTACTTGAGCATTCAGCGACAGAATGGATTTCATTCTTGATCTTCTGGTCTTTAAATGTGCTCGTTATTTATCGCGGTATGGATCTGCTCAAAAAGATTGAGGGTTTAGCTGCACCTTTTGTGCTTTTGATGTGCGCGCTGCTGGTTGGGTGGGCCGTCAATAGCGCTCACGGAGTGGGCACTTTGCTATCTGAGCCCGGTAAGTTTCAGGACTTCCCTTCTTTCATCAAGGTTTTTATCCCCTCGCTGACAGGGATGATCGGTTTCTGGGCGACACTTTCGTTAAACATGCCCGACTTCACCCGGTATGGACACAGTCAGAGAGAGCAAACTATCGGTCAAGTGGTGGCACTGCCGGCGGCGATGACCTTGCTGTCGACGATGGGTGTGATTGTCACTTCTGCCGCATTGGTGATCTATCCCAAAGTGGCAATGAAAGACTTGTGGGATCCGATTTCTTTGATTTCTCTCTTCACTGACCCATTGGTAGTGTGCGTTGCGATGTTTACTGTTGCGGTGGCTACCCTGGCCATGAATATTGCCGCTAATGTGGTTTCGCCGGCCAACGATTTTTCTAACGCCTTCCCTCGCTGGATCAATTTTAGAACCGGCGGATTGATCACGGCGATTCTCGGCGTGCTCATGCAACCGTGGAAATTGATCGCCGATCCGTCAGGCTACATCTATCAATGGTTAGTTGGATATTCTGGCGGACTTGGCTCCATTGCTGGTGTTTTGATCGTTGACTACTGGATTCTCAAAAAGACAAAACTATCGCTTGCTGACTTGTACTTACCTAACGGGATCTACAAATACAAGAATGGTTGGAATCCGGCGGCAGTCACTGCTACTGTGGTGGGATGTGCAATTGCTTGGTCTGGCTGGTTCATTCCTCAGCTGAAATTGCTATTTGATTATGCCTGGTTCGTTGGATTCATTACTTCATCTGTTCTTTATATCCTCATGATGCCGAGGTCGCCAAAGCCGCTAGTCACAGAAGCCGGATCGTAGGTTCTGGCGACCGTCGTAACTTGGATGCACGGGGCTGGGCGCTTCTCTGCCCCGTTGGATAACCTTCACTGCAACCTCACACTCTGCGAACTGTTGATCCATTCATCATCGCTCGCTGTCTCAGAGCTATGTTGATAGCAGGCGATAACGCTGGCATCTTCGAGGAAAAGACAATGAAAAAAAGGTTGGTTGATAGGAAGAGTTGGTATAGCGTGGGCATTTTGAATGTCATCAACAATATTGCCCTTAAAACCCACTTCCGCAGTGTTGAAATTGAAGGCAAGGAAAACCTACCGCAGGACGGTTCATACATCCTGATCGCCAATCATTATTCGCGCTGGGATCCGCCTTTGGTGCAGAAAGTGTTAGAGGAGCGACGCTCAATATACATGGCCTCACCCAACGAGATGAAAGGTCTTCAGGGCGCGATTATCCCTGGCATCGGCGCCTTTCCTGCGACCGCTTCGCGGAGCGCCTATGATTTTATTCTCGATCAATTCCGCAAAAAAGAAGTGCTCGTTATCTTTCCGGAAGGAAACACTTTTCGTGACGGCACCACTCATCCTTTCAAGAGCGGCACTGCTCGCATCGCCTTGAACTGTCAAGCAATTGGCGTGAATGTCCCAATAGTGCCAATGGCTATTCGTTACGTAGAAAATGGTGCTGATCGCGTCGCTAAAATTATGATTGGCAAACCGGTGGACGTAAGCGAATACGTTAATGAGTTCAATGAACTACCTTCCGTTGCCACCAAGAGCCTAACGAACAGATTGCACAGAGAGGTTTGCCATTTAAAAATTAGTCTTGGTCAGTTTTCCGATAGAGAAGCTATATACATCGGTAAACCAGTCCGAGAGTGGATGCCGCGTATGCAGGATCAAATCGGCGCTTAACTATGAGTTTAATTCAAGTAGAAATTTACAGCACGAGCGCGGGTTCGCGAGTGTAAGTTTGTGAGATTCAGTGAGCCAATGCTCGTGCTACTGCCGATGTGAACTATTTAAAAATTTGTTCCCGACTGAGTTGTTTCGTTAAGTATCAGCTTATCCGTACAAAAACAGGATGAATAGCCCTTCCGCTGGAACCTAACCTTCCCTCCGGCGTCTTCAGATTCAGTTGAGGGAAGGGGATTACACATGACTTACGTGCGTAAGATGATTTTGTGCGGCTTGGTTTGTAGTTTCGCGTCGTTACCGGTCAAAGCAAGTAACACTGACGCAGTGGTTTCCGGCAGTGCCACTATTAACGCTCCAGTGCGAGACGTATGGGAAGCGATGAGAACCATTCGCAAGAATGACCCCGCTCACCGACGAGTTCTATCGAGCGGCGGCGGTGATTATGTCGTCGAAGAAAAGTTTGAAAATATTCCAATCCTTGGGGATGCGACTTGCACCTACAAGGAACACGAAATCCCTATGCAGAGGCTTCAATATTCGATGATCAAATCGGACAAGTTGATAGCATTTGAAGGCGAGTGGGAATTGACTCCTAGCGCTGACGGCAAGCAGACCACGGTGACGTTAAGTTCGCGCACAGACGCCGGCATTAGAATGCCTTTTGCTGAAAGAATCACGCGGTCTAGAACTGCGAAAGCTATAGCCAAAAAATTGGAAGATGTAAGCGAAATGGCTTCACGGACAAAAGTTGCTTCCAAGTGAAGCTTGTTGATTTTTCTTATCTTATGCGTGCTTAGACGTCAAGATTAAGACCTCGGGCAAGCGGCAGTTGCTGATACTGCATATGGTGCACGCGGTTTCAATCCCCGAAACACTGCAAAATAAATGCATAAGGGGTAAAATATGAGTTTCATACCGCTTGGATATATCAATGAAACTTCCGCAACTGCCGACTTTAGTCTTCATTTCAGCACTCGCCTTAACCTTCTGTGCTTCCTGCAAGCCTAATTCTGAGAAAATTCAGCTGTCGCCTGAGAAAGTGGCTGCCGAGCATGCCGCAGCCTGGCAGGCGAAAAACAAAACCGGGTTAGCGGCTTTGGCGAGTAATGATTTGGACAAGGCGGAAAGCGACCTTGTTGAGGGTCTCAGAGAAGCTGAGGCTTGTGGTCCTGACGACCCCAGAGTTGCGGTGAGCCTGAACAATTTGGCGTCGCTGTATGAAAACAAGAAGATGTACAGTCAATGTGCCAGTTACCTGCACAGATCGAGGGAATTGTTTCGCAAGGCTTACGGAAATTACAATCAGATGATTCCAGTCACCGAGCGCAATGAAGCGCGAATTTTAACCAAACAGGGCAAGTGGGCGGAGTCCATTCCTCTCTACGAAGAAGCAATCAAAGCGATGGAAACTCAAAAATCCAGAGACTTGGTCGACGTAAAAAAAGAATACGCTGAGGCGCTGAAGCACATCGGTGTCGCAAAGCCAGTCGCAACATCGGAGCCGAAGCCAGCATCAAAAGCTTCGAAACAGGCAAACAAATAGTTACTGTCGTGTGAGGAAGTCTAGTGGCTGAACACTTAGCGCAGGATTTCGAAAAGCTCGGGCTTTTCTATCTTGGTCGTCGTTACGATATTGCGGCGAGCAAGACAACGGACGATTTGGTTTTATACGACTCACGAGATCTACTCACCCACGCTGTTTGTATAGGTATGACTGGCAGTGGTAAAACTGGGCTGTGTCTAAGTTTGGTTGAAGAAGCGGCGATCGATTCGATCCCCGTTATTGCCATTGATCCAAAAGGCGATCTGGCGAACTTGTTGCTTACCTTCCCGAATTTGTCGGCTGATGAGTTCCAACCCTGGGTTAATCCAGACGAAGCCAGGCAGAATAATTTATCGCTTGAACAATTTGCCGGACAGCAAGCATCCGCATGGAAAGCTGGTTTGGCAGAATGGGGGCAAACTGGAGAGCGGATCAAGAAGCTGCGAGATTCGGCCGACTTTAAGGTCTATACACCTGGAAGCACAGCAGGACTACCTATTTCCATCGTTCAGTCGTTATCTGCTCCGGCACAGGAAATAATCGATGATGCCGATGCACTAAGAGAGCGCGTCGTGACAACAGCGAATTGTCTGCTTGCTCTGTTGGGAACAAGTGTAGATCCGTTAAAGAGCCGTGAGCATATTTTGCTCTCTAATATTTTGGATAAGGCTTGGCGGAAAGGTGTGGACCTGACTCTACCTGACATTATTCAACAGATCCAAAAACCGCCGATGACCCAAGTTGGGGCGATAGACATCGAATCGTTTTTCCCATCCAAGGAACGATTTGAATTGGCTATGACGGTCAACAATCTTCTTGCGGCGCCCGGCTTTGATGCATGGCTGTCCGGAGAGCCGCTGGACATCAATAAACTACTCCACTCGAACACCGGCAAGCCACAAGTCAGTATCTTCTCAATTGCTCACTTAAGCGATACAGAACGAATGTTTTTTGTGTCCTTACTGCTTGGACAAATTGTTTCTTGGATGCGCACTCAATCAGGAACGAGCAGTCTGAGAGCGATTCTCTACATGGATGAGATTTTCGGCTATTTCCCACCGGTGTCAAATCCACCTTCCAAAATGCCGTTGCTTACTCTGTTGAAACAAGCTCGCGCTTATGGATTAGGTTTGATGCTTGCCACTCAAAATCCAGTTGATCTCGACTACAAGGGTCTGTCTAACACTGGCACATGGTTTATTGGGCGTTTGCAAACGGAACGCGACAAGATGCGCGTCATTGAAGGATTGGAAGGTGCGATTGCTGAAAGCGGCGGTAAATTCGATCGTCAAAACATGGAGCAAATTCTAGCGGGATTAGGCAAGCGCGTTTTTCTGATGAACAATGTGCATGAAAGCCGCCCAGAAATTTTTCAGACACGCTGGACGCTTTCATATCTTCGTGGACCGCTGATGAAGTCTCAAATAAAGGCGCTGATGGATCCCGTCAAGAAGTCCATTGGCAGCGCAACTGCTTCAGTTGGATCGAACGGTACTTTGACTGCTGAGTCCACTTCAAAGACTCGTGATGTGATCAGCAAAAGACCCGCTTTACCCCCCGGCATTAAACAGTATTTTTTATCGGTGAAGCGCCCGCTTGCCGCCACCGAGAAACTTGTTTACAAGCCAATGTTGTTCGCTTCCGCGTCTGTTCGCTTTGTCGATGCCAAAACATCTTTAGATGAAACGAACGAGCGCGGCTTCATATCGTCCATCTCTGGAGATGGTGCTACGCACAACTGGAGCGATGCTCAGCCAGTTAAGTATGTGCTTGAGAATTTTCTCTTGGAGCCTAGTTCAGATGCATCGTTCGCGGAGCTACCGATTGGCTTGGCACAGGTAACGAACTACAAAACCTGGTCCAAAACACTTGTTGCGTGGTTAACCCAATCGCAAAAGTACTACTTGCTGTTCAGTCCATCCTTGAATTTGTATTCCCAACCTGGCGAAAAGGAAGGTGCATTCAAGGTGCGATTGCAGCAAAAATCCAATGAGTTGCGCGATGCCAACTCTGCAAAACTAAGAGCCAAGTATGGCCCTAAATTGAACGCACTGCAAGAGCGTATTCGCCTTGCTCAACAAAAATTGGAGCGGGAGAGTCAAGCGTCACGAGACAATCAAATTCACTCAGCCTTATCCGTTGGCGCTACCATATTTGGTGCTATGGTCTCACGTAGACCGTTTGGTACGGGCACCATTAATAAAGCAACTAGCGCCGCTCGAGGGATTAGTCGTGCTTCGCAAAAACAAGCAGATGCCGAACGCGCCAACGAATCGCTGCAAAGTCTGCAACAACAATTTGATGAGATGGAAGCTCAGTTTCAGCAGGAGCTTGGTGCGTTGAACTCAAAGATTCAGTCTCATTTAGAATCAGTGCAATCAACAAGCATTGCACCGAAAAAGACCAACATCTCCGTGACCGCAGTCGTGCTCTTGTGGGTTCCTTATGCTCAATCAACGACTGGTGAACTCACTTCTGTTTGGTGAATTTTTGACGCCTCAGCAGTAGGAACGTCGCGATTTCTATCTTCCAAAAATCAATAGCAGCCTGCCTTGAGAAAGTGAAAATGAGAGCGCCGGTTTCTAAATCCGCCTCACAAGATATTGGTGTCGGCAAGGATGTCGGAGGATGTCGGCGCTCTGAGGTTAGGACATCGAAGCCGTAGGGTTGAAGACTTCAGTTTGGTTTGCATATGAGATCGGTGTGCTGCCTAAAATTATTGGCATGGAATTCTTGCATTCTTCTTTCTTTTGCTCTTCCAACCAGCCCATCTTGCTCAGTACCACGACCAGTTCCAAATTACTCCACACGCAGTGGTGCAAGGCGACAATCGCTTGTTCCGTTGAGAGTAGATTTTCGCCCATCAGAAGCAGACAGCGGATCGCCACCTGCAATGCGGATTCTTCAACCATTTTGTATTTAAGCAGTATCTTGTTGAAGGGGATTTTGCTGGCGTAACTTATAGCCAATGCTTTTTCCGTATCCTCTTGCGGCACCAAACCAGCGAGATGCAGTAATTCGGCTAATCCAACTGCTTGCACTGGATTTACTTCCGTTTCAGTTATGCTCGCTACTGCGTGGGCAATATCAACTCCACTTACAAATTGTTTTAGCACAGATACGGCTTGCGAAACCGAGAGCGTGTGGTTGTGCACCATGTGTTGCAATTTTAGAGTCGCTTCAAGAGTGTCTTCGTTGATGAAACCGAACTGCATTAGGATCTGGCCAATTTGCGTTCCTTCGTTCAGTCCGATTTCTACAGCGGCAAGCAAATCTCCTTCGCAAATAATTTCGGCTAATACAAACAATTCTCCAATACGTACAGATTGGCGCTTATTGCCGATTTCAACGCCAACTGCGGTCAGGCAGTTCTCTATAGAACAATGAGTTTGCTTGGCATTCTTTAATGCGATTACAGCGGTTTTGCGATCGATGATTCCGTCTCGCAACATCACTTGAGCAGTTAGTGCTGCTTCAACAATGTGTTCTTTCAATATATTTTTTAGGACGAGAATTCGTCCAAGTGGAAGGTTCAGATGTTGACTGGTTTTAAGGGCGTCATTTAGAGTTGCGTTCGACAAAAGTCCGGCTAAAACTAGTAAATCGCCAAGCTTATTCGTCTCAATCTCGCGACCTGGTAGCGAACCCAATTGCTCGAGTGCGCGCTCTAAGTCAATCCTATAGCTTGCCACCATGGCGAGCGCTTTACCTGCAACCTCAGTGCTGATCAGGCGATCGCGAACAAGCGATTGCGCTTGCAGGGCGGCATGAACGGTCTCACTTGTGACCAAACCTAACATCACCAGCACTCGTCCGACAGGCAGACCTGTTTTGCTTGCTACCTGCACCGCATTAGTTAAGTCGCGGAGCTCCACTATTTTGGCGCTTCTTAGTAAATCACCGATGAGAAAAGTGCTGCCAATGGTATTCATTTTTTTATCCCAGTAGAGTCAATTAGCGCTAAAGTTGTGGCGAGCAGCGCCGCATCCGCTGCCAAGCAGAAGAGGATGGGCCGCAATGAAAGCGACGGATACGCGCTTAGATTTACGGACGCCAAACAGCGGCACGAATTTGACTCGCAAAAGTGCATGGTAAGGGTCACCTGAGGCGGAAAAACTCTCCGCTCCAATCATCATGCACGCAAGTGAGCGACCCTGGCGCTAAAGCACGCTATATAGAACCGGGGGAAAAACTATATTATTTGAAATTACAGCTCGTTAAGAGCATCGCGCATCGCTTTTGCGGCAGTATCTGTGGGGTCCGATTCAAGAGCCCGTTCAACGCAACGGCGCGCTCCTTCCAAATCTAGCTCGAGTCCTTTTGCTGTCGCCATGTGCAACCAGCCATTTACATAGTCTGGATTAATCTCCAGAGCCTGCTCAAGAAGATCTTTGGCTTTCAATATTTGACCATCATGCAAACATAAAACGGCTAGATTGCCATATGGCCATTCGAAATCTGGAAATTGGGCAATCAGCTCTTCAAAAGTGTTTCGGGCAGCCTCTACATCGCCTGTGGCCATGAGATTGAAACCTTCGATATTCTTTTGCTCCGCAAGCAGTGGCACTGGAAACCGGGGGATTTTGGTCCGCAAAAAACGCTTCGCCGATACTGTTACCTCAGCGTCAGAATTATCCTCAAGGGCAAACGTAAGTGCATCCCGAGCTTGCTCGGTCCACCCCATGGATTTATATTGGACGCCCAGTTTGTAATATTCTTGGGCTGTAAGTCCTTCAGGAACTTCTCGTGGCGGTAGATCCATGTGTCCTCATAGCAAGCGGCAGTGGCCCTAAATCTCAGTATAGCTGGCGAGAGATTATTAAAATCGTTCCTGAAGAATTTCGGATGAAAACGTTGTTCAGTGCTTAGAAAGCGCTTTTGCCATGCCATCCGAAAAAATTTCAATCAGGGCGCTGTCAGCCTTGGGCTCCAGCGGATAAGTTAATATACCTCGTCCTCGATAACCTCGCGGCATCTGACTGGTTCTTGGAATCACATGGACGTGGAAGTGAGGCACTACCTCACCTAAGGTAAATGTGTAAACCCTTTCTGCGGGGACGAGACGCCGAATGCCCTTGGTAACGCGCTGGAGAATTTCTCCGTAACTTGCGCACTCGGCTGGCGTCGCCTCTGCCATATCGAGAAAGTGGCGCTTTGCTTCAATTAAGACGTAACCGACAATGTTGGTTTCGGAAGAATGCCTGACCAGCCAGTCTTCGCTTTCGAAAATTGCTGGGGAATTTTTTTGCCGCTGGCAAATAGGGCAAGGTTGTTTTGATTGCATTATGTGTATTCTTATTGGCAAGATGTTTCATTCTGTACGAATTTAGCACGCGCGACTTAAATTAGAAGCTGGTATTCAAGATGAAAGCCTTTCGATTGCTATTCTCACTGACACTGTATGTGGTGCTTAGTGTGTTTGTCCCCTGTCAAGCCGAAGAGATCAGAAACTTTTCTTCTGATATTACTATTAATCGTGATTCGTCCATCGACGTAGTCGAAAGAATCAATGTTGATTTTGCAAACGCACAACGTCACGGAATCTATTGCATCATCCCAGTTCAGTATTCGAGGCACAATGCTTCATACACTTTGCCACTGACAGTTGAGAGCGTCACAGACAACGCCGGTTCGGCGCTAAATTACGTATTCACTCACCAAGATCATGATGTGATCATCAAAATCGGTGACGCTGATCGCACCATCACCGGTATCCACTCCTATAAGATCCAATACAAAGTTAAACGGGCGCTAAACTTTTTCGACCACGCCCCTGAGTTGTATTGGAATGCAACTGGCAATGAGTGGCCTTACCCTATCGACAGTGCCTCCGCCACTGTGCGCGTGCCATTAGATGTGAAATCTGGCGATATTCGCGCAGAAGCATTTATCGGACCACCTGGGTCGACAGTTAAGGGAAGCGCAACTGTCGCAGGATCAGCAGTTCAATTTTCATCACCAAATCCACTGGCGCCAGGCGAAGGATTGACTGTTGTGGTCGGGCTTCCGGCCGGCAGTGTGGTGCAGCCATCGTGGTGGCAAGAAGCTCTTCTGTCCTTTGTCGATTGGTGGCCGGCGTATTTAATCCCGTTAGCTGTTTTTACTACAATTTATCTCTTATGGTGGCACTCAGGTCGAGATATAGACGCTAACCATCCGATCGCTGTTGAGTGGAATCCTCCTAAGGATTTGTCGCCGGCAGAGGTGGGCACGCTGGTTGACGAATCGTGCGATATGGAGGACATAGTTTCAACGCTAATAGATCTGGCAGCGCGAGGACATCTGAAAATTGCACAAATATCGAGTAAAGGATTTCTATTTTTCTCGAACAAAGATTACGAGTTCACAAAGACCAGTCCTCCTGCAACTGAAAAACTTGCGCAGCACGAAAACGAATTTTTAAGTGGAATTTTTCGCTCGTCCTTGACGCCAGGCTCTTCTCGAACGCTATCAACTTTAAAAGAAGAGTTTTACGTGCACATACCGGCTCTCAAAAAATACATCTACGATGAATTGACCAATAAGGGTCTGTTTTTAAGTAATCCCGAAACTGTAAGAACCAAGTACAAAGCAATGGCTTTCTTGTTTTTCTTGATTGGCATCTGGTTATTGATCAGTAAGCCACCGTTTGGAGTTGGCATTTTAATTTCTGGAGCAATAATTTTCCTCTTTGCTAGAGCAATGCCGGCGCGGTCAGCTGCAGGCTCAAAAGCACGGCGCGAATGTTTGGGTTTTGCCCGCTTTGTGCGCTTGGCCGAGAAGGATCGGATCCGTGTTTTAGCCAAGGAAGACCCGACAATTTTTGGTCGCTTACTTCCGTATGCCATGGTGCTTGGTGCTGCGGATCAATGGGCAAGCGCGTTTGAGGGCTTGTTGACGGAGCCGCCCGACTGGTATCAATCATCTGACTATGGACCAAACAGTATTTTTTCAGTAAGCGATTTCGTCAATGATTTAGGCGGCGGTCTGAATACGATGCGCAGTACATTTGGGTCCGCTCCAAGTGGTGGCGCAAGTTCTGGTGGCAGCAGTGCTGCCAGTGGTGAGAGCGGCTTTTCAGGTGGTTCTAGTGGTGGTGGCTTCGGTGGGGGTGGCGGTGGATCTTGGTGATAATTTCTGATGGCCTTGAGGTTCTGTCAATTTGACTGAACATTCCTTACTTGAGCAGCTTCTCTTTGGTGCCATCCGCTGGAATCAGTGGCGTAAAGAAAAAGCGCCCCGAAAAATCAACTTGTCGGGCGCAGATTTGAAGCACAAGCATCTGCCTGGCGCCGATTTAAACGGTGCATTTATGCGGGAGGCTAAGCTTGACTACGCTGACTTGAGTGGTGTTAATTTGGTCGGAGCGGATCTTGAACTATGCGATTTTACTTCAGCCAACTTAAGTGGTGCCAATTTTGACGGTGCGATAGGGCGAAATTCCCTCTTTAAAGCGGCGAATCTGTCTGGAGCTACATTGAGGCAAGCTGATTTATCTGGATCGGATTTCAAAGAGGCAAATTTGTCCGGAGCTTCGTTCAAAGACGCCATCCTTGTGGAAACCAACATTGTAGGTGCGAACCTTACAGGCGCAGACCTGAAGGGCGCAACCCTGACGGGCTGAAGTGCGTGGCAAACGCTTGACTGATGCGATGCTGGAGAATGCTGACCTAACCGAGGCAAATTTGTTTCACGCCAATTTGACCAATGCTTCTTTGCAGGGTGCGGTTTTAAAGCATGCGAACCTCGATTCGGCGATTTTGGACAACGCTTGGCTCTTTGAAGCCGACCTTACCGAAGCCAACCTGACCAACGCTCAGACGACGTTGGCGGTTATGAGCCAGCAAAGAATCGACAAAAAGGTAGCGACCTAGTTAGTGTTCGGGCATCAAAGTGGTAGAAATGAGATTATGATGGTGCACTGGCTGTTTCTTTGTGCAGCCATCGATGTTGGCGAGAGGAGTTTTGAATGTTCACAAGTGTCCCTAATTCGAAAAAGTCAAGGATGGATGGCATGAAGCGGAAAATTGCCTTGTTGGCAGGCTCAGCAACGCTTCTCTCGTTGTTTTTCTCGATGCCGCAGAAGGCATCGGCGGAAGAGTCGGTGACATTGATCAGGCATTCAAACAAGGCCGCCGATTACTACAACGCGGGCGACTACGGCAGAGCCAGAGACGAATACCGCGTGGCAATTGGATTGAGCCCGAAGTCGGTTGAATACTATGAAGGTCTTTACAATACCTGTATGCACTCTCAAGAGTGGGACCAGGTTGCGTTTGCTATTGAAAAGATTTTTGAACTCGATCCCAAGAAGCAGCAATCACTGTCGTATGAATATGGGCAAGCATTGTTTCACTTAAACAAATACGAGGAAGCGGTGCCATGGTTAAAGAAAGCGCTTGTGACAGCAGACGCACCGACGATCGTTTTTGCACCTAAGATCAAACAGATAGACATCGTTCCTTCCACACCTTATGTGCCTCCTAAGCAGCCAGATGTGGTTAAGGTGGCAGAAATTCCAAAGGCACCAGAAATCAATCCGTCCGATTATGCTTTGTCTTTCGACAACGCAGTCAAGGCTGAATGTATTGTTCTTGCAGAATTTGAAGGAATAGATAAAACCGGCGACATTCACTGGAACCATCCGCCGCTGGCAAACTTTCACATTACGAAAATCCTAAAGGGACCGCCGTTGAACAAGGCTCTGCCAGTCAAGTTTGAGTTTCATGATAATGTCAATCCGAATGCACCAACTGGCTGGAAGTTCAGCGAAAAAATGTTGCCTGAAAAAGGAAGCGTATGGATCTTGTTTATCGAATTCGCTGTGCCAAAGCGGGGAATGTTTGAGACCTTCCAAGGCTCATACGGACGTCAACCGTCCACCGACGAGAACTTAAACAAGCTCTATTTGTTGCTCGACAAATACAACATGCGTAATCAAAATAGCTAACTGTTCTGGAGGTCCTAGATGTTTTCCATGATAAATCGCGCGGCATTCTCATTGGCCTTGGCGACGGCTGTTTTTGCCTGCGCTGCCAGTGCTAGCTGGGCGGATTCACCGCAGGTTAAGAGAGAGACGATTCATCGCCTCTTGCTTCAGATTTTTGTTTCTCAGCATAGGGGTGAGGCAGCGGGCGAATATAACGCGCTTTTGGCGATGAAGCCTAGTGACGCTCAATTGCATTACGACTATGCAACTTTTCTGCTTCGTGGTGGCAATAATGCCGCATCAATCGGTCAGTATCGCTTGGCGACAAAGTATCAAACTCGAAACGCCGATTTTCAAATTGGTTTGGGCAATGCCTTGTTACGAGCCAAAGATTATAATGGCGCTGTAGCTGCCTACCGACACGCTGTCGAAATTGGTGGTGCGACAGGCACACAAAGTCCTGGCGCTCTATTAAATCAGGCGTTGCAATATCAGCAACAACAAATCAATTTCGAAAACTATAAAAAACAGCAGAAAGACGCCGAATAATTTACTGACTCATAAGTCGAGCGGCTTGCGGAGTCGGGCAGCTTGCGGAGTCGGGCAGCTTGCTGCCTAGACCCCACTAGTGTGCCTAGACCCCACTAGTGTGCCTAGACACCACTAATGCGGCAGACTATCCTCGGATAACCGTAACGGGATCTGGATCGTCTAAAACTATGCGTTTTCGTCCAGCTCGTTTAGCTTCGTACAGCCGGCGATCTGCTGTTTGAAGCAGCTCGTACACTGATTCACCGTCTTCGGGAAAGCTTGCTAGACCACCGCTGAAACTGACGTGAAATTCTTGACCGTCATCACTGACAAATGTCATGTTGCTGAATTCATCCAGCACCCGCACCACTGCTGCATGCATCGTTGCTTTAGCTTCGCGCCTGAAAGCCAAAATAAATTCTTCACCGCCCCATCTTCCACGCAAGTCGTCGACTCTGAATCTTCTTGAAAGCAGCTGTCCAAGCCCTGCTAGAACTTTGTCACCCGCGAGGTGACCATAAGTATCATTTACTTTTTTGAAATGATCTACGTCTAACAAGCAAACCGAGAAGCTGGCTTTCAGTCTTTGTGCTTCTGCGATCATCCCGGTTAGGTGCTCTGAGAATGCTCGTCTTAGAAGCAAACCGGTAATCGTGTCTTTGTCTGATCGCTCTTTCAAAAGTTTTGATCTATCCAAACGAACTTTGACGCGAGTAAGCAACTCTTCGTTGACGACTGGCTTAGGAAGGTAATCGTCGCCACCGGATCTAAACGCTTCTACGCGTGCGTCAACTCCAGTTTGCCCGGTTAGAAAAATGATTGGCAGATCCTGCCAGCGCGGAACTTGGCGCAGCATGCGGCATACTTCAAATCCGGTAACACCTGGCATCATCACATCCAAGAGCAGCATATCCGGCGGGAAGTCTTGCATCACATCGAGAATCTTCGTGGGATCGAGCAAAGTGCGCACGATCATGCCTTCGTTTCTGAGCACCAATGCCACTGTGTTTGCAAAGAACTCGTCATCATCCGTAATCAGTACCCGTGGTCGACCGCCTTGCCTGATTGCCACGAGATGCTGGACGGCAGTTTCAAGCGAGTCTGATTGCAGAGGCTTATCCAAATAAAGAGATGCACCAGCATGCGCAGCCTCCACACGGTCTTTTATAAACGCGTCGCCTGAGATAAACGCCAAAGGTAAATTTTCATAGCCGGGCAGTTCCCTGAGCTGGCGAGCTAATCGGAATGATTCTTCAGGCGCATCGGTGACGACATTTACCAATGCGGCGTCAAGCGGCAACAGGCAAGCTTTGTCGAGTGCCTCGGTATTATTGAGAGCTTTGACGATTTCGACCAACCGCTCTCTTCCCAGCTCCTCTATAAGATTGAGAAATTCTTGATCGCTGTCTACAACCAGTATGCGAGCCATTGCAGGAGCATGTTCGGCGGCTTCATCGTCTTTTCCGGCAACAACTTGAGCGACTTCTTTCGCTTCCATCTCGCCTGCAGCTTGCGCGTCGAGCAATTTCCGATCGACTTCCGCCCAGGAAATTTGTTGCTCTTCAAGTGACTTGTCAGGCATGGCAACCGCAGCGGCTTCGATGAAGGCCATTGCTTCGCCCACCAACCTGAAGCCTAGTGAACCGCCAGTGCCCTTGATCTTGTGCGCCTGCGCTCGCACCTCGCCGACTAAATCTCGGTCATCTGGTTCTGCTTTTGCCTTCTGAATAGCGGCCGATAAATCATCCAATTTGCCGGGTAACATACGCGCGTACTTGGTGACGAGCGCAAGAAACATGGTCTCGAAATCTTTGAGTTTGGCGGACTGATTGCCGACGCTCTCTGCAAATTGCCCTTCTATTTGAGCGCCAAAAACGAATGGAATGATTGGTTTGTGGACGATTAACGAAATTCCCAGGTCGTTTTCGAGTTTCGATTTATTGATTTGAACTTCTTTTTGAGATTCGCCGACAAAAACGCACCGAACTTGGTTGCCCTTTTCACGTATTTCAGTGATCCAATCGATCCCGCTTTTATCAGGCAGCGGTCCGCAAACTATGACCAGATCAAGGTTTTCTTTGTTGAGTGTTTCCCAGCCTTGTTGACCGCTCTCGGCCTGCAAAACCTTGTGCCCGCGTCCTTCTAGAACAGATGTCATCAGTTTGCAAAACTGCTTATCGTCGTCCAAAAGTAGGATGTTTTTGCCCATCAGGGATGCGTGTATGCCTCGGCTATTGCAATCAGTATACCCATTAAGTGCCGTATTTATGGGCCCCGCCCCTTTTAGGCCGCGAAATAACCAGACTTTGCCCGCTTTTAGAACCGTTGAAAGAGTTCACGGGGCGGATTAAAAATCCGCTCTCATCTCGGTATACGCACAACGAAATGGAGTGCAGCCGTCCCGGCTGCCCATGACGCCAAGTGAATTTGCAATCGTAAGAGTTCGACAAGACAATTGGAGCATTCGAGAATTTGGTTTAACCAACTGATGCCATGAATTTGCCAACATTTGAATCTAAAGTGAATTTGCAGTCAGTTATGGTGTTTACATCAGAGGCAACCAATGAAAGTACTATCTATCCGCAGAGATATTGTCGATGAACAGCCGCACGAGATTTACGCCGAACATGTGGAACTACTGTCCAACAATGATTTGGCAGTTATGACAATGACTTGCGTCGGTCTGGATCGAACGTCGGAGTCATGGATCTGTAGCACCATGCATAGTGCCTACCAGACGCTCAGAGAAAAACATCCTCTGCTTTTGTCCGGTCATTGCCACACAATTCTCAAAACTCGGATCGGTGGTCAGTGGCGTAATGAGGAGTATTGATCACGGTTGATCAGTATTGATCAAGGTTTCTTTTTCATTCGCTTCCAACGCGAAGCCGAATTACTTTCATAATTGTGCACGTCGGCTTTCGTGATGCCGCTGATTTCCATGCCAAATTCGTCATTACTTGCCTTTTCGACATCAAGATAGTTGTGCAGTAAATATCTAATTACTTGCTGGGCATCGGCACCAATGCTTATGTCAAGCTGGGCTCGCTTCAACTCGTCTGCATCAACGAAACCATCTTTGTTGACGTCTAATTTGTCGAAGGTAGCATTGAAGACCTTTTCAACGCAATCGGGTCCAAGAATATCCGCGAGATGTCTTTGCAAATCCCCGGACCTTTGGAACATTGCATAAATGCTGCGATTTCCTCGGACCAGCGGATCAAGTCCAATGCGGAACGCATCGTCGCAAGCATCCTTCGCTTCTGGAATGGCCTCGTGACGAGCATAAAATCCAGCCAGCTGAATGCGGGTCAAAAACGGAAGCGCTATAAGCTCATGGTAGGCACTTTCCACAGACTCTAGGCTAGGTACTTTTTGATCGCTGTCGAAGTTTTCTGCTGCATGTTTAATCACATGTTCTTGAGCAAGATTACTTTGAAAATGCAATTTGTATTCTGCCAAAGGCAAAGAATCAGCGGCTCTCACAGCGGCTTTGAATTGGATTTCGGCCTGGCGAAAATCCGCAGCTAGCTCCGATTGCTGCGCAAGTTGACTATGTTTATACGGGTTATCGACTTCAACGTTATCGGTCATACGCGCACATCTCGACTTATGTTAGGACTTCCTTGGATTTGGCCAATTAAGTTCTTCCATCGCTTCGTCAAATCCGACTCGGCTGCGGCTGCAGTAATTTAGAGCAATGATGCATTGCTCCACTTTCATTTTGCCGACGTGAATCAGTTGGATGCAAATCAAAGCTGCGTCGTATGTTTTGATTTCTAACTTTCCTGCCGACTTTAAAATCTGCACCATGTCGCCACCGTGCTTAGAACGAACTGCCTGTGCTGTTTTCAGATCTGTTTCACTAAGCAATCCAGCCTTTTGCAGGAGGTCAAAAGTGGCGTGCATCTCGCGTTGTTTTTCAGGGTCCATAGGCTGCCCACGAGAAGACGATGAAGCGGCGGCACCACTTGCTGTGGCCGGATTCGGTTTGCTCGCAGACTTGCCTGATTTAAAATCGCTGGGGCTCAAGTAATCATCAATCGAAGCGCCCATAGAATGTAGGCGCTTGAGAGCGTCAAAAGCTTGCTCTGGCTCCATCTTTTCTTCACGCACTAATTCTTGAATTTTCAGAGCAGCATTTAAAGTCGGTCTAGGCACCAAACCCGCTTCAACTAGCAATTCGCCAAGCAACACATTGGCGCGCTTGGACATCATGTCGTAGTCGATTGGGCGTAAGTCAGCGCCAGACCCTGACGATGGTGCTTTAGGCGCAGCTGGAGCGGCTGCCGGATACGCTGATTGTTGCTGTTGTGGCTGAGCTTGTGGTGAGCCGAACTGGTTATTCCAAGGTGATTGTTGTTGATTGGGATTTAGCGGCGGCTGAGGCGGTGCCTGCTGCGTATATCCAGGCTGTGGATACGGCGGATAGACTGGAGGCGGATAGCCCTGGGGCGGCTGCGGATAGCCCTGTTGCGGATAACCCTGTGGTGGTTGAGGATAGCCCTGCGGTGGTTGCGGATAGCCCTGAGGTGGTTGGGGATAACCCTGATGCTGCGGATAGCCCTGCGGTGGTTGCGGGTACCCTTGAGGCTGAGGCGCAGGTTGAGGCGAAGGAGGAGGTGGTGATGGCGCAGGCGATGCTTTGATCGGCGATGGCTCTGGCTTCAAGGAATCATAGTCGTCTTTGGGTTTGAGCTCATCAGGAATTTTGAAGCTTTTCTGACTTCCGGCTTCCACCGACATGGTCAGAACGTCATACATCAACTGCACATCTGATGGCGGAAATGTTTGGCTCCAGTGCATCTTTGACTCGTTTGCATTTTCTTCATACAAAGTCCAGAGCGGGAATTCAGCCGGTTGATCCCACTGCACCATCAGCACAAACTGCTGCTTGGGCACTGTCGTTGTCCACGGCTGCTCAACAATGGTGCCCCGTCTCTGAACGGCTTCCTCGAATTGCGCAGAAATCTGTTTTATACCCGGCATCGCAGGTGCAACGGGTAACCTCTGGCGATGGGAAACTGCTTTTGGGTTATCTTCTTTTTTAGGTTTATACATTTTGTTCGGGATGCTGCGGAAAGTTAACGGCTAGTGCGACTTTTCTCTCGCCTGGCAACCTTGCAGGTCGCGTTGAGTAGTTACGGAACAATATCAGGTTTTGGAAGCTGGCTGCCCACCATGTGTGAATGTGAGAATAGCAACCGCCATATCCGTCTATTCCCCGGTCAAGATATTAGCTAACGTAACGACTTTGAGCGACTGTCACAACAACGAGGATTTTAAGCACCCATGGGCAGAAAGAAGGAAGAAGACGGACAGAAGTATTTTACAGCCGTCGACACCTGACGGATTACCCGCATGTCAACTAACTGATCGCCCTTACTCTTTTTTGAAGTTTGCTTGCAAACCTGCCCAGCAGTCCAGGTAATTCGTTTGCAGAATCTTAGACTCAAGTGCAAACTCGGTTGGGTGGAAAATTAGAGAGCTTTCAATCATGAAGGCTAATGTGTCGCCCAAATATTTCGGAGACAGTTCCGCTGCGCTTGCGCGCTGGAATGTATCCGCGTCGGGACCATGCGCTGACATGCAGTTGTGCAAGCTGCCACCGCCGGGGACGAAGCCTTCCTCCTTGGCGTCATATTGTCCAATTATCAGACCCATGTATTCACTCATCATGTTGCGATGGAAATAGGGCGGTCTGAATGTGTGTTCGGCAACGAGCCAGCGTGGTGGAAAGATAACGAAGTCCAGATTAGCGAAGCCCGGTAATTCGGACGCTGACGTGAGCACCGTGAATATTGAGGGATCAGAATGATCGAAACTGACTGTATTAACGGTCTGAAAGAGAGCTAGATCATATTTGTACGGAGAGTAGTTACCGTGCCATGCCACTACATCTAGTGGCGAGTGGTTTAGTTGTGTTTGCCAGAGCTGACTATTGAACTTCGCAACTAATTCACACTTCCCCTCCAAATGCTCATATTTCGCCACGGGACTGAGAAAATCTCGCGGATTGGCTAGTCCGTTTGAGCCAATCAAGCCTAATGGTGGAAGCCGCAAAGGTGGCCCGTAATTTTCGCATATATAACCGCGGGCAGTGCCGCCAGGCAATTGAATCTGGAACTTGACGCCACGTGGGATGACTGCGATTTCACCAGGGCGTAAATCCATGTCACCAAATTCGGTGCGCATACGCAATGCCCCCGATTCCGGAATAAACAGCATCTCACCGTCAGCATTGTAGAAGAAGCGGTCATGCATCGACCGATTGATTGCGTAGATGTGAGTAGCACAGCCTCTCCAACTGCCACTGTCACCATTGCCGGCAATAGTGGCCACACCCTCGACAAAATCTGTGGACTTGGTGGGAGTTGGTAGTGGATCCCAGCGTAATTGCTCTGGTGAAGTGTGAGACTGGTTGAAAGGTCGGCCACGCCACTGCCCCTGGTCAAATTTCTTAAAAGGCGAGTGCAAAACAGAAGGACGAATACGATAAAGCCAGCTGCGGAGATTTTCGGCACGGCTGGCAGTAAAAGATGACCCGCTCATTTGCTCGGCATACAAACCATGAGCCACTCGTTGCGGTGAATTTTGACCTTTTGGCAGTGCACCAGCTTCGGCCTCACTTTCGAAGTGATTACCGAATCCGCTCTGATACTGCAAAACGCCCGCTGCGACAGGTTTTTGTGAACTGGTCTGTGAGCCGCTTTCAGCGCTTTTCTTCACGTCTCTAAATAACCCAATTATTTCTTGGCAAAAATTGCTCGCGCTTTATGATCCATCTTGTCGGCCTCACCGTCGCGTCCGGCAGCTCTCAACATTTTCGCGTAGTTTTCAAGCACGCTGATCAGCTCGTGATGCAAAGGTCCAAAATGCTTTTCTTTAACGACGATCGCCTGCTTGTAAAGCGGTTCTGCGTCGGCGAACTTGCCTTGCTGACGTAAACAGTTAGCTAAATTGACGCAGCTAATTGCAACCTTCGGATCCTGCGGTCCAATCTTCTCAGCTTCCTGCAAAGCCATTCGGAATGCGTTTTCAGCGTCGGCTGATTTACCAGATGACATCGCCTGCTGACCTGACAAGTTGTATCGTTCCCACATGATGGCTCCTCCAATGAGTTTCAATGACGTGCGGACCGCGGTACTCTAAGCATACTAGCGCGCCGTTTATAAATGAGGCGCGTCGGGATAGATAATAATCTTCAGAGCGCGAAATTAACAAATGACACCCTTGAACGAAAACCAAAAATTATTTCTCTGGTTAGGCATTGCCATAATCGTTGCCATGGGGCTGTATCCGCCTTGGAAATTTATCAATGAGAGCCCAACAGGTTTTGGATTTCTCTACATGCCGCCCTCAGTGGTTGGTCAACCTCCGGTCAAACTAGATATTTCTCGATTGTTGGTTGAGTGGAGTCTGGTTGGATTTGTGACAGCAGGTTTGATTGTCTCAGCACAAAAAGGCGCCGCAACGAACAAGAATGTTGCCCCTTCTGAATCTGTTCCAAAGCCCAGTGCAAAACAAGAACCAACCAAAGATGTTTCCAAAGATAAGTCGAAAACAATCAAGTTTCCGGAGCTGACGCTTGGAGAGGTTCTCGTCGAATCAGAAGATGATCCCGACTACTGGGAAGGCATTGGCGAAGCTCGAGGTTTGGTCCAAATACCTGCCGGCAGTAATGTTCAATTGGAAGTGCGAAAAGAGAAACCATTAAACCTAGTCGGACTAAAAGAGATGGATCCTCACGCCATACAATCAATTGACTTTAGCGAGAGCGAAGTTGACGATCAAGATCTTGCTCATCTTCTGCATTTCAACAGACTTTATGAGGTGGATTTGTCGCACACCCAAATAACTGATGAAGGCGTGGAGCAGCTTGTCAAAGTGACGTCGTTGAAGAAAATTTGGCTGGACAATACCAAAGTCACTGCAGCCTCGCTGGATAAATTGAAGGCGCTACAGGCACTGACTAAAGTTTCTTTGACGGGCACAGATATAACTGAGGCCAGCGTTAAGAGTATAAAAGACTCCTTTCCTAAGGATTGCGAGATCATTATGGCTAGCGGCATCCCAGCCTAGTCTGGGCGCCATTTTGGTGGCGGGTGAAAAGAGTGAACTCCGATTCTGAAGACCAACAGAAAGCAAGTGAAGTCACTCGAACGTGTCTTGCTTGTGGAAAAGAGTTCATAGGCGACGCACAATTTTGTCCCACTGACGGCAGCCCTCTTACACCGCTCAACATCGATCCATTGATTGGCAGTTTCTTCGCCGAAAGATATCAGATTATCTCGGTGCTTGGACGGGGCGGCATGAGTTCGGTCTACAAGGCGAAGCACACGTTGATGGACCGAATGGTGGCGATCAAAATTTTGGTGGCATCTGATGTGCCTAGCTTGAAGCGCTTTCAGTTAGAGGCAAAGCTAGTTAGCAGCCTCAAGCACCACAACATCGTTACGGTTTACGATTTCGGCGTCTCGTTTAAAGGACAACCGTATTTGGTGATGGACTTTCTTGAAGGCAGCAACCTAATGGAAGAGATCCGCAAGGTGAAACGCCTGGAATTGATGCGTGCTACCTGGATTTTTTGCCAAGCGTGTGATGCCCTCAACTATGCACACAAGCGTGAATTGATTCATCGTGACTTGAAACCAAGCAACTTCATGCTGGTCACTGAGGAGGCGGAAGATGTAGTTAAACTTGTTGATTTTGGTATTGCAAAACACTTAACTATGTCCGTAGCTGAATCTGGACAGTTGACGCACACTGGTCAAATTTTAGGCAGCCCACTCTACATGAGTCCCGAACAGTGCATGGGCAATCGCTTGGATGCTCGCTCGGATATTTACTCGCTGGGTTGTGTGATGTATGAAACGCTCACTGGTAAACCACCTCTTTTGGGCACCAACACGCTTGATACGTTGCAGCGACACATTCATGAAACACCGCGTGCGTTTGTAAGCGTGGACCCTGAACTGATATCGATTCCCGAGCAGATTGAAAAGATAGTCCTCAAGTGTCTCCAGCGTGAACCAGACGATCGTTACCAGACCATGCTTGAATTGTGGACTGATATTGAGCTTTTCCGAAACACGTTGCGACCGGCTAAAAATGCCACTCAGACTGACATTCCCGCTATGGCTCAACAGGTGACCACAACCACGTCGCTGCGAGCACAGACGCCAAGTCTCGTGCCACTCCCTCAAAGATTTTCGTGGATACCTTTGATCGCCGCGGTATCAGTGGCAGTGGCACTCAGTTTGATGGCTTTCTTTTTCTGGCCGAAGCCCGCGCCTGAACCAGTCAACACAACTGCAGTTTGGAAGCGCCTGAATGAAGCTGGAGAGAAGGAGTTTAATCAAGGGCATTACGGTGCTGCGCAAAAGTCATTTAAGGAAGCGTGTGAAATTGCGGAGGGCTACGATGTTCAAGATCCACGACTGGCAACGAGTTTGAATAATTTAGGCAATGTTTATTTCAAGCAAGACTTCTATCCCGAAGCTGAGCGCAGCATCAAGAAAGCGCTGGCAATTCGTACCGATATTTTTGGTCAGAATGGCCTGCCGATCGCTGACAGCATGAACGATTTGGCCATGGTTTATTTTGCTGAAAATAAGACCGACCAGGCAGAACCCCTGCTGAACAAGGCATTGAAGATACGGAAAACTAGTGCGGGCGTTAACAGTTTGGAATATGCCGACAGTCTTAAAGCTTTGGCGGCAATTTACAACAAGACCGGTCGTGTAGACCAAGCCATGAAGCTTTTGCAGACGACGCTGGCGATTCGGAAGAAGCAACTCGGTCCTGACAGTCCGGATGTCGCTGAAACAGAAAACAGTTTAGCCATGGATTATCAAATGAAAGGGGAGCTGAAACAAGCGCGAATATTGTACAAAGACGCGCAAGCAATCTCCACGCGCTCTCTTAATGCTGACCATCCACTGGTCGCTGATAGCCTGGTGGGCTTAGCAAGTATCGATTTCTTGCAAAACAATTTCGCTGATTCAGAACGGCTATTTTTGCAAGCTCTGCGGATCAGGGAAAAAGCGCTCGGTGAAAAAAATCTGCGCACTGGCGAAATTCTCTCTTGCCTGGCAGTTCTAAAACAGGCTCAAGGTTTATCTGCCGATGCTGCACCGTTGTTTAAGAGAGCTTTGGAAATAAAAGAGGTCGCGCTTGGACCGAATAGTCCGGAGGTTGCCAGAAGCATGAAAATGTACGCGCAAGTGCTGCGCAAGCTGGGCAACGTGGATGAGGCCAGCAAGATGGAAAATCGAGCTAAAGAGATTGAAACCAGTAAAACTTAGCTTGCTTTCGGCCGCTCAGTGCCGTGGACTGAGCCTGATGCGGTAATATGGTTTAATTGGGGACTAACGCGCTAACGTTGGCGGTGAGGTTTAAAACGCATGCCTTTATTCGATTCTTTAAGCACTGCTCAGACATTCAGACTGCCGCAAATGAATGCAACGCCCACTACCGACGATCTCAGATACGCAATTTCAGAGGCCCAAAAACGGATGGGCAAAACCATTGAGCTGCCATTTGAGCATCCAAACAATCACCAATTGTTCATTGTTAAATTGGTTATGTCGGCTGGTAACAGAGTACCGCCGAGCTGGACGTTGCAAAGAGGTGACGGTCCTAGCGCTATCAGGATATGGAATCGTTCGACTGAAGACGTCTTGATGGTGCAGAGCAAAATCAAGGTCGACTCTCAGTATGTCCCCGAAGACGGCGAGCAGGTGCAAGCGCCATCTCAACCGATGTCGCTCGGTGTCGGGCTCGCTGGGGTCGGTATGGACATGGACAATCCGTTCACAGCAGGCACCAGTGCCCAGCCGATCGTAATGGGGGGCGATCCTTCGCAATCCCAATCTGGAGCCCATGCGCCAGTGCAACAATCAAACTTTTACACGAAATCTGATCAGCAAGCGGCAAATGCTTTTTCAGCGCCACCACAGGTAACACCGCCCGTTTCTGATTCTTGGGTCAATGATTTAGTTCAGCCACCGGTCTTTAACCCGAAAGCCTCGCGAAGCAACATGCCTGCGTTGTTCCCAGGAACGCCAGCCGCCGTTCCCCATGTATCGAGACCTGTCGCCCCCCTGTCCGCTGACCAGGTGCCGATGCCTTCGCCCAGTGCACCGACGCCAGGTGCCCAGCACGCTTCACCAGCCGCTCCTGATCTGCCAGGCTTACAGACATCACCCCCATCCGCTCCTGATCTGCCAGGCGCACAGACATCACCCCCATCCGCTCCTGATCTGCCAGGCGCACAGACATCACCACCATCCGCTCCTGATCTGCCAGGCGCACAGGCATCACCACCCTCCGCTCCTGTGCCTAGCGTTCAGCCAGCACCACCATCCGCCCCTGGCGTGCCGCTGCCGCCACCAATCAAGCTTGATGTGACGTTGGTGGAAGTAGTAAATAACACCATGATCGATCCCGCGTCCGGATTGAATTCTTTTGCTGCTTTCGTTTACTTTTTGTTTCGAGATTTTGCTTTGTACCAGAAAGCAGGCTCACCACTGTCTGTGGTTGTGTTCGAAGTGGCTTTGCGATTGGGTAAGGAGACCCTGCCTTTGCCTGGACCAGCCCTGTTCTCGATCATTGAGCGAATTCAGTCAGTGATCTCGCCAATAGATATAGTCACTCACCTCAGTGGCGGAGAGTTCGCCGCCCTTCTTTCGGGCACCGATAGCCTCGGCGCAATGGAATTTGCTTCAGCTATTCATGCTGCGGTTACCGCCGAAGGCCTGAGTGCTGGTAATCGAAATGAAGCTGTGCTTGCGGCAGTTGGTATTGCCACCATTCCCCAGACTTGCGTTGATCCTGAAGTGGTGATCGCCGCAGCCAGACAAGCTAAGGAAACTGCTAAAACTTTGCCGCATCCAATCCTGCTGTTCCCCTCGTGATCTCAGCGAAATCTGAACACTGCGCCTGTTCCGTGCGCCTCAGCGAAATCTAATTACTGAGGCTGTTCCGTGCGGTGGCACAGGAAATTCATAAACTACTCGTCTTCAACTTTCCTTCTCTTTGCTTCTTTTTAGCTTGTGCTGCCGCTCTTCTTCCTCTTCGTGTTCTTTGAGCACCGCACTTTCCGCTGCCACTACTTTGGCCTCGTCGTAGCGCGCCATTGAATGCAGAAGTTTTGCATAGTCTTCTTTCATGCGCCAGGAGTCGCGCGGCGAATCTGCGGGCAGCCAGCCCTTGTCGATCAAGCGTTCCCGACTCTGAGAGTAAAAGGAAAACGCTTTTAGGAAGTGCTCTTCCGCAGAAGAATATGTTCCATTGTCGCGAAGGAAGCATGCGTATTTGTGATGCGCCTGGCTGGATGGATTGGGATCAAGGTCTGCTTCGAGAACGTCGGCGGCGTCTGCAAAGGCGCGCCTGAAGCTATCCTCCGCTGACTCCTTATCTCCCTTTACTAACTGTGCATTGGCAAGCTGTAACAACAATTCGGCTCTCCGGCTAACATCGTGCACATCGGTGCCCAAGAGGACGATCGCTGATTCGTACTCTTTACATGCCGAGTCAGGATCCGATTTCTCAAGTGCGCTTTGTGCCTTCAATGCGTATTTGCTCACTTGCAACATCCGATTTGAAGCTGCGCCAATACCTTGGAACACCTCGCCCAGACCCGGAATCAATGCGTTCATGCGATCAAGTCTTTCTGTCTGTCCCTCGATGAAGTCTTTTTCGACATTTTCAAGGGACTGTAGTCGCTGCTCCGGATCCATTTTATCTAGTCCATCAAGCAGAGGCATCTTTGGTTCGTTCATACTTTCCTGCAACGATCTCCGCATTTCTTCTGGGATCATTTCGAGAAGAGCCTCGTCCCCTTCGCGCTTAAACCGTTGATAATTTTCGTCCTCGTTAAGGTGTAAGTAAACCATCGCTTTGCCGCTCAACAACAGATATTTCTGCTGGGCATAGAAGCGATTATTTTGCCAGCGATTTAGAGCATGGTCAAAAACGATCAATGCCTGCTGCGCATCGGCGTGCTCATTCTTCGCGAAATCAGGAGTCAAGGCCCTGCCGAGCATCGCTAGATCCTCGAGCATAAAATAATCCAGATCAAATTCTTGGCCAGCCTCGTGATAGCCAGGAGAAATGCCCAGATCAAACATGCGCTGCCGCCAGCGTGAACGCGGCATTTGATCAGGGTTCTGACGTAACGTAAGAATCTGGCGATTTACTTCATCGTCGGTAATACGATTCTTGTTTAGCACCTCCTGTTCGAGCGATGGTGCTTCATCAATGCGCCGTTTCGCCGCTTCCCAGATCAAGATGTTTCGCAGCAAAGTGGGATCGAACCGACTGATGTCTTCAGTGAGAACTAACATGGCATTGATTGGCTTGGGTGGATTTTGAGCCGTTCCGCCACAGAAACGGCAGACTTCATCATCGCTTCGAACGAACTCTGCACAATGTTTGCACTTGTGACCGCCGTTGATTTCGTGGACTCGCTGTTCGTACTCTGCACTGATTTCTCCAGGACTCAGCTCGATAAGTTGCAAACGCGGATCTGAACATATCTTGGTCAATGACAAACCTTGAGCATGGAGACTAATCAAAATGTCCCAGACTAGCCCTGAGACAATCGCATTCGGCGGGTTAGGCGGACAGATATTAGAATTGCGCTCGCGATGGCGATTCTCACCAGGATCCACGCCGGGGCTCAAACCGATGTATGGCGGAGGCGATTTTTCATCGGCGTCGTCAATTCTCTTTTTGAACTCTCTTGGGATTGACTGAAGAATGTCATCGAAGCCGGGAAGCTGGCGCGCGGCCGAAGTGATAAATCCGCCGACGTTTTGCGGCAATTTCGCCTGAAGCAATTTGCTGCCTACCGGCTTGTGGCAAAACTTGCAGGAGAAGGCATCTTTGCGGATGTTTCCGCAGCACTCGACGCACCATTTGTAGTCGTGATCCGAAAAGGTGAACATCTTATATTACTTTGAGCTGTTCTGATTATTAACAAGCTCTCTTGCGCGCTCCGCTGCTTTTACAACCGCCTTGATCAGCGTCACTCGCAGTTTGCCTTCTTCCAACTCCATCAACCCATCTATGGTGCAGCCGGCTGGAGTAGTAACCATATCTTTTAACAAAGCTGGATGTGCCTTTGACTCAAGCACCATCCGGGCAGCGCCATACATTGTTTGAGCGGCAAGAAGAGTTGAAACCTCTCTGGAAATACCCAGCTTTACTCCGGCTTCTGCCAGTGATTCGATCACCACGTAAAGATAGGCCGGGCCGCTTGCCGAAAGCGCCGTCACGCCATCCATCAGACTTTCGTCTACAAATACCGTTTTGCCGACGCAATTGAAAATTGCTTCTGCAGTGCCTTTATGTTCGGCAGTGGAATGTTTCCCAAGGCAGAGTCCAGTCATGCCGGCGTTCATGACGCTAGGTGTATTGGGCATAGCGCGAACAACAGGAATTTCTTTGGTCATCCTTTCTTCAACAAAATTTGTTGTCACTGATGCCGCCACCGAAATCAGTAATTGGTTTGGGCGCAACTCGTCTGCAATTTCGCGCAGCACCTTGTCCATGTTCTGCGGCTTAACAGCGATGATGATGATATCTCGGTCTTTGGCCAGTTGCTTGTTGTCCAGTGTCGTCTCAATACCCAATCGTTCTCTGACGCGATCGATTGACGATTCTTGGTGAACACTGCCGGTGATATCACCAACTTTCAGATCACCCTGCTTTAACAAGCCGGCGATCAACGCTTCACCTAGTTTACCGACCCCTATGACTCCTAGTTTTTTGCCGTGCAACATTAGTAATCTTCCTGTTTTGGCTGCAGCTTTAAATCTCGATGAGTGAACTGTTTGGCGTCAGCGCCGGCATAATCTGCCACCACATGCCCGTTCCCTATTAATTTGTATTTGTAAGTGACCAGACCTTCAATACCCACCGGTCCTCGAGGATGTTGCTTGGATGTGCTGATGCCCACCTCGGCACCAAACCCATATCTGAAGCCATCGGCGAAGCGAGTGGATGCATTCAGATACACTCCAGCAGAATTGACTTGAGCAAAAAATTTGTCAAATGCATTTGTGTCTTCTCCGATCATTGCATCGGTGTGTCCAGAACCATAATGATTGATGTGTTCAATTGCTTGATCGATGTCTTCGACGATCTTTATCGAGACAATCAAGTCTCCATATTCGGTGCTCCAATCCGCTTCGGTAGCTAGAGCAGAAGGATTATCGCCAACCATCGTTAGAGCCTGAGCATCGCATCGCATCGAGACTCCCGCTTCAGCCAAACTTTTTGAGAGTTTCGGCATTAGCCGTGAGGCTAATGATTTGTGGATCAGTATAGTTTCCGCCGCATTACACGCAGATGGGTACTGCGCTTTGGCGTCGCAAATAATCGAAACGGCCTTCATCAGGTCTGCAGAGGCGTCCACGTAAACATGGCAAACACCTTCTGCGTGCCCTAATACAGGTATGTGTGTGTTGTCTTGGATGTGTCTGACAAGCGCACTGGAACCGCGTGGAATGATCAAGTCAACAAAACGATCTGCTTTCAATAATTCGCTCACATCCGCGCGAGATTCAAGCAACACCAGAGCATCGCCTGGCACGCCCGCACGCACCGCAGCTTGTTTCAAGCAATCAAAGAGAACACGATTGGAATGTTCAGCCTCCGCGCCCCCTTTTAGGATTATGCCGTTGGCGCTCTTCAGGCACAAAGAGGCAATTTGAGGTAAGGCGTCGGGTCGAGCTTCGAAGATTACGCCAATCAATCCGATCGGGCAGGTGATTCGTTGCAGTTCTAAATCAGTATCGAGTTCACGAGCCAGGTCTATTTTGCCGATTGGATCAGGCATCTTTGCAATTTGTCGAATGCCCGCGACAACCGAAGAGAGCTTGTTGCTGTCCAGTTTCAGTCTGTCCACCAGGGCTTGAGTGAGCTTTCCCTGGGACAGCAGGGTAGCTGCATTGCTTAAATCTCTTTGGTTGGCTGCCAGGATTTCGCGTTCGTGAGTGGCAATCTCACCGGCAATTGCCAGTAAAGCTTCATTGCGCTCGTCGTTAGACATGACAGCAATGGCGTTGGCTGCTCGCTTTGCCCTCTCGGCTAAATCCAAAATGGACGCAGACGTTTGCGTCTTCGCTGTAAGCTGATTTTCTTTAGAACCAGTCATTGCACACCCGTTAGGCTTCCAAGAAAGCGATATTATCACGCGTTATCAATGCGTCATAGTTTCTGCTTTCGATAACTTCATCAATATGATCAGAGTGCATACCGGAAATCTTTTTTGCTTCCGCGCTTGAATAATTTACGATGCCGCGCGCGAATTCATTGCCTGTATCATCAACAACGCTTACCACATCGCCTCGATTAAATGTTCCGCGAACTTCGGTTACGCCGGCAGGAAGCAAACTCGCTTTCCTGCGGAGAAGGGCATCCTGAGCGCCCTTGTTGATGACTATCGCTGCCTTGACCGTGGTGGCAAACGCGATCCACTTTGATTTTCCACTGCGCATGGCGTGCGGCAGAAAAATCGTGCCGAGATCTTCGTAGGCGAATATCTTTTCAATTACGTTTGGTATTTTGCCACCAGCTATGATCGTAGCGCAGCCGGATTGGGTGGCAACTCGAGCGGCAGCCAGTTTGGTTTTCATGCCACCCCTGCCCACTTTTGATTTTTCACCTGATGCCAGTGCTTCTATTTCAGGTGTAATGTTTTCCACCACCGAAATCAAATTGGCGTCTTCATCCGAACGAGGATCGGCTGTGTACAAACCCTCTACGTCAGTAAGGATCAGCAGCAAGTCTGCATCAATTTTACTTGCCACCAGTGCTGACAATTTGTCGTTGTCTCCGAAATTTACTTTGAATTCAGATGACGTACGCAGGGGCTCAATTTCCGCCGTCGACACCGTGTCATTCTCGTTGAAGACAGGGATTGCGCCCATCGAGACCAATTCAGCGATGGTACTTCTCAAGTTCAGATAACGTTGTCTATTTGAAAAATCTTCTTCAGTTAGGAGGATTTGCGCAGCGATAATACCGAGGCGGTCAAAGGCGTCTGAATAGAGCGCCATCAACCGTCCCTGTCCAACAGCGGCGCATGCTTGTTTTTGGGGAAGCAGTTTAGGTTTGGTGCCGTAACCCAGTTTTTGGGAACCCAGTCCCACAGCCCCCGAAGTGACCAATAATACTTCGCGACCACTCTTTTTAATCGCAGCAAGTCCTTCGATAAACGAATAAAATCGGCTCAAGGCGATGCCGTCTTCGTCGCTCATAAGGACGGCTGTGCCCAGCTTGACAACCACCCTGCGCGAGCGCTTGATTAATTCGCGTCGGTCTAATTGTGACATTGTTTTTCTTCTAAGTATCTGAAGTATACGTATTCTACAAGCTTTAACGCTATCAATTAGTTGACTATCAAAGCGTTGCCAAGTAAACTTCCTCTTGAGTTTGGTGGCACGAAGACTTATTATTAAGTCGGTCTTAGGTGTTGAGGGTGTAATAGTGAATGTTATTCGATTATCGTCGACAGCAGAGCTGGGCTCTCTTGAAGACTTGAATCCAGAAAAACGAATGACCGTTGCTGATATTCGCAGTTTGCGTAGAAAGGCTCATGCACAAACACAAATGAAGTTTTCTATCGCTCGCGCGCTGGCAAATCTTGTTTCTTTAATAAAGAGCAGCATTAGCCAGGTTCTCGTTCAGCGCAACTCGGATTCGCTTTGCCAGGTCGGTGGACATTCTATACAGAAGTCCGAAGACTACACTCCAGGGTGTAGATACTGATCCCGTAGTGCGTAGTTCATTTAGATCCAATAAGGTCTAGGATTTTTAGATTATAAAGAAGGGGTGCCCCAGTGGGCGCCTCTTTTGTTCTGCTCAGAACCCCTTTTAAAAGAGACCGATTGGAGTACCTTGGTCTGCTTTAGCGTCGACTGATCCGATTACTGGACCGCATTAGTCACGCTAATAGCTGACCGAAGTATTTGGGTTGACCCTGGATGGAATGTCAGAACTTAACCATTTGAGGCCAGCCCGTGAGGCAAATTACTTGATTAGTCGAGCATATTCAAGACTGGCAACATGTGTGTCCAGAGTCGCCATGTAAGCATCGTCAGCTAGCTCAAATAGATCTTCGAAATCATCCAAATCTACTTCACCCCACACTTTCTCGTCGACTGTCTCCACAAGCAATGTAAGGCGTTCCAGTGTATTTGCAAGCGCTCTCATTTTCCAACTTCCATTCTAGTTATTACGTTAACCGACCTATTGTTCTATGGGCTAACGTAGAAAATTAGGAGAGCTCTCTCCTCGCTGGCTGTCAAGCGGTAGGCGAAAAGTGGGTTTGAGAGGGTGTCCAGGCGCTACAGTTTTAGCTTTCAATGAATATATGAAGACCTTGCTTTCGTTGTACTGCGGGTGTTTTACTTCCCCAATTTTCTCGAACATCTGGGGGAATTCCATTGCCACACTCTTCAGAGACTGCAACATCGTTTCAGGCAAACTGCCTGGTGGATTGGTTTCCGTTACGATCAAGAAGAGACGTGTTGGACGCCGCGAAACTTTTTTTAGATAGTGGCAGTTTATGTTTTCGGAATCGGTCCAGTTTATGTACCAAGCTTGTCCTGGTGAGAGACCCGAAAGGGCGTAGACGACGCCGGGCATCTCGTAGAGAACGAGTAGTGGGTCTCCTTTGCGAAAACCGTGAGCAGTTAAGATTGAATTGGTCTGCTCAAGAAACTCTTTCAAGTTTGGATCAACGAAGATGCCTTTTAGTTTCTCAAGTCCGTCAACAGACTTTGTTTGGGATGTGAGCGAGGAGTTTAAATTGTACGGATGAAATATGTAGCCGTCTACGAACTGCACAATTGAAACAGACAGTGCTGCGGCGAGAATGGCGATTGTGAAATATGGACTTCGTAAACGTGCGGAGATCAACATGCTCAAAAACGCAATCAGGAGAAACCATGGTGCTTGATTGCTGGCAAAATGAATGAGGATGTTGCTGTTTGTTCCGATTGATGCGATCACTGGCAAAACTGCCAAAGTGCCCAATCCTACGCATATTTCGCTGGCGCTTGAATTAAATATTGCGCGACTGTTCTCTTCAGTTGGTATCGAGGACAAAATCAAAAAAGATAGCCCAATTAGACCGAGGAAAAAGAAGGATTCGCGTCCCAAGTATAAATGACTGCTTAAATAGTAGGTCGTCACCAAAACTAGCAAGGTGATCGGCGCGACAAAGACTAGCATAGTTCTCAATAGTCCATTTTGTACTGCAGCTAACTTGAAATAGCGCTTGCTTAGCCAATAAGCGATGATTACCAACGGTACGTATTTCCCATACCAAAGGAAAGGTTTAGCGTACATTGAGAGAACGCTCGCGATACCGTGACCGGTGCTACTTGATTGGACGAAGATCGCCTCGCGGAAATTGTCGAACCAAATTTTTGGATTTTCAAAAACTGAGAAGTAGGTGACAAACGCTGACAACACTCCTGCTACGTAGGCAGGCAATGCTTGGGGACGAAGCTTTTGAGCAAACAAGCCGATCCACGACAAGCTCAAGATGAAAAGCAAAATCATGCTGCTGAATTTTGCGAAAAAATCCAGACCAGTTAAGAAACCGGCAAAATAAAGAGCAATGAAAAATGCCGATGCTTTCCTTCGACTAGCTCCTCGTTCTGAAAGGGCAAAGAAAATTGCTCCAACGGCTGAGACTATGAAGAATGAACTGAGACCATTGTAAGAGATCGTTTGTGGGAAATTTGATGAATAGACAAGAAGCGCTCCAATTGAGGCAAACGTTGCGAACATAAACAACGTGAAGACTGACCTCGTCTCTTTGAACTGCATTCCGATCCACTTCCAGAAACCGAAAGACAGAATGATGGAACCGCTTAGTCTAGTTAGCAATTCCAAGCCGCGAAAGAAAATGATCTGATTGACGCTTAGGAATGGCACCACTTTGCCCAGCAAGGTATGGAACGAGGAAAAAGTCGGATAGAGAGCCGGATTCTCATAAGAGAGCAGATAAAAAGACTCATCGGTTAGTTCGAAACCCTTATTCATGCCCCAGATAACGCTGCAAAGCATGAAAGTGAGCCCAAGTAACAGCACTGCCAGAATGAACGGGTTGGTCAATACCTGGCGCTCTGATGCAGCTACAGAGACTGGCTCGTCGCTGTTAAGACTCTCTGATAAGTGGGGCGAAATTGCTTTCACGTTCGTGATCTCAAACTGCCTAATCGGCAGCCATCAAGTATATATCTCCGAACTTACTTATTTCCGAACTGAGAAATAGATAAATATAAATCCATAGCCTATTGTTCAGTGCTCAGTCTTCAAAACTATTTTGCCAATTGATTTGCGAGTTTCGAGTAAGGTGTGCGCTTCTTTGGCATTGGCTAGAGGCAAGACGTTGTCTATTCGGAGCTTGAGCCAGCCCTCTTTAATTCCAGTCAAAACATCATTTGCTCGATAAAGAAGTTCCTCGCGGGTAAGCAGATAGTTTCCCAATGAGCCACCAGCTACGGTGATCGACTTGGCTTGCAATCCGTTCGGATTGATTGGTTCGGCTGGTCCACTAGCAGAGCCAAAAATAACCACAGTGCCCCGTCGTGCAATAGCTTCCAGATTTCCAGCAAATGTCGTTTTCCCGACACCATCAATGATCAGTTGAACACCTTCATCCTTTGTCAGACGGTTGACCGCCTCAACAAAATTGACTTTGTTGTAAAAAACAATCTCATCAGCGCCTGCCTCTTGGGCTGCCGTTGCCTTTTCTTCAGTCGAAACTGTGCCGATCACTTTGGCACCAAGATGCTTTGCCCACTGCACCAGAAGCAATCCCATTCCACCAGCTGCCGCGTGAATCAAAACGACGTCGCCTTGCTGTGGTTTGCGAAATTCGTGAATGAGGTAATGAGCAGTCATTCCCTGTAAGGGAAATGCTGCACCCTGCTCAAATGAAAAATTCTCCGGCAGCGGGATCAAGCTTTCAGCTTTTACAAGACTTCCCTCGGCGTACGCTCCAGGTTGTGAAGTGTAAGCAACCCGGTCCCCCGGCTTAACCACGGTGACATCTGGTCCCACTTCCTCGACTACACCCGAACCTTCTAAGCCCGGAGTGTACGGCAGTTTGACGGGATAGTCTCCCCGTCGCTGATAAATATCGATAAAGTTCAAACCTGCGGCCTTCAGCTTGATGCGTGCTTGACCTGGTCCCGGTTTTTGCACTGTCAGCTCTTTAAATTGGAGAACCTCTGGACCGCCATTTTTCTCAATCAGAATGCCTTTCATTTTTTACTCCTGCAGCGAACTTTGCTTCGATATGTTTAACATGTTGAGCGCCTGGTTACCTAACAGGAACCGGTGTATTTGGGCGTTTTAGGCTTCACTAAGTGTTACGCAGATTGGCTTCAATCGGGGGTTACTCGAGAAAGCGGTTGGGTATGTTAACTGTTGGTGTTGGGATCATTTTTAGATTCGTTTGGAGAAGTAAGGATGCGATTTAAAACTATTCTGAGCATAGTTGTTTGCTCTCTGGGCTTGACCGTGGGTCCGGCGTTCAGTCAAGGTAGCAATCAGGCAATCTTTCAAGATGAGCGGCAAATGGAGCTAGACAGCCAAGCTCGCGTCAATGGTCTTTCCAATCAGGAGCAGCAATACGCTAACGCGGCGGCAGCGAATGATGCTAAAAATGAGCCGTATCGTCTGTATGCTGAAAAGCGAATTGCAGAACTGATTAAGTTGAAGGCAGCAGGCGGTTCACCGAGCAGGAGTTATGCGAACCGAACCGGCGATTTGCACGCCCTCGAAAACTGGCTTCAGTCAGATACAAAAACTAGGCAAGCGGAGGCTGCACGTATCAAACAATTGAATCAAGCCATCGCTAATTTAAGAGAATCCGAACGCGCTGACCAAAGCAACATGGGCGGTGCGATTCAATCAATGCGCGAAGGGCAGATAGCGGCTCAGTCTGACGATGATTTCAACAAGATGATGCGCATCAATCAGTTTAATGAACTGCAAAGTGAAATGGGCGCTGCTTCATGGGGCAGACCGCCAACAGACGGTACTTACAACAGTGTCGGCGGATATGGCATGGGTGGCGGCTACGGCTACTCAATGGGCGGCGGAAGACGCTGGTAGCAGAATAGAGGTTTAAGCAATCGGCCATCGCACCTCGTGTGGTGGCTATGCTTTTGGGCGGTGGCACCAAAGATAGCATCTAACGATACTATCTTTGGTGCTATACAGTTTTGAGCGGATCGATTTTAGGTTGCTTGAAAGCTGCCGTGAATCTCTGTTTAGGTAGATCCAAAATTTCACTAATGGTTGCCTGAATGTTCTCACAGATGTGATCGAGCGGCAAGTCATCTCCGTCATCGCCAAAGGGATCTTCTATGTCTTCGGCAATTAATTCCAGACCAATTAAGAAATAGGCGCCGATTAAAAGGATCGGCAGGCTGAATATGAATGAAACCTCAGGCGGCACAAACCACGGTAAGGCAAGCAGATTCAGGGCAATACCCTGGCGCAAAAAAGCTCGATAAGAAACTGCGAGCGGCGTGCTTCTAATTCTTTCGCAGCTGCCAAGAATATCCATCAACGTTTTTATATGCTCGTCTAGTTGCATGCGCGTGAAGCCATCAATTAGATCTTCTTTTTGCCATTTGAGCAGCAGTTTGTACAATTCGCCGGTCATTGCCACTGGAATGTTGGCGGTTGGATCGAGTTCGACGCCATGAATTGTTTTGGTCGGCCGACTATCGCGCAGATGATGCTTCAAGCCAAAAGCGAAAGAGATCAGAACTTCGCCAAAGTGAATCTGGTCGGATTTAGTCGTGGGCACCAAAATTTTCACCTTGAGGCACATGTTGCGAGATTCGTTGACTAATTGTCCCCAGAGTTTTCGGCCTTCCCACCAGCGCTCATATGCTGAGTTCGTGCGGAAGACAAGTAAAAGCCCGATTATCACGCTTGTGTATGCAGCCGCGCCAAGTTCCCTGAATACCTGTGATGCCGCTTTGAAATCGTGATCGGTGACCCAATCGACCCCAAATCCATAAATCGCCATTATCGCCAGGTAGAGCCAAACCCTCTTGAATACGGGAATGCGGTGAAGGCGCGTAAAAGGCAGAATCCAAATCCTCATCGATTTTGGAATGGAGCTTTGCTGCCCAGTATTCAGAAGTTCCTTCGGTTCCTGTCCCATCCACACGACTCCTAAGATCTAAGGAGCATTGTCCGTGATCCAGATACAAATGCCAAGGTTAGATGTCAGCTGGTTAAGCTTGCTTCGGAAGCCTGATCCAGAAGGTGCTGCCCTGGTCGACTTGGCTGTTTACACCGATGGTGCCATGGTGCGCGTCAATTATGGCTCGGCAAATTGCCAGCCCAAGTCCAGAGCCACCTTTAGTCGTTTCGTCAGCTCGCTCGACTTGTTTGAAACGCTCAAAAACGGTTTCAAGTTTGTCGGCTGGAATGCCCTTGCCCTGGTCAATGACGCTGATTTGAATGGCGTCTGGAAAGTCAGCTATTTCCAGTTTGATGATTGAATCTGGAGGTGAAAATTTGATCGCATTCGATAAAAAGTTTACCAACACTCGCACAATTCTATCGCCATCGCAATAGATATCTAAGTCTGAGTCGGTGGCATCGACAGCGATATTTTTTTGTTCTGCCGATGATTGTATTGCTTCACGCGCATGCGCTGTCAGTGTAGAGAAAGGCACATTGGACAGTTCGAGCTCGAACATTCCAGATTCCATTTTTTCCATATCCAAGAGATCATTGATCATCGAGATCAGTCGATTCAGGGAAGCACTGGAGCGGCGAATTTTGTCTTGACCTTTGTCATTCAATTGCCCTAAAGCTCCGGCTGAGAGCAGGTCGAACATTGCTTGAATGGAAGTCAAAGGCGAACGCAAATCGTGGCTGACCATTGCCACCACTTCTTGTTTCATTCGCTCCAGTCTCTTGCGTTCTGAAATGTCGTGGGCAACGCAGAACAGCGATTTGTCGGTCTCTGACCAGTGTGCGGACCAGGACATGTCGCATGATGTCTGATCTTTTCGTCGCATTTTAATTTCAAAAGGAGCTGTGGATTTGCCCGAGATCACTTCGTCTATAGAAAGTCTTGTGCGCTCAGCATCGGCAGGTTCAACAAGTGAAACGATTGCTCGTCCAAGCAGTTCATCATCGTCGTATCCCCACACGCTTTTGACAGCTTGATTCATTTTGGTGAAGCGACCCTTTTCATCCAGTGAACAAATCACATCTAAGGCATTTTGAGTCAGTGCTTGTTCTTTCGAGCGAGCGTCGGAGAGAGTCTCGGCCATCCTGTGAAACACACCGTCTATGGTGGCAATTTCATCATCGCCTTCCAATGGTGCTTGCAGAGGTTTTTCCATAGCCAGTTGGAATGTGTTATCCATAAGCACGTTCAGGCGGCGAGATGTGCCGCTGTTAAAATAGTGCGCGAGAACGACGGCCAAGATTATGCTCAAGAGCGCGCCAGCGATGATCAGCTGCTCTATTGTGGCTCGACTTTGAGCTTGGTGCGGTCCTTGCTCGTCGTGGATGCGGGTTTGACGTTCGATAACTTTATTTCCAGACTCGTCGATTTTACGCAGCAGTTTCTGAGCTTGAATGATGCTACGCATTCGGTCGATGCGGTCTCCTGAATTCGCCAGAATGTCGCACTCGCCGAGTGACTTTACAAGTTTGTCGGTGGTGGTGGCAAAGGCCACTAAGTCCTCACTCTGGTCCGACTTGATTAGTTCTTCCAGGTTAAGTCGATATTTCTTTAAGTCGTTGAGCGCATTTCGATATTCATCCTTAAAACGCTGTTCCTTATGAACTTGATACATGCCCATCGCGCCAGCGGCTTGCAGCATTGACTTAAGCTCGAGATTGACTGTCATTAGAACGTCACGAGCCAGAGTCTCGGCCGTGTACTCTCCTTCTAGTTGCTTTAGCTGAAACACAAGCATGGATACGAAAGCCAACTCGAATATGAGCGGCACTGCCACCAGCAGCATTGCTTTTTGAGACAATCTCAAATTGAACTTCATGGATCCCAGATTCAAATTGGCCGGCGACTACGGTGTTCGCTATGTTAACGTATCACCAACTACCTCCAGTGCTCACTAAGTATGACAATAATTCGGCTGATTCTGACTCTAATTCTAACTTCCCAGTGTTTCTTCCTTAACGCCGCTGAAGCGAAGCTGACCTCTGCGCAGCTTGAGCAAGCTCAGAGCGCGTTTGACAAAGCCTTGTATGGCTCAACGATGAAACTGGTGGCTGCCACTGCTAAAACAGATTTTGCCGCTTCGCTGCTCGAAGCAAAAACTGTTCAAGCCTACGATGGCGGCGATCCTGCGGGACTTTACATGCGCACTGCCGCACTCGCTCCCAATAAATCGGTAGCTGCCATGTGGAAAGGCTATTCATTGTTCATGTCCCGCAAGTATTTACCAGCTCAAGCCGAATTGGAAATGGCGATTAAGTTGGATCCCAAAAATGCCCAGGCTCATGCTTTATTAGGTTGCTGTTTGTTTCATTTGGATGATGTCGAGCATGGTCTGACTGAATTCAAAAAAGCGCAGCAACTTGATCCCAGAGCCAATCAGTTCGATGAGTATTTGGCTATGGGATACGTCGGTGCGGGCGAGTCTAAGAAAGCAGAGGCGGTATTTGACAAACTCGTCTCACAAAATCCTAAGAGCGCTCGGATTTATATTTTGCGTGCTGATTTTTTCGCCGAGGCCGGTAAGTTCAAGCCAGCTTTAGCGGATTACGATCGTGCGCTGCAATTGAGCCCCTTGAGTCAGTATGCCTATTACAGACGGGCTCGAGAGCTCTTCAACCAGGGCTTGTTTGAAAAGTCTATTCCGGATGCGCAAAAAGGAAAGACGTTGGAAAACATTGAAGACTTTGGCTCGAAATCGCAGCGCCTTCTCGCTTACGCATACGACAAGACTGGACAATACCAGAAGGCAATCAACGAGATGAAGCCCCTGGTGGCATACACCATGCACGATAGATCATTATCAGGTACAGCCAAACTGTCTCTAATGCAATTGATTGAAGATTATGAAAAAATTCACGATTATAAAAGCGCTATGAGCACGGTAAACATCGTTTGTCGCATCGAGCCAAAAAGTACCGAGGCACTCGCTAAACGCGCGAGAATTTACTCCGAGCTAAAGGATGATCGAAACTCGCTGCACGATTACAATGTTTTGATTGCCTCGGACCCTTCAAATCCAGAATGGTATCGCGCACGAGCAAAGGTTTTTGAAAAGCTAGGCAGACCAGAATCAGCTAAGGTTGATTTGAAAAAGGCGAAAGAGTTGGACGACTGAAATTAGTAGGCGACTGAAATTCGTGCGGATTCTGCTGGCATCCTTTCCCGGAAAGGAAGGTAATGTTCTGCGTTTTGGGGAATAAGATAGTGGTAGCAAGACTGTAAGAACGATCGATTTTTACTTTGCGGGTGTGTTTTTTATGGTCGGTTTCTTCACTAGGCGATCAACCAATCTCTTACTGGGCATAGCTTTTGCGCTTTCGTTCTCGCAACCGGCGCTTGCTGAGCACAATTTTTTGAGAGAAGGAATGGCTGCATACGCCCTCGGTAATTATTCGGATGCCTCGGGTCATTTTGGCGGCGCCCTGGCGACCGATTTTAACAATTCAGTACTGCATTATTACTTGGGCAGTTGCTATGTTCATATGAAACAAAAAGAGGCGGCAATTCGGGAATTCAGAATTGCTTATGCCCTTGATCCCGACAAAGAAGTTGGTCAGTATTCCAAACAAGCCCTTGCCGCTTATGGACTCGATTCAGCTGGTTCAGTCGTTGAGCCAAGAAAGCTGTCTGTGAACGCTAAAGAAGCCACGACATCCGCTGCTCAGCCTGCGACACCAGCGCCTAAACCTCCCACAATGTTAGAGCAGCAAGCTGAGGATCTTAAAAATCTTCGCACTGAACAAAGTCGACTCTCCAGCGTGGATGCTGGGAAGCAAGGGGATCGGCTGGTTGAGCGAACAAAGAACGACATTCTTGACTCTATGCGTTATGTCACCCGTCGTGGCACCGTTGTGCAGCCTACGCAGCTCAGTGGGGAAGGTGCTCATCAAGTTGACTATTTAAAACACCTGTATGATTCCCAAAGAACAGGCTATATCGAGGCTGGAGCAAGACAAAGTTCTGAAATACAGCGCAGTGCCGAATGTTTGCAAGAGCAGATGAATGAACAAGCGAAGGCCGGTAAGCTGCATCTGTCGACTTCTGGAACCAACTTGTACGTGCGCAATTACGAGATGACGCCGCCTGAACCCAAGCCATCTATCAAGCCTTCGCCCATTCATTTGGCTAAGTAGAGCAATCGTTGGAGCGCCAGTGAGCGTGCGGATCATCCAAAAGTACGTCAATATCCTTGCCGACACTAATCGCAATTCTGGCTGCTCAAAATTGAAAGAGCCACGTGAACAGTTTCCGCAACTTACAGTGGTGTAGTAATTGTCCGACATGGCAGTGACAATCGATAATCTGCGCAAGACTTTTGCCCTGCAAACGGGCAAAGGTCTGAAGCGCACGACGACTGAAGTAGTGGCGGTTGATGGCATTTCGATCACCATTCCGAGCGGACAGTCAGTGGCCTTCATTGGTCCAAACGGAGCCGGCAAGTCCACAACCATTAAGATCCTCACCGGCATACTTCGCCCCACCGCAGGTAGTGCCACTGTGTTGGGCCTGGTGCCCTGGATCGATCGCAAAAAATTAGTTAGGCACATCGGAGCAGTGTTCGGACAGCGTTCGCAATTGTGGTATCACCTGCCGCCTCGAGACACTTTTGAACTGCTGGCACGGATCTATGATTTGCCAAAGAACGACTATACAAAGAGAAAAGACATGCTGATTGAAAGGTTCGGCATCGGTTCTTTTCTAGACACTCAAGTAAGAAAATTGTCTTTGGGACAGCGAATGCGTGCAGAAATTGCCGCCAGTTTGCTGCACCATCCCCGAGTGCTGTTCTTGGATGAACCGACTATCGGCTTGGATGTGATGGCTCGACAAGAACTGCGTGACTTGATTCGGGAATGGAACAGAGAAGAGGGGATTACAGTATTTTTGACCAGCCACGATGCTGGTGACATTGAAAATGTGGCTCGCCGAGTCATTGTCGTAAATCATGGCAAAGTAGTGCTGGACGACAAAGTTAGTTCAATGCGTCGACAATATTTGGGTGCGAAAGTTTTGTCTGTGAAATACCATAACTCGCCAACCTCGCTGGATTTCCCAGGAGTGACTATAGTTAAATCGAGCCAATATGCCGTTAAGCTCGAAGTGGACACACAAATCACGGCTATAGAAACTGTTATGGATCGAATCCTCAAAGCTGGATCGGTTGCTGATATCACAATAGAAGATCCGCCCCTTGAAGAAGTAATCGCGCATATCTACAGTCAACCGCCAGTGCCGTCAACAGGCGATGAAGACAGTGATTAAAGCCGGTCTTTCAACGGTCAACAAGTATTGGTGGATCGCACTAACATCCGCAAAATCTAACCTTGCCTATTTTGCGGAAATCGGCAGTCGAGTCTTTTTCCTGGGCGTAATTTTGTATATCTTTCTGCGCTTGTGGCAAGTGACTTATGGCCAGACTGGCTCGCAAACGTTAGGGGGCTTCACATTACCCCAGATGCTTTGGTATCTGGCAATTACCGAATCCATTATTCTGTCGGGACCTCGTGTTGCTCAGAGCGTCGATCAGGATGTGCGAACTGGTGCGATTTCCATTCATTTTATTCGCCCACTATCATATCCACTCTATTGCATGTTTAACACGCTTGGTGAGCGCACTGTGCGTTTTGCCGTCAACGCTTCGGTAGGAGCGTTGATCGCGTTTTTGTTTGTTGGGTTTGTGCCGGTTAATGCAATGAGCATTTTATTTTTTCTCGCTGTTTTGCCACTGGCATTTGTCATTGATTTTCTCGGGAACTTCTTGATTGGACTGGCCGCATTCTGGCTTGAAGACACCAACGGATTGGTGCTGATTTATTCTCGATTGACGATGATTTTGGGCGGCATGTTAATACCCATGGAACTGTTTCCAGACAATTGGCAGAATGTTCTCAAGTTCCTTCCGTTTTCCGCAATCGTCTATGCCCCGGCGAGATTATTTGTTGATCCGAACCTGATCTTTTTTCAAGCAGTGATTGTGCGGCAACTCGTTGCCTGTTTGGTTTTTGGTCTTGCCGTTTTCGCTGTTTATCGCATCGCTTCGCGGCGCGTTTTTGCCAATGGAGGTTGAATGTCGGTCCTAACCAATTATTTGAAATTGGCATTTGCCTATACAAAGTTGAATCTCGACGCGCAGCTGGAATATCGTGGTGCTTTCTTCTCCCAAGTAGTAGCGATGTTTGTCAACAACATCGTTTGGGTCTGGTTCTGGGTCCTCTTCTTTAGTCGTTTTAAAGTGCTCAGAGGTTGGGACATCAATGATGTTGTGACATTGTGGTGTATTGCTGCCTCCGGTTTTGGATTGGCGCATACGGTCTGCGGGAACGCGCTTCAACTGCCAGTCTTGATTGCTCGCGGGCAGCTGGACGTGTGGATGCTTTACCCGCGTGCCTTGTTGCCCCATATCCTTCTTGGACGTATGAGTGCCACCGCATGGGGTGATGCTATTTTTGGTTACGTTGTCTATTTGATTTTCATTAAACCTGATCTGCAGCACTTCAGCCTGTTCGTAGCACTGACAGTTTCGGTGGCATTTTTATTTGTTGGTTTCAGTATCTTCACTGGCAGTTTAACGTTCTTTCTTGGTAATTCAGAGTCGCTTGCTGAACAATGGCGCTATGCCATGATTACTTTCAGCACCTACCCTGCCACTCTTTTTGAGGGAGGGGTGAAGATCATTCTCTACACCCTGATACCAGCTATGTTCGTCAGCTACTATCCGATCATTGCATTGCGCGAAATGTCCCTATTCAATGCAGCAATTGCCGTGGCCGGGTCGGCTGGTGTAGTCGCCGCTGGCGTATTTGTTTTCTACTTCGGACTGAGGCGTTATGAGTCCGGTAATTTGATGGAAATGCGAGGCTAAAGCTTCTTGTGTAGAAGATCGCATTATCATCACCTGAGTCGATTAATATAGTCTGCTGGGTAGATACTTAGCAGTGGAATTTGGCCTCCGCCTTGTCAAGTGTGATTTGCAAATGTACAAACCTAAAAAACACATCCGTCTAGACTCTCTGCGCGGTCTGCCAAAGATGAGCAATATGCGCTTACTTTTGACAGAAGCCCGTAATGCAAAGGGCTGCACGGTTGAGCTGCCCTGGCGTTCGATCAAGACAGAATTGAATTACAGCATGACCGTGCGTGTTGAAATGGGTGGCGGTGAACCAATTTGGACGCTCTATGAGGGCGATGGCACAACTTCACGGGTGATGTGGAGTTCGCCATTCGAAGATTTGGACTTGCTCTACGACGTTGTTTGCTTGTCGCTTCCAGCTGATGTCAGCACAACTATAGGTCCCGAGGACGAATTTGCAATTCCTCAACCCTCAAGGCGCTCAGAACCTGAACCGCTGCCGGCCATGCCGGCTAGACCGGATGATTCGGAAGAGCCTTTTTTTGCCAAGCCTCAGGAAGCCGAAAGCGAGTTTCCGAAATTTCCCAAACCGCAGGAAGGCGAAAGCGAGTTTCCGAAATTCCCCAAACCTGTTGATGCTCCTGCTCCCCCGCCTGCTACAGCTCCGCCACCGGTTGCACAGCCACAGCAGCCCCAGCAACCCGCTTATCCGCAACAGCCTTATCCGCAACCAGCTTACCCGCCTCAGGGATATCCGCCTGGTTACGCCTATCCACCCGGTTATGTGCAGCCGCCTTATCCGTACCCTCCACAGGGATATGGCTATCCACCTGGTTACCCGCCTGGTTACGGCATGCCTCAGGTGTACATAGACCCTCGCACCCTGCAACCTTACACGGCTTATCCCTATCCTCCGTATCCTCAACCTGCACAAACCGTGCCCGTCCAGCAAGGTGCGCCCTACTCACCGCCTAGCAATCCGCCCCGGCAAGTTCCTATCGATAACGACCTGATTAAGAAGCGACCGAATGTGCTCTTGGGTAATTTTCTTGTGGAAGCTGGACTGATACCCGACACGACTTTAAGTTCTGCTCTTCAACTGCAAGAGATGGTTCGTTCTGGATCGCTGACCACAACGCAAGCAGCAGAGGCTGTGCGCCGCGCTCACAATCGTGGTGGCGCTCTCGAACAGAACATGTTCTCGGCTAGCCCACCCAGAGATGATAACCGTGACGCCAAAGCCGTTGCGCCACCGCTCGGGCAGATTTTAGTCGAAGCCGGTTTAATCAGTATTGCTGTTTTGAAAGCTGCTTTGAATTTGCAGGAAGTCGTGCGCACCGGTGCAATGACTAAAGAAGATGCTGTTGAGGCGTTTATTCGCGAACACTTTGGCCGGGCAGGTAAACACGGAACGAGTGAACCGCCAGAGGCCGTGAAAGCAATCGACTTAGTGAAGAAGACCGGGCTTTTGCAAGAGCAAGATTTTCAGGCAGCAGTGAACGTCAAGCTCAAACACGGTGGGGAAGTGTCTAAAATTCTCGCTGCCGCTGGCAAGTTGGACGCGAACACCTACGAAGCGGCAGTAAAATGCAATGATTTGATGGAACAAGGTCGTTTGAAAATGGAACAAGCAATCATTGCTTTGCATTATTGCCAGCGCAGCAGAGCTACGTTTGATGACGCCGTGGAAGAGATGGGCTGGGAAAAACCGTAGGGCGGAGGCGAGCACATGCTTGTCGGCACCATCTGCGGTGCGACATAATTACGCACCCGGTCGGTTATCCGTCCATGCGATAGCTTTGATTGATAAAGTCAAAAGGCCACGGCAGAGGTTCGTGCCAGAGAACTGGTGAGCCATCATCGGTCTTTCCAACTGCTGCCACCAGTCGGTAAAGTTTCCCATCATCTGATTCTTCAAGCCAGATCGCTTTGCCTCGTTTCATCGATTCGGCGTGCATCAGCAGCCAAGACTTTAAAGCCAGCAATTCGTCTTGTTGCAAGAAAACTGAATCCCCGAGCGTCTGATCCAAATGCCTTCTGAGTATTCCTAAGAGCGTTAAAGCATCGTCTTCGGGATTGTATTTTTTGCCATTGACGATTATTTCATTCAGCATAAAAAGCTCGCTTATCAGAGTATTCTATCAGGTTTTGCGTTACTCTTAAATCTGTTGATTGGAAGCATTAATGATTGATTCGGTCGTACTTCTGGGCGTTGGCAATGTTGCTTTTCACGTAGCGAAATTACTGGCTGGTCGTTGCACTATATACGGTACCAGTCGTTCTGAGGACCGCCTCAGTATTCTTACAGCCGCGGGAATAACACCATTGCTAATTAGAGGCGATGCACCGCCAAAAGAAGTGATGAAGGATGCCCACGTCCTCGTTTCTTTCCCTCCTGATGGGACGACTGACACAGCCTGGTCAGCAGTCTGCACCGAGGCTAAGCGGATCGTCTACATTTCTTCGACGGGCGTTTACGGTAAGACTAAAGGAATAATCAGCGAGGACTCTCCAGTTGATTTAGAAGATCCAACCGCAAGAAAACGCCTGTTGGCTGAGAGTGTGTGGCGCAAGTCAAATGGAATTGTCCTTAGATGTGCAGGATTGTATGGACCTGAAACTGGACTGCACCTTCGTTTGAAGAACAATGGCATGAAAATTCCAGGTGATGGTCATAATTACGTATCTCGCATCCATCTTGATGATCTCGCCCGCATTATTGAGGCTTGCTTTGAACGTGGAAGAGACAATTCCACTTTTGTTGTTGGTGATTTAGGGCCGTCCACCCATCTGGAGACGATTACCTGGATCTGCGAACATATGGGCTTGGATTTGCCTGGCTTCGCCCACTTAACTGAAGTCTCGCCAACGCTGCGCGGAAACCGGCGCATTGATTCACGAAAGATTCTATCCGAGCTCAAGATTACGTTGCAATATCCGACTTATCGCGAAGGCTATGGAGCCATCCTGAAAGCGCTACCAATGTGAGATGCTGTTTCTTAAGCCTGTGAGCGCCGGCATTCCATCGTGATATGCAGAGCACTCGGCGTCAAGAGATCCGGCGCTTGCGAAGCTTGAAAGGAATTTGGACGGTAGAATTGCCGACTCGCACGGTTAACAAGACGCTCTCGCATCTCGGATGCAGGTAAAACAGCTCTCCCGTTCGTGATTCAAATGGTTCAAGTGAAACTGGCACCAGTCCTGTCATCTTGATGGTGTTGGAATTAACCAAGCCGCTATCAAGCTTGCTTTCCAGTTGATATTGTACGCGCTCGGGAGAGGCTTGAGATTCCAAACGTCCTGGCATCACCCGTGGTATCGCTGCCCAATCGCCGTACATACCGAATATGTTTGGACCACGAAACAAGTCATGTCCATGTGTCGGTACCAACCCTCGCACACTTCTCGTCTTTTGAATGTTGGCTAACCATGGTCTGTTCATTGTCAAATCCCACATAACGCGTTCTCTGCGAATGCGATCGATGCTGTTCGGATCCACGACAGTTAGTGGGTGTCGTGAGGTGTCGTTTAGATCAAGGCTGAGCTGATCCAGATTCACCTTGTCCAGTCCGAGCACAACTCGTTCATCGTTTGTGTTGGTGATTGAAATCAGAACGCCCATCAACTCCCATAGATCGATAATCGTCGCTGCAACTCGAACACCATTGATAGTTATGTAACGCAGAGGAAAGTCGTTGTCCGGAATTTCTTGTGCTCTTGGAGAACCCTCTTCCCACTTATAAAACACTGACCCTTTGAGCTTGGCCGGTTGATCGAAAGCTACGGCACCATCAATGATGTCGTAAGATTTTTCAAACAGTTGCTCGGCTTCCGCCTTCTGCCCGCGACTCTGGCGATAGAGAGCGACTGTGCGCAAAGCATCAGCGTAGTCTAGTTGTTTAGCTCCAGGTGATTTTTCAAGCAGTCTCAACCCTCTTGTTAGGTAAGGTTCGGCTTCATCTGGCCAATTTTGCTTGCCTAAAATAACTGCCATGAGTATATAACTCTGGCCAACGTCATGATGAGTGGCGCCCAGTGATTTTCGCCTGGCTAAGATGGCTTGTTTGCAAAAGGCGGCGGCCTTGACGTGATTGCCGTGCAAGTAATTTACTTGTGCCAATCCGTGTGCAGCACGACCAAAAGCTTCTGATTCTTCTCCCAATTTTTTTGCTGACTGATATGTCCCGCTGTAAAGCTTTTCTGCTTCGTCATATTTCTCCAGAGCACAATAGACGTCTGCCAACGCCGTGCGTGAAAGCATTAATCGCGAGTCATCACCCGAGCCGCGTTTGGCTTCCTTCAGTGCGGCAAGCAACTTTTGCTCTGCTTCCACGTACATTCTGTTTTGTTTGGCTTTCAGTCCGGAGTTGTACTGTCTCGTCCAGGCATCTGTTTCAGGCAGTTCATCACTTTCTGGAGCTCGCTTTTCGACTGCCGATTTGTCCTCAGGCGGAGAGATGAGGGCCGTGCTCTGTGACTTCTCAGTGTCGGCGGGCGTCTGCGTGTTGCCCTCTTGTCCTGGAGCAAGGACATCTCCCTGGTTGCTTTCAAGTCGCTGAACGCCAGGAGCTTGCTGGCTGGTTTCCGCGGCCACTGCCGGGAGTAGCAGACCCGTTAGGCAGCCAATAAGAGTTAGCGTTTGCAGTGATTTCGAAGACATGTTTCTTTCGGGAAGGTCGATAAGATCGTCATTTTAGCTCAAACTAAGGGTTTCCAGGACATAATTTGAAGTTTGGCAGGATCGGGCTGGTTTGCTTCTCCGTTCCGGATTCAGCTGGAAAGCCAGTTGCTGTACATCTTTACATTAAACTAGGAGACGCTGGCTTTGGTTTCGCTTGGCGCAGTTGCAGTTTTTTTAAGGGGAAGTCTGAACCAGAAAGTGCTGCCTTTGCCCTCTTCGCTTTCCACACCGATAGAACCGTTGAGTTGATCAATAATCGCTTTCGAGATAGCCAGCCCTAATCCAGTGCCACCTTTTTGCCGCCAGTCAGACGACGTTACTTGCTGGAACTTTTCGAAGATTAGGGCTTTGTATTTTTCCGGGATGCCTCGTCCTTCGTCTACAACTCGCACTTCTAGCCACTCTTCTTGCGTAAGAACGTCGACTGCGATTTTGCCACCCCGAGGAGAGAACTTAATTGCGTTCGACAATAAATTGACGATCACCTGCACTAATCTGTCACCATCAGCGGTGACAATTGTATTGACATCTGAAACGGTAATAGTTATGTCTTCCTTGTCGGCAAGCGTCTTCACAGCATCTACCGAACGCTCGATGATCGGTTTAATTGGCACATCGGCTATTTCCATGCTCAATCGTCCTGATTCTGTTCTGTCAATTTCGAGCAAGTCGTTGATCAATCTGATTAGCCTGTTGACGTTTCGTTCAGCTACACTTACTTTATCTTTCCCTTGCGAATTCAGGTCCCCGTAAATGCCCTCTGGTAACATCTCCAGAAAGCCTAGTACAGAGTTCAGCGGACTGCGCAGCTCGTGACTGACCATAGAAATGAACTCTTGCTTCAAGCGTTCTACTTCGTGCCTTACGGTTACATCAATAACAAGCACTAAATGCCGCTTGCCTTCCAGTGTTTCAAACTCATTCATTGAAATTTCGATCGGAATAGTTTCATTTGTTGGTTTAATTGCTTCTAGTTCGAATGCATGGTTCTTTGTCTTCTGAATAAGGTCGAGCGCGAATTCTGAATCCGTTACCGTATCTGGTTTGCCGAAGAGCAGTCCAATGTTCTTGCCTTGCAATTCGTCAGTCTTTTTGTCGAACATGCGGTCGACGCTGGGATTGTTCAATTCAATGCGTCCGGTGTCGTCGATGATGATTAATCCGATCGGCATGCTCTCTACAATTAAGCGAATGCGAGCTTCAGCTTCGCGCAGCAGGTTTTCGGCGCGTTTACGTTCAGTGATATCATGCGCCACACAAAAATAAAGGTGTTCTTCGCTTGACCAATGAACGCTCCATAACACGTCGATTAGTGCTCCGCCACGTTTCAAGACACGTCCTTCGAATTGCGATGATGCTTCTCCCGCCTTGGTCGCCGTTAGCTTTTGATTCGTAGAATCTGCCTCGTCGGCTGGTAGTAAGAATCGAAAGTTTCGTCCCAACAGGTCGTCTGATTCGTAACCAAAAACTTGCAATGAGGCAGCACTTACTTTGGTCATCGAGCCGCGATCGTCAATTGAAAAAATGACATCGACAGCATTTTCCACAACAGCTCTCTCTTTGCGCGCCGCCTCATCCAAAGTGTGCGCCATAATATTGAAAACTTCATCTAGTTTGGCAATTTCATCGGTACCGGTCAGGGGTGGATGAAGTGGCACACCGCTTGCTAGCCTTATTGAGTTATCGACAAGAATCGAGAGCCTGCGGGTGGTGCCTCGGTAGAAGAAGAACGACAGCAGCGTAGCAATGAGAATGTTGACTAGAGTTGCTAGAACGAGAACTCGTTTTACTTCCGCTCGGCGGGAGGACCAGTTCTCGGCACCCGCATTTTCCAGCTTGTCTTGCAGATCATTAACGACCTGCAACTGGTGTTCGAGCACCGCGATTTGAGGGCGAAGCGTATTGAACTGTTTAACGGCAACCAAGTAATTATTGGAGTCGATGTCTTTTCTGATTCTGCGAAAATCACTGACGACTTGGAAGGCGAGTCGGCGCACCTCCGCAATGTCTTTTAACTCTTGTGGATTGTTTTCTGACAGCTTTTCGAGTTCATCGAACTCGGCGGGCACTGCATCAGAGATGTGTTTGTATCGTACTTGTGTCTCGGAGTCACCGGAGCGCTTCAGTCCATAAATCGCTAAACCACCCGCATCGCTCATGATGATACGTGAAATTTTGGCGAGGTGTTGCTTCTTCTCTTTGTAATTTGATTCTTGTTGCCGTTCGTGTTCAGCCTGGTCTAGCTGTCCGTTCAAGACATAAATGAAGCCGAGCTGAAAGAGTAGCGGAATGACTACAAGTATTAGGCCTTTTTGGGCAAGGTTGAGGTTCGCTAGCATGAATGACTTCTTGTTCTCAGCTAACTCATCTTTCCCCTTTTTGCGGTGTCCGTCACGCTCGAGGTTTGATTATCAGTCAGTCCCATATGGCTGACCGCCTGGTTAATGTTGCAAGTTAGACGCAGAGCGCCTCTAATTCGCCTTCAATTAAGACGTCAATTTGTAGCCAACGCCGTGCAGCGTCTGAATGAGGGACTCTTGTTCCGAAGCGTCAATCTTGCGTCGCAGTCTCTTCAGGCAAGTTCTCACTGTTTCTGGAGAAACGTTTGATTCTGATTTCCAGACTCTGTCTAACAATGCGTCCGCACTGAAGACTTGATTCTGATGACGCATTAGGAATTCGAGTAAAGCAAATTCTTTAGGCAACAGTTGAATATCTGCACCACCCTTGGTGACTCTGAAAGAACCAGGCTCGAGGCAAATATCGCGAGCTGTGAGAATATTTCCGGTCACGCTTCCAGGTCTGCGCAAGAGGGCGCGCAATCGGGCTGACAATTCTTTCATGTGAAATGGTTTGGTTAGATAATCATCGGCTCCGGCATCCAACCCAACTTCCTTTTCGGAAATCGCACCCTTGCCGGTTAACATCAATACAGGAGTCTGCCCGCCGCTTGAACGATAGTTTCTCAATACATCCACGCCTTCCATTTTTGGCAGCTGCCAATCGAGAATGATCACGTCGAATTGATACGACTTCAACATGTTGACCGCGTCTTCGCCGTCGTGCACCACTTCGACCAGGTGATGTTCGAACTTGAGCCAGTCTACGACCATGCCGGCCAAATCACGATCGTCTTCAACTAGTAAGATTTTTGCCATGGTGATGCCGCACTTTTAGGTGCTCTTTTCCTTTTCTTCTTGTTTGACCGATGTATTCAAGGTAATTGTCGGTGGGCTTTCTATTTGTTTGTTGCCGAAGTTTATTGATGGCGAATCGAAAGCGGCGGGATCCTCGATGCCAAAGTAGGGTTGGGCTCGAAAGCCAAAACTGGTGGCTATCAACACCGTGGGGAACGACTCTACAGAAGCGTTCAATTCTCGAACATTGGCATTATAAAAACGGCGTGCCTGAGAGATCCGCGTTTCAGTTTCAGCCAATTCTTTTTGCAGCTGATTGAAATTCTCGTTTGCTTTTAAATCGGGATAGGCTTCACTGAGCGCTACTAACTTTGTCAAAGCTCCACTTAAAACAGTGTTGGCAGCATTTTGAGCATCTGGCATGCCCACAGTTGAGACGGCAGAATTTCTGGCTCGAATCACTTCTTCAAGTGTACTCTTCTCGTGAATCGCATACCCTTTTACCGTTTCGACTAGATTTGGTATCAGGTCGTATCGACGGCGCAATTCAGTTTCGATTGCGGACCAACTTTCCCGAACATTTTGGCGAAGCATCACCATTTTGTTATAGCTTCCAATCATCCAGATCGCAGCAAGGACCAAGAGTCCGAGCACTATCCATAGTCCGTACATAGCTTCCGCCTCCAAGCTGCGTTCCGATTATACCCGAATTAGCTATAATAGCCGTCATGGGCTCGATCGGATTGTCATGACCAACATGCCCCGGAAATCGCTAATTGTTTCTAGCCAAATTTTGGTGCTTGTCAGCGCGATTTTTGGTATCACGTCCTCCATGGCCATGGCGAGAGTTGCGATTCCGCCCCAACACCATGCCAGTGCTAAGACCGCTGCAAGCAAAATCCTAAGCTTTAAGTCCGAAATAACCTTGTCAAAGCAAGGACTTTTGGATGTCACTGAAACCATTGACATGGACTTCGCACAGTCTCCTCGGCATGGAATTTATCGATTCATTCCGATCCGTTTTCATCGCGGTGCAGGCACCTACACGACATATCTTCGTTTATTGTCCGTGACAGATGCGGATGGACATCCTTACAAATATAAGCGGAGCGACATTGGCAGCGACGTGACAGTGCAAATTGGAGACTCAAAAACGCTCGTCAGCGGTCGCCAGATTTACAAATTGCACTATGAAGTTGCTAAAGCAATCAATTTCTTTGACCAGGCACCGGAGCTTTACTGGAATGTCACCGGTGACCAATCCCAATTTCCGATAGAGTCCGCGACTGCCATAATAAGTTTGCCTATGAGTTCTACTGTACAGGCACAGGCTAAAGCTTTTGTCGGACCACCTGGATCCACCAAAACGATTGGAGTCACCGGTGCGAGCAATAGCTTCACGGTGGTCTCAGGCCGGTTGGCACCAGGAGACGGATTAACAGTTGCAATCCGCATGCCGGTTGGAACGGTGGTACTACCTACGGTGTCTCAAGAGATCATGTGGTTTCTCCAAGATTGGTATGAGTCCTTCTTGTTGCCGCTGGCGACGATCGCGATGCTTTGGATTTACTGGGTCTTTTTCGGGAAGGACAAAGGTTCCGGCAAGGCCGTGGGGGTGGAGTGGGAACCGCCAAAAGACCTGACTCCAGCAGAAGTCGGGACCTTGATTGACGAGAAGTGTGATATGCCCGACATTACTTCTACGTTAGTTGATTTGGCCGCGCGCGGATACATCAAAATTAAACAAGTTCCATACGATGGCATTTTGATGATGTCGAAAAAGGATTATCATTTTACTGAGCTGACGCCGCCGGCAGACGCAGCTCCTCTAAAATTGCACGAATCGCTAATGATCAATGCGCTATTCGGCTACCTCTACAAGGAGAATTCGCTTTCCAGTCTAAAAGGCAAGTTCTATCCCTACATCGCAGAAATTAAGCAGGCTGTCTACAATTCGCTCTTGACGAAAAAATACTTTGCCCGAGATCCCAATACCGATCGCAGTACATTCATCACCTTCGGCATGGTGATCTTGATTGCAGGAATTTGCTTCATCATTTTTGGCGGCAACGATATGCGCGCATCGGCAGTGGGATTTGTCTTGTCAGGGATCGTAGTGGCGCTGGCATCGAACGCGATGCCGGCCCGAACAGCACTTGGATCTGAGTCCCTAAATCAGTGCTTGGCTTTTCAGAGATTCGTCAAAGCAGCTGAGAAGAAACGAATTGAGGTGCTAGCAAAAGATGATCCAACAATCTTCGGAAGACTGTTGCCTTACGCTATGGTCTTGGGTTGTGCGGACCAGTGGTCCTCCGCATTTAAAGACTTGATGGACACCCCTCCTGATTGGTACGAGTCTTCGGATGGCACGACCTTCACCACATACACGTTCGCTCAGGACTTGGGTTACGGGCTGAACGCAATTTCGCAGGCATTCGCCAGCCCGCCACTGCCTGGTTACTCGTCGAGCGGGTCGGGCGGTAGTGGCTGGGGCGGTGGGTCCAGTGACGGTGGGGCTGGAGGAGGATTTAGCGGCTTCGGCGATGGGGGTTCCGCTGGTGGCGGATTTGGTGGCGGCGGAGTTGGCTCATGGTAGAGTCAAAAGCTATGCCGCCACCATGCGCAGTGCCTATTTAACCCGCTTTTCTAAGCGAAGTTTCGTGATTTTAACTGAAACGTCATTGAGACTTTTTTCAATTTTCTTTTGATCTTTGATGCTCAGTTTTCCACCATTTTTCGATTTCATTTTTTCAATTTTGACGGATATGTCTGCCATTGATTCTTTCAAGTCGGTGTATTCTTTTTGCGTTAATTCGTTGGCTCTGAGCCCTTGTGTTGTTTCCTTTTGCAGTCTCACTTGTCTTTCGTAGATTGTCCACCGTGCCAGGGCTGGCTGCTGCAAAACCGAAGTTCCAACTAACAATGCAAGACTAGCAACTAAAATTGTAGAGCGTTTCATGAAATATTCCTTTGAGAACAGTGGTCACGTAATCTGATCAAGCATAGCTGCTTCGCTATCGCAGATCCATTCCTTGACTGAGTCCTGTCATTCTCTGTCGCTTGCCAAGGCACTGTCTTGAAGAACTGGTGCACTTTTCGCAAATATCGCTGACTAAAAACAATGCCCATGGGCATAATTGATATACGTAGAGGTCGGTTGGTTATGTTGAGCCGCTTATCAAATCGGACGTTGTTAACTCTTTCTCTGTGCGCTTCTTTTCAGTTTTCAGTCGGTTGTGTTCGAGCACAAGATACTCTAAACCTGAAGATGGACAAGGCTGAGAAGCTTTTGCTCGGCAAGAGTGCGAGCGATCAGCCGATTGAGAGCCGCCTTGATGCCGTTGAAATGAATTTGTATGGCAAGACTAAGCATGGTTCTGCCCAGAAGCGAATGGACGGAATCTCAGATTTCCTTGGTATTAAGGAGGAGGGCAAATCAAGTCTGTCAACGGAATCGAGTTCAGCGATGACTGCCAGCCCTAAGTCTGATCTGCCGGACACGGCATCACAGTCACAGTCAAAAGCTGAGATGCCTGATACCGCTTCATCACAGGCACTGCCAAAAACTGAGCTACCTGGCGCCGCTTCATCACCATCACGGCCAAATAAAATAACAACTTCAGCTCCTTCTGCTGCCAAGGGCGATCCATCACTCTCATCAGCTCCGCATCTGCCAATTCTTGGCGGCAAACTGACTCCTGTGGTTGATCGGAAAGCGCCGATATCGAAAACAGCTGCAAAGGATCCAGGAAAGCGAACTTTTGCTCCACTGAAAGCTGAAGAAGCGGTGATGGCAGTGCCGCCTGCAGCGCCAAACCACCATGATGCGCAGATGCCACCAGCTGCCCCTTCTATCGCGGCGACGATGAATCATACCGGTTGGAATTCTCAGGCCAGCGACCTGCTGCGAGAGGGATTAAGGCTGCATTCTGCTGGTCAATATCGCGAAGCTGAAGTGACCTTCCGTCAGGTGCTGACAGTCGATCCGAGAAATGCAGATGCATTCTATAATCTCGGTTCTCTAGCAGAGCGGAATCATGACTATGTGATTGCTTTGACAAACTATCGAGCTGCTCTCAATTTCAGTCCTAAAGATAAGGATTACATCCAGGCTGTCACCGCCATGGAGACTCAGTTATCGGCTACGAGCGCGCCACAAACCGCAACCCTGGGTCATTTCCAGGTGCCGGATTATGCCGCGTCGTCCGCTCTTAACGGTGGCTCGGCGAGCGGTCAACCGTTCCAGCTGAGCGGCACCCAAAATGACTTGCTTCTCAATGCCAACCAAAACAATAATGGCAGTGCGCCCAGCCTTTCAGTCACTCAAAGCAATCCCCCCAACCTTTCGGTAACGCCAAACAATCCACCCACTATTGGAGTGTCGCAGCGCCCTCCGAAAGGTCGAGGCGGCTTTGGCACGATCATGAATGTGGGTATGAGATTTGCTTTGCAAGGCTCCGGATTGCACTGTCCGATTTGTAGAATGATGGGCGGCGGCTTTCGTTTCTAAAATGCCCACTGTGTTTCTAGCATTCATTTTGCTCGCTATTCTCTCTGTCCAGACAGCAAGTGCCAGTGAGAAATTTCGCATTGAAAGGCCTGAGGAGACTGGTCTGGTAGAGCCCGGAAAGAACTTCGGGAACATTGTTTTTGCTGGTATGCGGACACCTATGCCTGGCACTACGTTTGAACGCTGGCGTCAGAGCTATTGCGCTCCATTTATATGTAACATGGTCCTCTGTCATGGAACCTGTGCTGTTTATGAAGATCACTGCCCGTCCTTCGCGGAGTCGGGCAGGGTAATCAATCTAGATGCTTCGAATTGCCTTGTTCCAGGCGGGTCGGCCTCGATGCCACAAGTATACTCAGGGTCTCTAGAGTCTTCGAAGGTGACTGCCAAAACCGGCTGCTGCCGATAGGACAGAAAGTTGTAGGGGCATTGCTTGGGGGCGCCGGCAGATGCCGGCAAGGATGCCGGCGCTCCCAGGCAGTATCTAGCCTGTGATCGAACTGGCAAGTGAGATTTGGTTTTTGATGGAAACATCTTAGCAATATAGAAGTCTAATGATTCAGAGGCAGGTGATTTGATTTGTCGCTCAATCTGAGTCTGAATATCCAGGAGCAGCGATCTGGGTTGCTGCTGTGAATGTTTATGGCGTTAGATACTGTTTCGTGAGGCGTGCGCAAGCAAACTTTCTAGGGGTAAAAAGGAATGACTTATATCGACAAAGAAAAATCGAGCTTTATGCCAATTTTTATGGCTCTTAGTATTGCTACGGTTGTAGGATTTGGAGTCATGTATTTCATGTTTTCCAAAATGCCTTCAGACAACGCAGACGCGGATTCGCCGTTAAAGACTTCAGCTCCTGCAGCGGTTCAGACGTTGTCCAAGTCTGCTCATACTCACGTATGAACTGTAAGTTTGTTGAGCACCGTATATAGTGCAAAGTAATTCAGTTTTTTTGACAGACTGATTCTCTCGATTAACTGCCGTTTCGCTGACCTTCTATCTCAGTCCAAGTGGCAAACCATTTGCTCACCGAACCATCTGCATCCCGCAGCGCAACTGCTCTGCCGAGGTGCCACCGATATGTTTTGTTTTTTGCGGTCTTGACGCCGATTGCTCGACGCAATCTGAATTCCATTTCGTAACTGTCACCAGTTTCAAGAGCTTTTTGCCATTCGTGCAGATATTTCGGCAGATCGTCAGGATGCAATAAGAGCTGCCAGCCATTGTCTTGACTTTGCTCGATGGACAATCCCGTATACTCGAACCATCTATCGTTGAAGAAATCTATCGCTCCATCTGCGTTAGCAGTGAACACTATTTGTGGTATCGCGTCAGCTAGCATTCGAAATCGTGTTTCACTTTCTTTGATTTCTTCAGAGGCGCGTTTCTTGTCGTCTATGTCAGTGCTGGTGCCAAACCACATTTTTTTGCCCGTTTTAGGATCTCGAATCGTTTGAGCACGAACAAGATGCCAGCGGTAGGAGCCGTTCGCCGCTCGGTAACGAATTTCCATATTGAAATCAGTGTCAGTATGATAGGCACGCTCGGCTTCTTCTAGACATTGGCGACGATCATCGGGATGCAGTACGCTAAGCCAACTTCGCCCATCATCGTCTGGATGAGGCATTCCAGTGAAGTCGAACCAGCGCTGATTGGCATACAGTATTTTGCCGCTTGGATCGCACATCCAGACGATTTGAGGGATTGCTTCCGCTAACAAGCGAAACTGAGATTCGCTTTCTCTCAGATTTTTTTCTATCTTTTCATTTTCCGTCAAATCAAAAACTAGAGTCACGCAGTCCGTGCCTTGCTCATCGATAGCCGTCACCTGGACAAGCACGGGTACTCGGCTGCCATCGCCGCGAATATATTCTTTTTGATAGAAACCGGTGCTACCATTCTCACGCAATTGCACGATCGCTTCGCGATCGAGATGCAAAAGTTCAGGAGGTGTGAAATCAGTCCACTTAACGTCTCCGGAAAATAGCTCTTCCTTTGAGTAGCCGAGCAACTTCACAGTCGCCTCGTTTGCTTCGGTGATATGCCCATATATGTCGGCGCGGTGCATAGCAACGATGTTTGAATCGATGAACAAGCGCAGTCTGTCCGAGTCCGAGAATTCTAGATGCCCGTTGGCCATCTTCTTCTCAATTTTTGCTCGCTCCAGGTGAGCTTCAAGTTCGAGAATTTTGGACCTTAGCAACAGAAGGTGATTCGATTTTGCCGAAGTATTACCGAGTGTCATGATCCGTTAGTTCCTTTTTGCTCAATTTCTGTCCATGTCGCGAACCATTTTATTACTTGCCCAGTTCTGCCACGTAAGGCAACGGCCCGACCTAAATGTCTGCGGTATAAAATTGCTGATTCGCTTTTGATCCCCACAGCGCGCCTTAATCGAAAGTTTATTTCGTAAGTGTCGCCCGTTTTGAGGGCTTGCTCCCATTGTGATAGATATGTCGGCAAGTCGTCGGGATGTATTAGCAGCTTCCAGCCATCATTAAGACTCTGTTCAATCGATAAGCCCGTGTACTCAAACCAACGGTGATTGAAGAAGTCGACGGTTCCACTTGAATCAGCTGTCCAGACAATTTGGGGTATTGCGTCAGCTAGGGTGCGAAAACGAATTTCGCTTGCTCTGATTTCTTCTTCAGCGCGCTTATGTTCATCGATATCTGTGCAAGTGCCAAACCATTTTTTGAGCTTTCCCTCGACATCGAGCATCGGCAGTGCACGCACCAGCGTCCACGCGAACTGTCCATCTTTACGCTTATATCTGGCGTCCGTTTCAAAAGCTGAATTACTCTCGACGGCCAGATCCCAGGCACTTTGTACACGTTGGACGTCCTCTGGGTGGCACAATTCATGCCACGTTTTTTCAAAACCGAGAGTCGGTTGCACCCCGGTTAATTCAAACCATCTCTTGTTGAAGTAATCGGTGCTGCCATCAGCTTCTACTGTGAACACCATCTGCGGTATAGATTCGGCAAGCAGCCGAAATTGCGCCTCGCTGAGCTTGAGTTCTGCTTCTTTTCTTTTTCGAACGGATAAATCTACCACGAAACAAAAACAATCTTCCCCTGTTGTGTCGGTTGCACCGACCGCAACTAATACTGGGACTAGATGTCCGTCCTTGTGGATATATTCCTTTTGAAATGGAACGCATGATCCAGTCTGAAAGATTTCTTCACAAGCTTTGTCATCTGCTGATTTCCATTTTGCTGGTGTTATTTCAGTCCAGCGGATTTTTCCAGAAAGAATTTCGTCTTTGGTGTAACCAAGCAGGTCTGTGAATGCTTGGTTGACGTACATTAAGTCGCCCCCGACAGTTGCTCTGGTCGTAGCGATTGAGTTAGCGGCTAAGAATCGCTCTAAGCTGCTGCGGTACTGTTCGCTGACCAGCGCCATTTTTTCGGTTTGGGCGTCAGAATTATCATTGGCCAGGTCGCGGAGCTCTGCTTCGAGTTCCGCGATGCGCTGTTCAAGCTGCTCTTTCAGGTGTGGCCGCTCTTCATGCAACATTTTTTTCCCTTAAACAGCACTATAACTTACAAATGTGGCAAGTGCGTGTCATAAGAAAAATTCTCACGCTTTTTAGCTTGTAGCCAACTTCCAACAGAGCTGTAACTGGCGACTCCAACTGGAAGTAGGGCGGCGATGCAAAGCAATTGCGCCGGTTAGTTTGTTTTTTAATGTTGCAAAGAATGTCAAAAAGCGTCCTGAAAGGGTGCTCGGGTGACAGGGATTATGCGGCGGTGTGACGCTCAGGCTTCCAAACGATGGAACAGGCGCCGTCCAAGCAATTGCCATGTCCGAAGCTCGGTTGCGTTTCGCGCACCAACTCGAACTCATCGTTTAACTCGCTGTACTCGGTATTGCATTCAATACCGTCAGTAAGTTCCGCATTCTGTAGTGAGTCAAAGTCGTTCATCATATACATCCTCTCCACAAGGATATTGACGGTCGCATATTACTCATGTTCCTGCCCCAGTCATATATAGAGAACATCCGCACAGCGAGCGAGCTGAGCGGATGTTTCAGGGATGAAGAGTAATGAAGAAGACTCTTACTCGTCTAATTTGAATCCAAAGCGGGATCTCGTCTTTCTATGACGGTTGATTTCGTAACCGTCGAATCCTGTCGTTCAATTGTGGATGGCTCAGTTTTTCTCTCCACACTCACCTTTTGCGCCACATCTACGTATTGGCGGCCTGCTGCGGAGACGTGGTGTCTCGCATGGTGCGCAATCCTAGGCTTTGTCGCACTGCGATATGTATTTTGGGCAACTCGTGATTCAGTCTTAACTGCGGTGGTGCCCCCCGTATGTTCCATTACGGTGCTTGTGGTTTGGCTGGACGGCAGCATCACATGCTCATGTCTTTCCTGGATCAACGGCGCTATTGTTCGCTGCGTGTTGCCTTCCGCATCAGTCTTTTCTTCTGTTCTGACTACGGTCGGCTTCATATAACTATCCAAAACAACTGGTGGACCAGCACTGGTTGTTGTCGTTGTGCTGACACTATCTTCAGCTAAACACATCGATTGCATTCCCATTGCAAGAGCTATGGCAAGACATCCCTTCAAGGTAATCTGATTCATTTTTCCTCTCCTTCGTTCACCATTGCAGCGACGCAATACTCGACCGCTTGGTTCCTTCGGAGGCTGGTTGTCAACGGGAAATAGTCGTTATCGGTCGCCCGAATCCTTGCATTAATCTCGCAGTTCCTGAGTATTAACCGGGCAGTTTGGGAACAAAGTGAGGGGTGATTGAATTAAAGAGGGTAGTGTGATGAATCTTTTTATCGACAGCCGATCTGCCACGTTTAGCTATTCTCCAGATAGTTTTGACGCACTGATCGACCGTCTGGAGCGGGTGGGTTATGAACCCCTAATGCGCAAGGCAGCGCAAAGTTTCTCTAACGTGTTTGGAGGCTCGCCAGACGAATCTTCGATCGCCAGAAGCGCAGATGATGATGAGCTTGAAGATTTAGAGAAAGAATGTGAGTTTTCGCGGCGCAAGCTGATGAGTTTGGAAAAGCTCGGATATGATTTTGGCCTTGATGCCAATAAAGGCACCACTAAGTCACCTGATATAAATGGCGAAGTGTTTTTCAGTGAGGATGGTGCTGGGCTCTTATTTGTCACTGTTGTGGATTTTTATTCTAAGGTTTCAGATCAGAAAGCGATCCCCGATGCCACCAGCCGCATTCGTATTGGATTCATCGGTGACCCAGACGAGACGAGCAGCCTTTCAGAGTTTGCCGATGCCGTAGCGCGGGCGTTCGAAGACAAAAACATTGATTTAAAGTGGAGTCACGATGTTTTGCAGAATAAGCAATTCAACGAAATTGTATCTGCTCAAGACGATTCCTACCATTTGGCTTCACGCATTGGCGACAAAGAATTAAAAGCGGCCAAAGCACTTGAAAATGTGAACATCCGTGAAACTGCCCAATTGGTGCGCAGATCAGGCGTTATTTTAGCTAAGGAGCTGCTGAAGCAGAAGTCGGAAAACGCCAGCGAACTTATAAAATTTGTTGACCAACTTCTGCAAGCCGATCTGGTTCATCAGGAGTACGTGGTCATGTGCTCAAAAACCGGAGCTCACGTAAACCGTGTTGAGAGCAGGGAAACGATCGAACAGATGGGGCAACTGGGTGTCTTGTGCTCTTGTGGAAAAAACATAGCTTCAGAGCCGATTGAGGGACTTCTTGCCGCCGATGAAACTCTTCAGCGCATGTTGGACAGCAATTATTGGATGACCGCAACTGTTGTGCGTTTGCTTAACAGTTTAGGTGTAAACTCCGATCGAATCATGTTGCATACTGAACCTGATTCAGATAACGTCGAGTTTATCGTTGACATCGATGGCACGCTCGTGTTGTTCGAATTGAAAGACAGTGAATTCGGTCTAAATCACGCCTACTCGCTCGGTACTAGAATCGCCCTGCAGCGCCCGAAGCTTGCCTTCCTCGTTTCAACCCACGGCATCGCGCAAGAAGTGAAAGATCACTTCAAACGCGTCAAACCAGAAGCGCAGATAGTTTATGTTGCCAATCTCCTACAGTTGGAAGCAACAGTCCGCAAGGTTGTTGAGGGAATGCGCCTGATGCGAGCGAAGACATGGATGTCATGTTTCCAATCATTCGTCTCATTCTCTCTACTGAATGTTTTGATGCCGAAGCTACGGAACGAACGATTTGAGATACCGCATGTGGTGACTTCTGTGCAATCGGTCCAAACTGAACCTGAAAGCAGCGTCAGCACTCCAAGTACAGCAGTAAGATAATCGACTCGATCTGAGAATATCCAATTGTGAAAAAGGGGGCTCAAAGCTGCAGCCCCCATTCATTTTGAATTCGTGTTTAGTGAGGCGTTATTTCTTCTCTACTTTCGCTTCTGAGGTTCTGTGAACGTCTTTGGCGCCCAATTCTTTGAAGATCTCTTCAGCGGCTTTGAGCATATCTTTGTTTTCGCTGTGTGCAGCGATTAAGATGTTGCTGCGCAAAACAGCTGACTGTAAATATTTCATCAGTCCTCGAGGCAGACTTATGACCAGTATCGCCACCAATTGCCAGTAAACTAGAAGGGCGCATATATAGGGGAAATTCCTGTGCCAGATGAAGAGCAATTCGAAGTGCAAGAAGTAGAGGCTGTTGATTGCAGCGAAAAAGAAGTCAACACTACTTCCATAATTCAGACTGAAGAATATGGCAATTCAGTGCAGGTCCACTTGCAGACCTCTGGAATTGCCGTGCAGGTGAATACCCAATCTGCCATGTCGAAAATGGTTGAGTTATCGGCCAAATATGATCTTGTATCAGCGCAACTCAAAGAGTACACCGGCAGGCTCGAAGCCTCCTTTTATCGTATTGGGTTTTTAGAGTCTCAGTTGGAAGAGCGTCAGAAAGAGATTGGGGAATTGAAGGAAAAAATTCAGCTTCAGAGCAAGTGCGATTGACGTGAGCAAGCCGCTGTCAGCGGAATCTCTCCTTACAGAAGGGAAACCCACAGTGAGCGCATTCTGCTCCTCCGGCTTGGGAACTTGTTCAGCCCCACACCGTCAGTGTTCCCGTACTATTCTTTTGATATCTGAGGATCTGCTCTGGGGTTTTCCATACATTTGAGACGCATCGAAGCTGGCAACTGTAGCGGTTCGACGCAGATTCTGTGATATAACGGAAATAGGCAAACGAGCCCGCAAAGTGCGGGAGGGAGCTAATATTATGTATTCTGAAGTACTACGTTTTGAAAACAGCTATGACACCTTTCCATATAACTATTTATTGGAATGGGAATGGCCGGAGCACATCGAGTTATTGTTGAGACGGCTTATCTGGTCTCGACTTGTCGAATTAACCGAAGCGACTGATGGCGAACCTGATGCATCAGCACCATCTGACCACCTAGCGGCGAAAGTGTGCTGGCTAATTGCATGTTGCCCCCAGACACACCCTGCTGTTCTAGATGTACTAGCGAGCATTAACTGCTCAGCTTTTGCCGAGCGCATCGCGGAGAATCCTAAGACAGCGCCTTCCACGCTGTCACGCCTGGCCGGGCATCCATTACCTGAAGTGAGATGTGCCGTAGCTGAGAACAAAAATACGCCCGCTGAGGTAATTAACATCCTTGTAAAGGATGAGCATCCAGACGTTCGTTACTCCATGGCAGAAAATCACAATTTGGCTGAAGATGTTCTACAAACTCTGTCGGAAGATGAAAACTGCTATGTTTCATCGCGCGCTAGACGCACACTGAATCGCCTTGCTCCGCCTGCCTTGGTGAGGATGCAGTTACAGCGCACTCAACGAGCCACTGACACTTTGAGGAAAGTTGGCAGAGGCTAATAGACGATAAAGCTACACAAAAGCTATCTCCTCAAACAGCTAGACAACAGCAAAACAAACAAGAAAGATGCTTACGGGCATCTTTCTTATTTGGGCGTCTTAAGCTGCGCCTTGCTAGGGAACTTTGGTGATTTGATGAAGTTATCGCGGCCGAAGCACACAAACAAGTAGTTCAAACGGTCCCTGGACTCGATATTCAGTTAGAACTGGATAGAACTTGCACATTGCTCACTCTAAACGGGCCCAGAAGCTTAAGAAGCCACTATCCCTGGTGCAAACAGATCTGATTCCGGAGCAAGATTTGACTTACAACGTGATCTATACGCTCAAAGCCGGAATGGTGCCACTTGCGAAAAGTGCCTGAGAATCAGTGAGAAGCATGCCGGCCGCCAACATCTGGAATCCATCGGCAAATCATTTCTCTGAATTCTTCGGCTGTGAATGGTTTGCTCATGTAATCATCCATACCGGCGCCAAGGCACTTTTTCTTGTCGCCTTCCATGGCTCGTCCAGTGATGGCGACGATCGGCGTGTGGTAACCCTTTTCACGCTCAAGTTCGCGAATCCTTTGAGTGCACACTAAGCCATCACTTCCAGGCAATTTCCAATCCATTAGAATCAGCGCAAAAAGCCGACCCTTTTCGATTTCTGTCAGCGCTTCTTCTGAGCTGGAAACGATCTGAACATCATAACCGTACTTTTTTGCCAGTAGAAAAAGCAGTTTTTGTTCGATTACATGGTCTTCGACGACCAAAATGGCTGGTTTTTCCATGAATAAAGCACCAAAGCTAATCCCTAGTTGTATTTTACGTCTTATTAGAGTCTACAAACACAAAATTGCACCGAAAGTTTAGAATCCCTTCTCAGCTGGGCCGCTGCATATGTAGATGGAACCTCGTAGAGGGGAATCCGTCGCTGTTTCCACCAGCTGAGGTAATGAAATTGAGTGATCAGAAAGAAGAACTAAATTTAGAAGCCAAGACTAATCAATCCGCTTCAGCAGAGAAGAAGACGGCGCATGTTGTTATTGATGAGCCAGCAATTGCCGTAAAAGAAGAGCTGCAGTCATTTGCCGAATTGCAGGAGAGCGCCGATGCCATTGACAAAGTGTTGACTAAGAACGGTCCTCCCGAACTTGATCTTCGCAGCGGCTGATCACCAAATGTGGTGGCGCTACTGACGATGATAAAGTCCCATGTCTGATATGGTCAAGCGTGCGGGTTTGCCGAATTCTTTGTGTGCCAGTGAAGCGCCGGGCACGTGCCATCTTTGCAGAATCATCGCAACTTCCTGGTCAAGCTCTTGTTCGAAGGGTTGGCTCGCTAAAGCGGACTGCACTGAGCAGATCGCTGCGCAGACGACCAAGAACAGCATTTTGAGCATGGACATTCCTCAAAGTGGGTTGACTAAGCAGTGTACATACATTTGCGACATAACGACTCCTGACTTCAGGCACTTAACGCCCGCTGTGCTATAAACAGCTAGGAGGTACGAGATATGAAGGATTGGCACTGGTTCATAGTTTTTGCCGTGATCCTGATCACGCCGCTACTGCCCAACATTTTGCGTGACAAGTGTCCCGGTTGTAATCGCCGCAAACTGAACTCGCTGGAGACGCTCAAAGTGCACAGCGATGACGGTCCGCAAACTTTTGCCTACATTACTTTTTATCGCTGCGACAATTGTTCAAATATTTATAAGCGAAACAAAAGCGGCCCGCTCGAACTCTCATCGCCAGAGGAATATCGCTTACTTTCGGAAGCGGCAGTGGCGGCTCGACATCCCGAAAGTTAACCCGGCTTATTCACCCTGACTGACCGGTCCGATCCAACGGAAGATCGTTTTTTCGAGTTCCTCGCGCGTAAACGGCTTGGAAATGTAGTCGCTCATGCCCGCCCAGATACAGCGCTCTTTGTCCCCATCCATGGCTTGAGCCGTGACTGCAACAATTGGTATTTGCTTTCCGTTTATCGAACCAAGTGAGCGGATTGTTTTGGTCGCTTCGAGGCCGTCGAGCTCGGGCATGCGAATATCCATCAAAATGATTGCATAGGTCCGATGTCGCACTGCTTCAATGGCCTGACGCCCTGTTTCGGCAAGATCGAAGTCTAGACCCATGTTCTTTAGCAGCGTCGAAAAAACTATTTGATTGCTTTTGTCGTCTTCCACAACCAGGACTCTTTTCTCGTCCATGGGTTGGACCTCGGATTTTGAATCGAATGCTTTAACTAGGACAAGTTGCCAACCAAATCAATATTTAGTATAAGCGCAAACGGTGATTCTCGAACTATCCTAAGGACTGGACAATTGGCGAATTTCCAAATGATTTGGGAACTCTTGAGCTAACACCTGCGTCAAAGAATCGCGTCCTTGAAGGAGAAGAAGCATGCCAGAGATTAAAGACGAAGATAAAGTGGACGAAACTAACGTTGACTACTTGCATCCGGGTGGTAAACAGGCCACTTCGGAGAAGATCAAGACCGAGGAAGAGTACGCTGTTGCTGTAAAAAGCGTGCAGAAGTCGATAGACGAAGCCGACGGTCACCACATGTGCTCATCCGAGTGCCAGAAGCACCATTTGGTCTAGCACCATATTCGGTATTATGCACTAGTTAAAGGCGGTCCTTGGCGATCGCTATCTTCCTTTGGTGCCATACACAGAAGTCGCCAGCGGTGTAGTTCCGCCAGGCTCAATTTGCCGTGCACTAGAAACTGGCAGAGAACTTCGCGGTCCATCGGTGTAATCGTCGTTTTCGGTCCCGGCTCATCATCGACAAGATTGGCAATTGTATCGAAGTATTTGGCCAACATCAAAAGCATGACATATTCGTCATGCGTGAAAATATCCGGGCGCATAATCAGCTTGCCCAGGTGTTCTTTATTCAATCCCTGGTCCTTCGGGTCGAGTCTCGGATAAGTTTGCACGAACAAGCGAGCAAACGTCTCGGAATCTAAAGTCTCTTGAGTGAGCGATTCGACATGCTCGGCTGAAGTCGGCGCGCTGGATTTATGCAACCACAAAAGGTCGTCCAAAGACCCGTGTCCCTGACCTGTTCTAGGATTGCGGTTTTTACCGGCGGTCATTTCCTGACCTCGAGACCGTGACTACTATGACTACATACCCTTATTTTGAAATCTTAGCCTCAATTTCAGAAAGCGCAACCGCCCGACCTTCAATAAGAGACTTTTTTGCTGCCAGGGCGACTGTTCGGGACGGTTAATTCGGTCCCAATATCGTGACACGGGCTTGAAGCAATCGTTTACTGAAACGTCTTGCGAGTGTTCGGATTCAAGTTGTTGGAGGACTGGTGCCACATCACGAGGGGCGAAGATGTCTCCGGGCAAAAGCAGAACCGGTAATCGATTTATTGTGGCCAGGGCTTTGGTAGTATTTAAAGTCTGGATTCTCTTGCAGTGCTTGACCAACCCCAGCGAGATTGCCGTGTCCAAAGATGCCAAAACAACCGGCGAAGAATGGCTGTGAAACTCCATCGCGTTCGACAAACTGGTTCTTGAGAAACTTGATTAGCGCTTGCGCCATCGTCAATTTAACAGTCTTCAAAACATCCATACCTCTTTCGTCATGTCTTAACAGGTAATTTGTGCACCAAGGCGTTGATTTCGGAAGCCATAGAAACGGGCGATCGCTCTGTTGAATAAAGAACGTTGCGTCCTGCCATAGTGCCGCAAACGTTGGCCCCGCTGGACAGGGCTTTTTTAATATCGTTGAGGAATTTGTTTCCATCTTGCGTATCTCCACCAAGCAACAAGATCGGCAATGTTGTACTTTGCGCCACAATACCGAAGTTCTCACAGTAGGGCAGCTTCAGCCATAGCCGGCTGCTGCTTTGGCCGAGAGCCGATGCCACTCCAGCTATAAGCGCTAAGGATTCCGCATCCTTCTTTACTTTCAGTCCATCTGCCCCCCGCACTATTGGCAGTGGCTCCAAGAACATAGGTAAGTCTAGATGGAGCAAATGGTTTATGGCATCGGTGCAATACATTATCGTTTTAAGTGAGTTTGGGTCTTGATCATCGATACGCAGCAGCATCTTTGCTCCGTCTAGATTCCAATCTGAGCAGGTGGACGGGTTCGTACCGGTGATTGGATCATCTAGCTCCCAGGCTGTTTTCGACAATCCTCCTCTGTTTAAACTAGCGATCAGCAATTTGTGGTCAACAAATGACTTGCCACCGTGTTCTTCAATTAAGTGAGAGAGGATCAGTAGCTCTTCCAAAATATCCATGGTCGCCATGACACCATCGGCGGCGTCGGCTATGAGAATTTCAGCAATCCGTCCAAGATAGTTCAGACGGTTAGCCATCGCCATCGGCACTCCTCCAGCCTGAACAACTCGCCTGGCTGGATGATCAGCAGCGATGATGTTGAGCCGGCCGTCGTCGGTCAGCGAATTTCGGAGCTTGCGTTTGCGAGCAAGCATTTTACCTAATTCAGGTGTCTCTATGCGGACACGTGTTATTTCAGCCAGGTGAACTGCCAAAGACTTTGTCATCGCCTTACTCCCAATGATTCAGTGGCGAATCCGCCGTGCCGGGCGACAAAGTCTAACGCTTCTGTTTCCGTGGGCATGAAGTTGGCGCAGCCTTGTTTTGTGACGACAATGGCACCAGTGGCATTGCCTATGCGAACGCATTTTTTCCAATCCCAACCCTTCAAGTAGCCGTATATAAAACCGCTGGCGAAAGCGTCACCGGCACCAAGTAAGTTGCAAATATCCACTTTGAATGGCTCGGCAGTTTCGAATTTCCCATCCGCCAAGTGCACAGCAGCACCATCACTGCCGCGCTTTTCGATAACCGCTTTAGGTCCACATTTCAGAAGTCCGGCGATGCAAACTTTTTCGTCTCCCAGCACTTCAGGCGCTGAAACTTGTGAGTCTTTAACAGTGACATGCGATTTCTCTTTCAGCATCGCCGCTTTGATTTCTTCTTGCGTGCCGATGACAAAATCAACGAGATGAAGCAAGCTGCGCCAACCGCCGACAAAACTTGCGAAGCTGGTGATGTCTTTGAACTGGGCACCACTGTCGTTCGAGTACAGATCGATTGAGCTGCGCCCCATACAAATCAGGTCGTAACTTTTGCTGCTCATGACGGAATCTTCTCTTCCATTGCGTGGCTAACCAGCGGCACGCGCGAGTCTCTAGTCTGCCAAGTTTGTTTGGTCCATTCGTGGTCTGGATCGTCTGTGGCTGCCAGGGATTGAGCGCTTCCGGCAAGAAAATTCAAGTAGTAGCAGTCATAACCATAAGCCGCGGAAACTGGATGGTAGCCCTCCGGAATCAAGACGACATCGTTGTTACAAGCGACAACGGACTCGTCGAGCGAACGGTCATCCGTGTACACTCGCTGGAAAGCAAAGCCTCCTTTGCGATTGAATTTGTAAAAGTAGATTTCTTCTAGATCTGCTTCAAGCAGCTCGCCTCGGCGTTCTCGATGCACATCATGTTTGTGGGGCGGATAGCTACTCCAGTTCCCACCAGGTGTGTAAACTTCAACGCAGACCAAGCGATGGCAATCAAAACCTGGAGGAATGATGCTGTTAATTTGGCGAGTGGCATTGTTGCCGCCGCGAACTTCGATTTTCGATTGGTCTGGTGTGATCAGCTGGGCTGGATGATCTTGATCGGTTTGCACCCAGGCGTAGGCAAGTTCGAGACCTTCCGTCATTGCCTCAACTTCAAATTCAGTCTGTCGCGGCAGGTAGAGTGCATTAGGCATGCCGGCAAAGACATGCGCCCTTCGACCGATGTCTTCCCATTCACCTTTATTGGACCGCACTGAGCAGCGTCCGCCAAGAATGACCAACGCGAGCTCATTTCCTTTTGTCGCGTGTGTCCAGCTCTCACCTTTGCCTAAACGGCGTGCTTCCATATTGAGAAATTCCCACCGCGCATTTTCAACGCTAACCTTTGTAATGACGCCATTAACATCGTCTTTGATTAGTGGTGAAACTAACAGATGACTGGTCATAAAAACCTCAACAGACGGCACTGACACTGGATTGGAGGTCTGACGGCTGGCTGCCATAACCATAAGCACTATTCCAACAGGCTACCTGTGGATGGTGCTCCTGGGTAACTCGCGAAGCCGGATTCATAAAATATGGACTGAAATATTTTACGCTCTTCTTGGCAATGATGAGCAAAACTGTATCAACGTTAATATCTGATTGATCCTGTTCTGGATATTCCAGGATGTAGCTGCCTTGTTGAATGTCGCCGCTAAAAACGCGTTCTCGCTGAGAATTGCTGACTAATGCCTGGTTGTCATCACTACTGAAAACCAGCAACATTCGCCGGACTTGCATAAATCGTCAATAAATCTTTGCCCTCTGTTGTCACCAAATGTAATACCACAATTCCAGTTAGGCTCTAGTTATATGGCTGTCGGCTTAAGCGGAAATCAATGGGACATAGTTATACTTAGTGTTGGTTATTGATACTGTTTCCGTTCTCCGGGAATAAAATAACCGGAGCTCGACGAACAATAGCTGATATGTACAAACCAAAGCCCGACCAGAGAAATACCAACAGATTGCGACTCGACATCGAGTCTAAAATTCCATCGCTCTATACCGTTGAAGCCCAGCTCAATGAGGCTAAGGGGCGTCGCGGCTGCTTAGTTGAATTGCCTTGGCAAGGTGGCAAGCCGATGCAGATGTGGATATTAGGGGTTGAATGGCAGTCCAATGGTGATGGACCGATCTGGTCACTCTATGAACAGTATGGCAACGATACGAAACTGCATTGGGCTAATCCATATGCCCCTGGCGATATTCCGATAATGTATGACGTTGTCTGCATGTCGGCTATGGGTGAATCGATATCGAAACCAGCTCCAGCTCCAGAACCTCCTCCGCCACCACCTCCTGCTCCGCCGCCCGAACTTGCGCCGCCTCCTGCATATTATCCGCCACCTGTGGCTCCATATCCGATGCCTGGTTATCCCATGGATGCCAACGGTATGCCGTATCCCATGGATCCCAATTTAGCTCAGCAATATGCATACAATCCCTATTATCAACCTATGCCAGGTCAGCCCTATCCGGGAGCGCCACCACCGGGATGGCCCTATCCCCCTCAGGGTGCTGCGCCTTATCCACCCCAAGGTCCCAATGCACCCTATCCCGGTCCCGGTGCTCCTCAAGGTCCTCAGCTGGCGCCGCCGCCGCTGCCGCTAGAGCCAGCGCCGCCACCTTTGCCGCCGCTCAACAATACGCCTGCAAAGATGCCAGTTGACTACAACTTGGTTTCCAAACGGGCTAAAGTGCAGCTCGGCCAGCTGTTGTTGGATTCGACTTTGATTTCAGAGACAACTCTGGATGCCGCGTTGAAATTACAATCGTTAGTGGAAGAGGGTCTCTGCTCGCCGGATCTTGCCGCGAAAGGGTTATATCGTTATCACGCCAAGGGTCAAGCGATTGGTGAATACCTTACGGACTTTGATGCGGTGGAATTGCCGACAGTGCAAAAGAAACCACCTGGAAAACCAGCTGATCCAAATCAATTGCGTTCACATAGTGGCGGGCAAGCAAAAGCAGCTTTTGATTTGTTAATCAAAGCAGGGCTGCTTACAGAGGCGGATATAAACAACGCCGCTTCAGCACGTGCGAAAGTTGGTGGTGATATGGCGCAACTATTGCAGTCTGCTGGGAAACTGGACAAGGTCACGTTCGACTCAGCGATTATCTGTTTACCGATGATTCGCGAAGGCTTGATGAAGCTGGAACAGTGCATCATTGCTCTCAACTACTGCAATCGAAGCAGAGTTGATTTTGATACTGCACTTGATGAAATGGATTGGCCCAATCCACGCAAATTGCGAAAAGATCTGCCTCTTTGAGAAGCGCGTTTCGCTCAATCCAGTGGATACCAGCGACCTGCGTTATCGCCGAACCAATAACTTGAGTTGTTTGAACGAACCAGCACATAATTGAGGTGTCGGCGAACGGTAGCTCCGCTTGCGTACTGAATTTGAGTGACTCGGCCGTCGCTGTTCAGCAACATTTTCGTTCCATCCACCAATCGTGTTGATTCTGAACCTTGAAAATCAGAAATTTCGTATTGGGCAATGGCGGCTTGTCCGAAAAATGTTGGAAGCACTGCACTCATTTAGTTTCCCCTCACTCGCTTGTTGGTCGTAGGTTTACTTTAATGGGCGATTGTGTCTAAACGGTGACTGATTTGTGATCAAGTTGGGATTAGCACAAGTGCAGCACACTCGGTCGCTATTTCCCAATCTTCGCGAGCTTTTACGACAAGAATTCTCGTTTGCGAATGCGCTGAGGCGATATCAACATCGACCGGAGTTGATACATTCAATTTTTCGTCAATAGACAAATTCAGGAAAGCCAGTCTTTGGCAGGTGGCTGCTCGTACTAATGCACTGTTTTCTCCAATTCCACCTGTAAACAGCAAGGCGTCAATGCCACCAATAGCGGCTACCATTGCTGCTATTCCGCCAGAGAGCCGATGTACGAACATGTCAAAAGTAAGTTTGGCGCGTTCGTCACCTCGCTCCATTGCATTCGTTATGTCTCGCAAGTCCGCAGAGCGCTCAAAGATGCCTTTCATCCCCGATTCCTTATTTAGAACATGATCCAGTTCATCAACTGAATATTTCTTGTTTTTGAGCAGATAAATAAGTATGCCTGGATCAATGGCACCGCTGCGTGAGCGCATCATCAGCCCATCCAGCGGCGTGAAGCCCATTGTTGTGTCTATGCTTACACCGTCGACAATTGCAGTCAGAGAGCAACCTCCGCCGAGATGGCACGAAACGATGCGCAACTCCTTCGGCTGCTGCAACAGCTCGGCTGCTTTACCACTGCAATACTTGTGGTTAATGCCATGAAAACCGTATTTTTTGATCTTCAAATCCGCGTACCAGAAATATGGACCGGGATACACGGCAGCTTCAGGCGGTAAAGTGGAATGGAAGGCGGTATCGAAAACAGCTATGTGTATGGCTTTGGGAAGCAAATGTTGGGCTAATTTCAGGGCGGTCAAATTGATCGGATTGTGTAAAGGCGCAAATTCCGTGAGTTTATCGAGGTCTTCTTTAACTCGATCGTTGATTACTATTGGTTGGGAGTAGCTCGCACCGCCATGCACGATGCGATGACCCACTATGCCAATCTGTTCGCTATTTTCAATGTGTCTGTGTTCGCCCTCCCACAGCTGAGAGAGGGCTGATTTCATCTTCTGCTCGATGTTTTCTATACTTTCTTGCTGCCAGTCTATGTCCTGTTCGAAATCCCAGACCGCCTGCTTTGGAACTTGCTGGGGCTGGCCGGTGGTTTGGAACATGGACATCTTGAGACTGCTTGAGCCCGAGTTGACCACGACTATGTTCATCAAAAATTCCTGAAAGAGCGCTGTGGGACACAAAGGGTATCATGTGGAAGGGACCAGGTTTGCTGCCGGATTGAACGCACTCTCACTTGACATTTAATGATAATTCCTTCATTATATAAAGCGCTCAACCTTACCAAGCCAGATCAGTATTTAAAATGGAAGTTGGGCTGCATTCGCGATTGGTCACAGGACCGCCGAATGCATATCACCACATATGGTGTCAGTGCAAATTGTCCCGCGAAGGTGCAAATGAATAATATGCTTTCAGCCAAGTTGCTTTTTTCTTTCTGTTTGTGCGTTTCGTTAACGATGCCAGCAATGGCGCAACTCAATAGCAAAGGCTTGCCACCGACGTCGACTGATAGTTTTGTCAGACAAGCTGCAGGACAGGCTGAAAATATATACGGCGACGAAGGTCACGAAGGTCCGCCACCTTTCAGCGAGTTTGAATATCAAAATCGCATTAACAGCGGCATTTTCGACATTCGCGATAAAGGCTTGACCACCGGTCATGGCAGCCTTATGCCATCTGCATGGGGGCGTGATGAGTTTCTAGGCGCTGAATGGAGCAGGTCTGGTTCCAATGGTGGCAATCCACAATTAAGCGGACCGGGCACCACAATGGATCAGCAGGGCAATCCTCAGAGTCCGGCCAACGCACCACAAGGCAATCCTCCTTATCAGATCGGACCGGATTGGGTGCAAGTAAGGAATCCTGATACTGCTCAGGTCATGGGCTATTTGGCTCCTGGAGAAACATATCAAGATTTCTTCTCAGGAAAATCAGGGCATATCCTGCCTCAGTGGCAGGCAGTTGGTCAAGAACTTTTGACCAATCCTGCCTATCAGGGCCAAGTCACACAAGGGTCTGTTACGGGCGGCGCCGGCCAGTAATTCAACTGACGCGCTGCTAGACTTCACGCCTTCACGCGCGCTAAATCGACTGTTTCAGGCTGTGAACTTGTCGCTTATCTTGCGAATCGAATCACTTTCTTATCGTTGTCGATTGTGAAACGACGATCTTTTAAGAACGGCTGCCCAAGCAATGGAAGTGGCGGACCGCCGGTTGCTACAACACAGACACTGATGTTGTTTTTCTGTATACCGCCGAGTCTCAATTGATTTACGTTAAAAACATAACCAGGCACTGAACCTCCAACGCCACCAACCATCGTCATTTGAGCATCAGACGGAATTTGTATACCAAGTCTTTGGAAAGTTCGCATATCAAATAGATTGATGCCGGCGCCTGTGTCGAAATACATCGGACACTCGTGCCCATTCACCTCGGCCATGACGACAAGATTATTACCAATGGTCTGGAACGGAACTTCGATGGAATCGTACCCTTGACTGTTTCGTGACAAGCTTTTCTTCGTGAAGCGGATTACGCCCGACTGATTATCAATGTCGTATTGATAACCGTTATAAAATGTTTGTCCCAGTAGTGGTGGCAAATCAAAGCGATCTTGCACCATAATCGGCATGTGTCTTTGGATGCCACCCACCCTTAAATCTACTAACATCGGCGCTGCTCGATTGACAGCGTTTCCAACGCCACCCATGTTCGAGCTTTGTCCTTTGATGACGCTGTCATTTACACCAGCCGCTTCAAGTTGATTCTTACCGATTAAACAAACGGAGGCGCCCGTGTCAAACATCATCTGCACGGTGCGTCCATTAATCTGCGTATTAACCATTAAGTGACCATCTCTTCCGTGCGAAAATGGCACGCTGGCTTGATCTGGCAATTTACTCAAATCATCAGATGAGGCGTTGGCAGCTTCAAACGAGGTCATATCTCCCAGCGGTGCGGAGCCAACGGCCGCTGCGGAGCTAACGGCTGCGGAGGATACCATTCTGGCTGGAGGCGGTGCTCCAAAGACGTTGACGAAGTGCGAGTCTACTCGCTGAAGGTAAGTAGCAGCGAATTTAGCTTCTTCTGATTTGGGGAAGTTTCGGCATACAGTGCTATAAAACTTTTTCGCTTTCTCCGCATCACCAAGTTGACCAAAACTGAGAGCTTCATAGTAGAACGGTGTTGGCACCTTGGGATTAGCTGCGATGGATTTATCTAATGACTGAATTGCTTGCTTGTATTCGCGTTTGTTGTAATGTGCGATGCCTGCTGTCAAAAACGAATCGGCATGAGCCTCAGGCATGAGGCATGCGGAAGCCAGACTTATAAGTGTTACGTGGAGTAGGCGTTTTACAGTCATCGAGCTAAACATTGATTTCAATTCCGAAAGTAAGCCCATCTATGTTATTCCCGATAAAAGCGAATTAGCCATGACTTGTCGAGCCGTTCATTTACCAAGTCATCTTGATGAATCATGAGCAGGAAGTCTGTTCCATCCTCAACCAACAGTCTTAGTAATAAGTGCCACTTGTTCGCTTCGACTATGAGATGTGAGTAGCAATCGTCTTTTGCTCTTGCTTCGTTGTATGTTATTCCGTTGCATGAAAAGGCACTGATTGCCTTAGCCTCCTCCAATCTCGGATGGTGGTCTCCCAACAAGTAGCTTCCACTCAGCAATTTGTCGCTAGGCTGCTCAGCTTCGAGGGTCGTTGCGTTTGCCTCGGCAGCCGCATCGATTTGCGGCTCTGAGATTAGAGGCGATTGTGCGTCCTGCTCTAATGCGATGGCAATTTCTTTCGATAGCACCAAATCTGGTGACGTAATCAAATCGGGTTGCCAGATAACTTTGAAGCAGTTTCTATCTTTGTGCAGGCATGTTCGCATCTCTTCACTTACAAATACGGCAAGCAAACCCTGTTCTGGTAGCCATGATCCAGGTGAAGTGAATTGCTCAAAATTCAGTTGTGCAAGCAGTTTCATGGGGTGAGCATTTTTACCAAGCGGTTGCTTGTGTTCCTCCCCCAGGCAGGCACTTCCACCTATCTTGCTCAAGCCTATTGAAATTTCTTTCTCCACTTGTCTCAGCGGAATGAATGTGCTGCTCAATACTTTTTCCTTAGCCTCAACACCTTCTGGCTGAGGAGTTTCCATCATCGTTTCGGTCCCTCTCCATCATGCCTTAAATGGATGAGATATTCGCGGGCGCTTTGCTGTTAATTCTCTGAAGTGTTAACATCGTAGGAATTCGCATTCTCTTTTGCTTCTTTGGCTGCTTCGATTGCGTCAGCTTTTTCCTGCTCAAGCTCTTCTTTCTCAGCCTGGGTGGCTAGCCGCTTTGCTTCAGCTGCCGCCGCTATCACAACTTTCGGATTGTCATACATTTTGACGCAAGCTAGACCCTCAGAGAATGATTCTACGGAGGCGAATCTAGAAGTTCCTAGCTCAGCTCCCGTACGATTGTTTATGAATGTCCAGCCGGCTCCATATGCCACCGGTGTGAAGTCTTGAAGGGAAGCTTCGTACTGCAGGTTTGCTTTAACATCATCCTTCAAGATGGCGGTCATGTATGAAAAATCTGCTTTGCCAACCCGACTTCCCTCGCGGTCTATCAGATAAAACTTCGCTCCGTCACCAACCACCGCATTGCCGTGGGCAAACCTTTGTGCGTGCGAAAATCGCGGGGCAATCGCTATCATGCCGACTTTGTCGATGTATCCCCATTTCCCTGACTCGAGCACTGGTGCAAGCCCTTCAGAAAAATCTTTTGCGTCATCATATTTTGGTTCGACAGTTATTTGTCCAAACTTGTCTGTAAAACCAAATTTTTTAGAGCGTGAAATCCTGTAGGCGCCATCTTCGATTGATTCTACGCTGGCCAAGTCGGCAGGGATGATAAAGTGCCCAGCATTATCTATGATGCCAAACTTGGTGCCTACGCCCACAACCGCAATTCCTGATCTGAAGTCGGTTGTGGAACACCAGTTCGTTGGCTTAATGACAAAATTTCCTGATTTATCTATAAATCCCCAGCACTTATTTTCTCGTACCGCTGCCAAACCTTCCGAAAAATCTCGGACGCGAGAGAACTTTGGTTCGATTACTTCTTTGCCGTGTTTATCGATAAAGCCCCATCCATCCCGTTTTCGAAAAGACGCTCTTCCTTCGTGAAAACTTCCTGTGTCCTCGTATTTTGTACGAATTACTTCTTTGCCTGTTGTATCTATAAATCCGGGATGAGAGGGAAATTGTTCGTACATTCGAGCGCACTGGTTAGAGGGGGCCTTTCGCGAAGCAGCATCTCTTGTGGACATTCGCAGTGCGACAATTAAGGGGTTTTGATTGCTCTCGGACATGAACAGTAGACCGGTTAAAACGAAAGCGCTTGTGCCCAAAAGAGCCAAAACTCTTTTCATAATAATGCACCTCTGTCTTTTAAAATGAGAGACTCATTCTGAGATGTCTGTTCAAGAACTATGTATCGCTGAGACCATCGATCTACGAGTGTTTGCCCGCTTCCGAATGTGAAACATAACACCGAGCCGTATACTAAGTAAAAAACTGCGAACGCAAGCATGGCCCAGAACGGAGGTGCTTTGAGAAAAGCGATCAGCAGCAAAGCAAACGAGCATGTTGGAAACAAACTCATGTAGATGAATCCTTGAATGCATTGTTTTTCAAAAGCTTGCGAGAAGGTGGTTTTCGCACCTGCCGCATTTACAACTCGCATTCCCGTTATCATTTTGCCAGGAGAAGCTTGCAGATTGCTGGATTCAAAAGCTGCGAAGACTAGCATGGGAACTGCGATTCCAGGCAGGGACGCGATTAAGCCTATTACTAACAATGCCAACACTTCATTAGTCAATGGGTCGGAAAACCAGTGAAAATTAAGAGGAAGGAAATTCGCCATTAGTAATACAATTGATACTATCGTCACGCCCTCGCAGACGTAATAAACAAGAGAATCAATACCTGCTGAAACGATTCTTCGAGGAATTCCTGCGCAATTTTCTCTAGCCGGATACGTTGAAAGACTCGCTGATGTTAAGTTGACGCCTGCCTCGACCGCGTTTGTGGGTACAAGGACCGATCCGTTCACATCTACCAAACTTCCAGCGAGGCGATCATGAATTAGTTGTCTGCGATTGCAAAAAATCACAAGAGTTATTGGCGCTAATATGATCGCGAACGTCGACAAAATCTTCGTGGAGTGTCGAAAAGCTGTCTGTTGAGGAGTTAGTGGTGCACCATTGGTTCCACTAACTTTGAGCCCCATCGCTAGCTTGCCGGGTGTCGCTTGTAAAAGAGATCTTTCAAAGAGAACGTAGTAAAAATGGTTTGCTACCATAGCGCACACGGCACCAAAAAAAATGGTTCGAGTATCGAAGAGCGAAACCCACGGTGTAAAAAGATACACAACAAACCATCCGAACACGACTGCTATCAACACACCGCCAGTGAGGGCATCAACGGCACCGAGCAAAAATGTAATCGCAAGCATCTTGAGGTTCAGATCTAGTGTAAAAGCGCCTTGGCTCATGGCAGAAAGACACAGAGTCGTTACCGCTAATAACGTCGGTGACAAAAATCCGACAACGACAGAATCAAGTGCAAGTGCGGTGAGGCGCTTGCGGAGGAAGAGAAGTTTAGGCGCAAGTTCGTTTGCTTCCTCAAGAGTAGTTAGCTTATGTTCGTTATTTAGCGGATAAACTGAAGACATAGTAAAAATTATCCTCACATGCAAAATATCCTACACCTCCCCTTGGTAACATCAGTGGATCTTCATAGGGTCTTAAACAACTGCGATTGTCGACTATGGATATAAGGTGTTTGGGGGAAGATTTCTTGAATATCAAATGATGTGAGTTTGCGGTTTCAGCGACGGAATTAAGTTTCAGATCCTGGGGATGGAATTGAGATCGGTTAGTTTGCAGATCAAAATAAAGGAAGCGATTTACCGATCCATCGAAAGATTGCATTGCATTCCCACGCTTTCAAAAGAGCTGCAAAATGGTATTGCCGCAACTTGACAGCTGCCTGGCTGTCATATAAAGTTAGGGTGCTCAGGGCTTTTCTTGAGTTTTGGAATCACTTACTAAATTTGAAGGTTGACTGTCGAACGTTTCGTTTTGACTTGTCTTTTTCCTGCGCCAGCTGCGGTGCAGCAGGTATCTAGTTGCTTAGGCTCGGCGTAGCCGTGTCTGTAGTACAGGGTGGCGTATGATTATTATTGAAATAAAAGACGAACAAACAGCAACTTACGAGACAGCTCCTTCGAGCCTTGCAAACATTCTGAATTTGGACCACCTTCTGATCGAATCGAAGGGTCTCAGAATTGGTGTTGCTTTCTTCAAAGGATTGGTTGCTTCCTCTGGTTTATTAGCCGTCAGCGGCTACGAATGGTGCTTTCAAAATCAATTTGTGACCGGCCTGACTTTTTTCATTGCTCTCGCTTTTCTAATAAATGAATGGGTGGATCAGCGGCTTTCCGGTCCAAGACAAGCAAATGCGGCATCTATACTTCGTCAATCTATCCGCAGGCTAAACCCGGCATTTCTAGCTGTGATACCCGCTGTATTTTTACTCTTCACAATGAACTTCCAATGCTTAATGATTGCGATTTCCAATACGATGGAAGTTATTGGCATAGCAATTGGCGTCCCACTCTTGCTATTCGGATTGATTAAGACTGTGCAAAAATCTAACATCGGCAAAACTCATTTGTATGTAGGTTCAGCTAGTGCTTTCGGGGGCGTCGCGTTGTCCATAGCTGTTAATCTGGTGTTCTCCAACGTTTCGGATTTGAGCATATTTTCGGCAACTAATTATTTCAGTAACGCAATTGCGGCTATCTATGCACCGAATGTGGTGCTACCGATCGATCAATAACGTCACAATCTCGATCTGTTAGAATAGCTTCTTTGGGAAGCTTGCTGTTTGTCATCCGAATCCGTACTGATCGAAACAAAGGCTGTTGAGCCGGTCATGGCCCGGTTCGCCATTGGCATGATGTTTTTTATCAACGGCGCCACTATAGCCACATGGGCATCACGCATTCCAGCCATTCAGGAAAAACTTACGCTCAGCTCAGGAAACCTCGGGATTGCGCTGCTGAGCATGGCGGTCGGGGCGCTGGCCGCAATGTCTTTTGCTGGCGCACTTTCTGCTCGCATCGGCAGTAGGCCAGTAATTGTTTGGACAATGATTCTGACATGTATATCTCTTGTGTTTCCAGCTTACGCACCAAATTTGCTGCTACTCTCGCTGGCTGTGGTCGCGCTAGGCCTGTTCGCCGGCTCATTGGATGTGGCTATGAATGCCCACGCCGTAGCGGTTGAGCGGGTTTATCGTCGATCGATTATGTCATCGTTTCACGCTTTGTTTAGTATCGGAGGCATAGCCGGTGCGTGTTTTGGCGCAGTTATGGCGTCCATGAAAGTCTCCATTGAAGTGCACTTTCCGATTAGCGCCGCTTTGTTGCTGGTCACAGGACTTGCTTGCAAGAATTGGCTGCTTCCAGCCAGTGCTGATGCTACGGGAACCAAGGTAAGCGGCTCGCTTCATTTGGATACTTTGAAATTACTATTCAACTCGCAGTATTTGCTCGCCCTGAGTACGATGATGTTTTGTTGTTTTCTCGTTGAAGGGGCAATGGGAGATTGGAGTGGCGTCTTCCTGCGGCAAACTTTGAAAACCGAACCAGGCTTCGCGGCTCTTGGTTATGCCTCATTTTCAGTAGCAATGTCAGTGGGCAGATTACTTGGCGATAAATTGAACGAAAGATTTGGCTCGGCAGCTATGGTCTGCGGTGGCTCCATTTTTGCCCTTGCCGGTTTGTGTCTTATAATTTTTCCTTCTAATCCACTGCTGGCGTTGATAGGATTTGCGTCAATTGGATTGGGCGTTTCCAATATTGTGCCAATTGCCTTCACCGCGGCAGGAAATGCACCAGATATGGAGCCTGGTCCTTCAATTGCGACAGTTGCTCTGGTTGGATATTTTGGGCTCTTGGCTGGACCACCGGTGATCGGGTTTGTCGCTGAGTTTCTTACACTGAGAAATGCTCTTGCACTTCTTTCGATTCTTTTAATAGGAATGATGTTTCTGTCTCGTTATGTTCGAGCGGAGTCGTCCACGTAGCTTAGCGCTTGATTCTCAGGGTTTTCAGCGGTGTAAGGTCGTGTGTTTTAGCTTAGAATCATGTAGCCAGTGGTAAGGCTATAATGCAAGCTAGTGCACACATCGGAGCTAAAACGACATGACCCAAAAGCCGCCAAAAGTATCCATCGCTAAAGCCGGTGGCGGAATACTAAGAGCGCTTGGAGACCTTTGCCTATTGCTGCTTTTACTTGGCGCTGCTGGTGCTGGAGGCTATTGGTTTGGCACTATTCAGAGGATGGCTCCTGTGCAACTCGTAGGTCCCGGCACTCCAGGGGCAAAAAGTGAAGCACCAAATGCGGTGTCGAGTACTACACCCAAGCACACTTCCGAACCGAAAGTAGAAAATCCTGCCGAAGAAGAGCAACCCGAGGAAACTGCCACTCCGACGCCACCACCTGTTGCCAGCAAAAAGCACGGCAAGAAATACTGGGTCGTTTCCAGTGGCTCGGATTACATTGGTTATGCGATCAAGGTCAATGTTAACGATCAAGACGTCGACAACTTTTTTGCTCCAGGCAAGGCCGTCGACATAACTCGGATGTTGAAAAAGGGCGATAACTCGGTGACCTTCAATGCTCAGGAACTCGAGGCAAAGTTCAATGCCCACAAGGGAGATGAAAGTAAAAAGCTGACTTTGACTTTGGTTTCTGGTCCGACGATACAAGAAAACTTTAAGCCGTCTGATGTTGTATTGACCTATCAACGCAACGCTGGTCAAACGGAGAATGACACCCAGACCCTTCATTTTACGAAGAGTAATTGATGTGAGAGCAAAATTTTACCTGATTGCATGTTTGGTAGCGCTAAATGGTTTGTTTATTGGTTACGCGGTTGGTCTCAACAGTCGCCATGTGCTAATTGTTGATCCCAATCTCCCACGTTACGTAAAGCCTGTCGCTGTGCCGAAAGTGAAAATCGATAAACCGACAACCGCAACAACGACGGTCAAGAAAACTGTTGTGACGAAAGGTGGCACCACTTCTAAAGGTAAGCCGGCAGCGAACACTACTACGCCGACAAGCAAGACAACGGCGACGAGCAAGACAGCGGCAACTAGCAAGACGACACCGACTCCGAAAACGACGAGTACTCATCAGGAGAAGTCAGTGCCGAAGAAGCCTGCGAGCGCAGCTCCTGTCGCGCATAAAAGCGATAAGCCGGTGGCCAAACCAGTCGATCAGGCTAAAGATTAGAACGGGGTCCTTACTTTCTTGCAGTGAGGCTTTACAACTAAGCTTTATATGTCACACTAGGTTCATGAAGAGTCGCTTTGTAGCTCTTATATGTCTGGTTTTCGTGCTGATCCTTTTTAGTTGTCCGATTTGAAATGTGATCGATCAGTAGCTGACCAAGAGAATCAATTTCGAGCGAGGCAATTAGAGCTTGAACAAAAAATGCAAGAAAGGCTGAGATCACCGTCTGTGGTGTCCCCCAAAAGTCGGTAATTCATGGGGTGAATTCTGAAAGTGGTGCCTCGTGTCAGTTTTAGAACGAACAAAAGGAACCATAATCAAGCTTATCAGTCTGTCGGGGTCTTGAACCGCCGGTTAGTCGCGCACTACTTTGAGTATATGCACCCATCGCACGCCTGGCACCACATCTGTCTTGGTGCAAGTAATTCCCGCAGGTCGTCCCATTGGACCCGGATTATAGTCGTAGACATACAAGCTAGTGCCAGAGTTTAATCTCTTTATTTCAACGATCTCCATTGTCGGATCTGTGTTGGTAGAAATCTGATCGAGAGCACAGCCGGTCACCATTAATAACCCCAATCCGAAAAATTCGAAGATCAAAAATACCAGCACCGAAGTCGCGATCAGGGCTAGCATCTTGATCGAGGACCGACCAAAAATCAAGGCGATTCCGATAAAGATGCAGGGAATTAGAAGCCAAAACAGCTCAGTGAGCCCTTGCAGCCTTGGGCTTTCGAACATGAGCTGTCCGTATCTTGGTCCAGACCACCAGTTGAGAATGAGCAGCAGCCAAATTGCGAGTAATCCATATGCAAATAAAAAGGCCTGATCCTTGGTGGTCTCGGAAGAAAACGGTTCGCCGTCTATCGACCGAAACCAATGACTATATCCAATTTCGCTCATTTTGTGCAAATCGCTTCAATAATCATCCCTTCTCAGCCTAACAGAGGTTCAGGGTCAATGCAGCACAAGTCCACAGCAAGGCGGACAAGGCGGCACGGGCGGCTGAGAAGTGAAACATAACGACGATTATACGCCGCTGATGCTCTTTAACCATTTAACAAAATGACTCTGTGGTGTTCGCTTCTGCAAATCAAGCTTATCAGCCTGTTAATTTTTCAATCGCCCAGCCAACAAATAACCCAACAAACATCCCAAAAGCAACACTAGACCGTACATAAGTGAGGGCGTTACGGTCATTTATTCAAATAGGAATCTAAGAATCGAACCATTTCAGTTGCTGACTTAACTCGGTTTGCATACTTGTGTAGCCAATGTCCTTCGTCTGGAAACTGAACGTATTCAACTGTGGAGCCTTGTTTCTTCAAAGCTTGGACCAGTTCATCAGATTGCGAAGCTGGGACTTGCGCGTCATTGGCTCCTTGTTGCACCATAACTGGTGCTTTGACTCTGTTTAGATGAAATATCGGTGAAAGATTTTCCATCGCTTTTGCTTTGTCTTTTTCGTTCTCGATTTTGAGATCGAAAATGGCTTTCCTTGTAGGATTGCTGTCCTTTATATAGGTTGCATAGTCGACAACACCTGCGTGAACAACGCCAGCAGCGAAAAGATCCGGACACTCCGTTAAGCCGACTAGCGTAACTCTTGCGCCGTGACTGAAACCCATGATGCCGATATGCTGTGGATT
>PLZS01000044.1 GCA_003153555.1 Candidatus Melainabacteria bacterium | reverse complement strand
TCGAGCTTTTCCAGCCACTGCATTGAGAATTTATCGTTCGCTCGGGCTGGCGCGCCTGGAATTTTTTTGCAGCGTTTTTGCAACGTATGAATCTTACTATTGCATCGTTCACCAAGTTGCCTTCCCACAATGCAGTCGAGCAGACAGAGCTCGCGAGTCATAAGTGACCTCGCAAATAGCTCAAAAGCGATCACCACATACTCTTATTTGAGGTTGCATCAATGACACTTCAGCACCAATACTCCAATACCAATTCGACCGAGCGAAGCGCAAACGAGACGGCGGCCAAACTGGAAAAATCGGTAAAGACTAATGATAGTCAGTCCTTCAATCACATGATGAAAGACGTTACAGACTACCGCAGCAACCACTGTGAGTCACAGACGAAGGCGTATATGAGCGCAGTGACAAAAAAGCTTGAGTCCGATGGCACGTTGCCGCGAGTGTCATTATTTGATGCCAAAGAAAATTTCAACAAATTGGATGCGGACCACAATGGTCGTTTGCAAAAGCAAGAAATAAAAGAAGCTAGCAACAAGGCAAGCAACGGCCTCGAACGAATCAGCAGTTTGTCGTCTTCGACCAGTAGAATCTTGGCCACTCGACCTTCGGGTACATATTGCGGACCCCGTTTATCGTAAATTGGCGGGAGTTGCAGATCGAGTCTCGCTCAAAGCTAGCGGAGTCTTAACCGAAGGTAATTACACAATACAAGGTTTGCCAATAAAGGTACTCGGTGATACCACTTTCAAGTTAGATGTCACTTTGCCAATAAACGGATCCTCAGACCTAACAACCAAAGACGTAAGCGGCAGCATGAGCACAAACCGCCCGATTACCATCTTGAACATTCCCGCTCCTCAGACGATTCAATTGAACAATGGAGCGGGTTCTGCTGATATTGACTTTGCTCGTATGTTAGTGGCGTTCATTCTCAATTCGCTGCAAGGATCTACAAATTCATTACTGGTCCACTCTAAACAAAGTGGCGACCGTCCCTTGTCTGAGTTAATTAGCGCAGCGAATGTGGCTAGTGCGCAACTCGATTTAAAAGAAGGCTCAAGTCTGCAGTTTCCCTCGGTCAGCGCAAAACTTGGACCTAAGTCCAACATACAATTTACCTCTATTCACTTCGACAAAAGCTTTAATTATACAGGCAAGTGTGCGGTGCATCTGACACTACCGCACTTCGAACTTGACGAAGAAAAAGCTCATCGCAAGCTAGAGTTGGACAATGCAGAGATCAATTTGAACGTCGAAGCAAGCAAAAATGGAAATATGACCTCACTGAAACTACCCACAAAGTCTAGGGGCTTGCTCTCGGCCGCGAGAGCGAAAGTATCTGCTCCGGGTGCTAATTTGGCATTCGATAAGGGCGAGATCAAGCTAGCCAATTGTGCCTACTCAAGAAGTCTAGGACAAGAAGAACCCGAAGTATCGATGGACGGAATCGTTACCATCAAGAACGCATCCATCTACTCACGACTGAACCAAAGTGCGGGCGGCAAGTTCAATCTGGTGGGATTGGATGGAAATCTGCGGTTTAATAATGCTGGTCACAAAATCAAATCAAATGGAAAGTTCAATGTGAACATCAGCAGCAACGAAAACGCGATTGGAATCACAGGAGCTCGTGCCGCCATCAGGGGATTGAAATTTCACTCAGACGAAAACAGCATCGCCATTGATGTGCCGAGTTGTCGGCTGGTTATTCCGTCGGCGGAATTGAGAAACGCTGTGGTTAGGAATATACCTAAGAAGCGAATATTCGAAGTCAATAAAATTGTTTATGAAGGGCGAAAGTGGCGCTACCGCAAGTTTAAACTGCAGCAGGTGATCGTTTCAAATCCAACGTTGAACAAACTCACAATAACAGGAAAAGACAAATTTACTTTTAGTGCGTGCTCAGATATTGCCGCCAACGGCACCGTCGAAAAATTTGAACTCCATCCACTTCGACCTGGGCAGCGCATTTCGTGGGCGGCGTTGCCCTGGTCTGCGCACACTTTCGTCAACGGAAACGGTGATCTCATTGCAAAATTTTTGCCAGGACCAAATCTCGCGGCAAGCACGGTGCAATATAAAGTCGCATGCAGAATGCCTGTGCCCGATAAGCTAGAGATTGACTGGTCTCATGTATCGGGTGATATTCTGGGGAATGCAGAATGGGCCTTAATCGAGAAAGTGGTACAAAATGCCGACTATTTTATCGATAAAAACGGAATTCCTATAAACTTTGATGGCGAGATTCAACCATTCAAAGAAAAAAACGCTGCGTTGAAAGCGGTTCGGGTGCGGAGCTTCGCGTTAACTACAGCTCCAGAGGGAGTAGTCATCGATCTGAATATTGGTGCGTCATTTTGATCAGGATCATTGAAACCAAGCGTCAAATTTGGAAAAATTTTGATGTTGAATTATCCTAGGATAGTCTATGCACACTAGTGGGGTCTGTACAGCAAGCTGCCCGACTCCGCAAGCTGCTCGACTTAACTTGGTGAATATTAGATAGGTAGTCCAATGTGGCAAAGGCATAGAGTCATCCTAGTTTCCATAATTGAAAACCTTGAATCTCGCGGCATTCGTTATCAGGTCACTGGTGGCATTGCCGGAAATGTCTACGGCTCAGCGTGGCCACCTCACGACATCGACTTGGAGATTGGAGCCGCAGATTTTGAGACGGTCGCAAAATTATTCGAAGCCAAGATGATGCAACCACCGCACCATTTTATAAATGAAGAGTTCGATTTGCGGTTAATGACCTTGTCTTTTGACGGAATCGAGGTTGATATAAATCAGACAGAAGATTGTTATTTGATCACCAAGGATGGTGCTCGAGTTCCCTGTTCAACAGACTTAAGCAAATCGGAGCGTCGTAAATTTCTGGGACTTGAACTCATGGTGCAACCATTAGAGGATCTCATCGCGTACAAACGCATAATCGGTCGGACGAACGACGTAGCCGATTTGTCCGCGCTCAGAGCACCAGATTCAGTGCTTCATTCGGAGTAGTTCCGTCAACCCGCTGAGAAATTTCTGCCAAGAACTCTTCTTACTGTCAGTCAAGCTCCCCTTTGGAAACAGGCTTAGCAGGTGCCTTTCCACGTACGCCTCGATAGATCCACGCCGTATTGTGCACGGGTATTTTATTCGCATCAAAGCCACCAGCATAGACGGTGCCTGGAGGATCTTCAGAGAAAGGAGAATTGACTATGCTTCTCACCGACTCCAGGACAGGCTGGTAATCCAGCGAGTGATCTGCAATTTCGCGCACAGAGTAGCGCCCATCGCTGTGCCAAACGAGGTAGTGAGCGGAAGGATTGAACTGATGAAATCTGCCGGCGAGCTCGGGAGTTGCTGCCTCAAACCCAATCAAGGTGAGCGATTCAGAAGTGATTGGATCTTTGTAGTGAAGCATGTCGTTGTAGCCGGCTATTACGTAACCTACTTGTGTGTCCCATTGCCTTTGCAAGAATGCGCTGACGTTGATCTCGGAAACAGCATGAAAGGTTTTGGTATCAATGCAAAATATTGAGCACGGTGCATGTTCCAGTGAGACAAGCAGCATCTGTTGCACACCAGCACGATCTGGAACTGCTGTAAGTCCACGGAAACCGCTGCTGCCCTCCTCGAAAGGTAGTTTCGGTACATAGCTAAATACAAGTTTCCAGCTTGGATGTGATCCATCCTGCCGCTCAAAAATCATGTTGTATACAGAGGCGTACAGCTTGCCATTACACTCTGCAAATCCAGTGATCCTACCAGAGGCTCTGGTGGTCCTAGACAGATCGGGCGAGTCGTCAGCCCAAGTCTCTGGTGTTTCATTCCAGCGAATTTTTCCAGTAGATGGATCAAAGGCGCCACGATAAATGCGAGTTGCATCAGGTTCATTATTGACACGGGCACCAGCAAAGACATGATCGATGTTTGTGATTTTGTCACGATAGACAACAAAGCTACGAATTTCCGCATGCCGACTCACGCTGCTAGACGCGAGGTCGCTTGTAATCCACTCTTTCGAATCAGCTGTCTTCGAAAAGACTTGTAGTTGACCTAACCTGTCCCAAGCTCCTGCGAGCAGCACATGAGCGGGTTTCGCCAGCGGTCTGCCCTGGAAATCAGAGCTAAACGTCGCACCATACAACGTTGCAATTGCAAAGTACCGCCTCTTTCCAGCTGCCTGACCGGACTTGACTCGCTCATCAAGGCTAAGAGCAACCTCCCAGCGCGAAGCAGGTGAATCGAGCACCAGCACCTGCCCGCCCGGCAGCTGTGGATCGTTCTCTTTCGAATCACTCCAATAACCTATCCCCGCATAAAGTCTGCCATTCATGCCCACGAGCGAGCGGGCCTCGGTACCACCGATGACACCAATTCCAGGATCACGTTCGTCAACCGGCAACGACTTTTGCCACTGCATGGCAAAGCTGCTCGTGCCTTGTCGGTGGTTCAAAGAATCGTTCACGGAATCTCGACTCATCTCTTCCCTCACTTCAGACGCCGCGGCACCAGGCAAGTGGAAAAGCATAAGCATCAAGATGAGTGATAGAACTTCTTTGCAGGTCATAGGTAGATTAGACCTCGAATAGCTATCACTTGACTGAGCGGTGTTATACGGATTCTTATTTCGCTTGTTTCTTTTCCTCAGCAATGCGTTGCTGAAGCGCGCGGTTGAAATCAGTCAACTGGCTCGCGATTTGTGTCAGACGCTCCTTATCCGCTTCATGCAGTTCTGACTTCTTTAATTCAGCCAGGACATTTTCGATAATCTCAATAGGCGTCAACATATTTCTTTCCTCGAACGTAGCACACAAGTCGACGATACCACATGGATCTTTCAAGAGACGGCTACCACGCTCATGTCGTTTACATTTATGTCCCTTAGGCGGAATGTTGAAACACGCCCAAATAGTGCTCAACCAAATATCAAATCTACATAAAAGCATGACCGTAATACTACGCAGGCGCGCATTAAATCGAAGTCTGTCGAGACCGAACTTCTACTAGAGAAATTTCACAGCGTCCACTCTCTAGATCAATTAAGTGATAACGAGGTTCCATCGGGTCGTCTTAATCTAAGTTGAGCTGCTATCCTAATGTCCTAGCGAGCATACTTATCCAAACTGACTGAAACAATGTCCAATTTGATTTTACTGATCCTATGCACGGCGATACTTCTCTGCCCGAAGGCAAACGCAGCTGAGAAGCTTCAGGCGAGTGTGCAGCAGTTTGAATCAAGCATAGAAAATATGCCGCTCGGGGAGATTCGCTCTTCCAAATCGGTCAGGCCGCTCGATCCGCGTTTGTGGAAGGGCAGCCTATTCAACAAAGAATTGACTGAACGTTTGCTTAAAGACACTCGCGTCTCGCCAACATTTTGGTACAGAGTTCCGTCGTGGTGTGCTGGCAGATGGGAGTCCACAGAAGCGACAACCGAATATATGAAAGACCACCGTTCTGGAAATGAAGACTCTAATCAGACCGTTTATGAATGTCGTGGACGCGAAACCATTGGTCACCAATTCGATCGACAAAAGGGGATTTGGAACTTCTGCAGAGAGAACGTCTGGACGCACGGACAGATGCAGGACTACGAGACAAACAGTTTTTTGTTCTACTCACATCCGCTGCGAATTACACAAAAAGAAGTCGTGGTGCTAGGAAAAATGGCAGTCTTTGAAGTTAAGGCAAAGGGGCGAATAATCAGCTCCTACAAAACAGAAGTAATCGACACGATGACTCCTTTCGACGATTCGGCCTTGCTCGACGAACAGACAAAACTCGTTTTCAATGACGAAGGAAAACCAGTCACCACGATCAAGACTCAAGTGCTCTGGAAGAAAATTAGCGATTTTCAACCGATCAACGATTCCAAAGGATTGGCGCTGAAACCACTGTTCACGCAGTTTTTGAAAGAGCAAGGGCTAAAGGACTTAATCGATGAATAGCTTCTACTCAGCCTCTGTTTTTGCTCGCGGCATTGAAACCGCAAGAATCGCCCCGAACAAAAGCGAGCCTGCCATAAACAACAAAGATGCCGCGAAATTTGGCGAGTGATGCTTGATCGCACCAACAATATATGGACCAGCAAATCCGCCTAGATTGCCAACTGAATTGATCAAAGCAATGGCAGCCGCGGCTGACGCACCGCTCAAAAACGCGGTTGGCAATGCCCAGAAAGGCCCAACTGTTCCCCATATCCCGAGCGCCGTAAGACAAAGCGCCGCAAGCGATACCACAGGGTTCTGAACAGTGGACGCAAGAACCAATCCAGCCACCGCTAACAACGCGGAGGTCGCTAAGTGCCACCGGCGCTCTCCTGTTTTGTCAGAGTTTCTAGCGATCAAAACCATTCCCAGTGCCTGAAAAACCGCTGGAATAGCCGATAGAAATGCTGTCTGCGCGTCACCACCATGCGAGGTGGCATTAATGATTTGCGGCAACCAAAGTTGAAATCCATACATTCCTAAAGTCAAGGAAAAGTAAAGAAGAGCCAGCAGCCAAACCTTCACATCGAGAAGAGTGGCCAACAACTCGGCGCGCCCAGGAGTTTTACTTCTGCTTGAAGAGTCAGAACTAAGGCGGCTTTCGAGAAGAGTTTTCTCTTCAGCACTTAACCATTTCGCATCGTGAGGACCATCAGGTAAATAGAATAAGACAACCAATCCTAAAAGTATCGCTGGGCATCCAGTAATGATAAATAACCACTTCCATGGTGGCAGTCCCATAAGTGGTGGCATTGCCAAAATTTTTGCGGCGATTAAGCCCCCTAAGATTCCGGCTGCCGGTATGGCGCTCATAAACTTAGCTACAGCCATGCCATGCTCACGTTTCCGAAACCACTTGGTCAAGTAAAAGATCATGCCGGGAAAGAAGCCGGATTCAGCGGCGCCTAAAAGAAAACGCATTCCAAAAAACGAAAGAGTGTTAGGCACAAAAGCCATGAACACAGAAACAAATCCCCACACGACCATAATGAATGAGATCCACTTTCGTGCACCGATTTTCTGCAAAGCAAGATTGCTCGGGATCCCAAACAAACAGTAGCCAAAGAAAAAGATACCGGCGCCGAAACCGAAAATTTCCTCGTTAAAATGCAGGTCAGCGCTCATTGGAGCACCGGCGAAGGAAATATTGATACGATCCAAATACGAGATTATGTACAGAACAAACATGAACGGCAGCAATCGCAAGGTGACTTTGCGCAGCAACCGGTTGTATGCTTCGTCATCTTGGTCCATGATTTCGCCGCGGATTATTTAGCGGACTTGCTTCGTACTAGCGAATCTAAATCAGCCGTCAACCGTTTTTCCATGTCAGAGCTGTAGCCAACATCGAGAAATTGTACGATGCCGTTTTTGTCGATAATGACTGTTTGAGGGATACCGTTTACGCCATACAACCCGGATACCTTTTTATCAGTATCTAAAGCAGCCACAGCATCTATGCCCGCTTTCGTTAAGTAGCCTTTGACGGTTTCAACATCTTCGCCGACGTTAACTGGATAGAATACAACATGCTTGCCTTGAAAGCTCTTCGTCACTCTAGTCACAATCGGAAGACTTTCCCTGCATGGTGGGCACCATGATGCCCAAAAATCCAAGACGACAACATCTTTGTTCTTGTGTTTGCCGAAATCAAGTTGGCTACCATCTGTCAAAGTGACCTTGAATGAGGGTGCCTCTTTGCCAATCATCGCGGATTTTTCTGACTTCTCAGGTTTCTCTTCGGCAGTTTCTGGAGCAAAAGATTTCGCTTCGGTTGACTCTGGTGGTGGCACAAATTTGAAGAACTTCTCCTTCAGACTGGGATTAGCAACCCAGTCCTTGTACCGAAAGGTCAGAGACATTTTGGTGCTGCGAGCGACAATCCGTCCCAAAGTTTTTGGAAGTGAGCCTGCCACGTCGGCAAACAGATCAGGCGAGACTTTAACTATCCACGGGTTCTTTCCAGCATCAACCCAGAGATCCCAGGTGAATTTGTCTTGAGAGAACCGAATATGGTGGCAAGAGATTCCATCTACATCCTCGGCACCGACATACTCTGCCTTTTTTACACCAGCCATGATCGAAGCATAAGGATCTTTGGTGACCAATGATGGCAGCAAAGAGTACATTGCATAAGGACCATTCACATACCGACTGCTGGCGTCACCGAAAAGCTTCTCCAGCTCCGTTGGAGCCGGCTTGACAGAATACTTATTCAAGATTTGCGAGTAGAAATAGGCATTTGTTCCATCGCAATACATGCTGCCACCAGGCATACCGGCTCTCAAATTCAGAGCGATCAAATTTGGTTGTTTCACACCAACATCAACGACTGAAAGAAGCTCGACGGTTTTGGATTCCGAAGATGCAACAAGTTTTTGAATCAATCTCGTTTTCCATCTTTTAAGACCGAGATAAAAGTCGGAAACCTGGTGAATAATCTCATCGCTCTTCTGGTCGGCAACTCCTGACGACGTAGCTGGTGCGGTTGTGGTCGTTACTTCATGCTTGCTCTTCTTCTTTTCACCCTTTGTTTTTTTTGCATCTGCGCCAATTGGCAGGAAGGTCGCCGCCATGACTAAAGACACGCCCAGGAGTGTGGTGCGCGTGAAGAGCCGATAGTTTTTCATTTATTACTCGCTTTATTCGACTAGTTTCCAACATCAAGCGTTCAGGGCGAGGCAATCCTTGCTTTTGCGAAGGCATAACCGCGGCAGGCTCAAAACTGATCCTGCTTACAACAGGAACAGCCAGTATTATACGCCAATGGTCTAGATTCTTTTATCCACGCCCACAGGCTTGTCTTTCAGTCATGTCATGGTGTCAAGATTGACTGTTGCTAGTTCAACCAGAGCGCAACACATTACAACGCATCAAGCGACTATCGACATCGTGGATCATCTCTACGGTCAGGTCGATCATCTACGGTAATCAGGTCGATCATCAGCGCTGATCAGTATGACTGGTCAGTCAAGGCACCATATGTAGTGCGGCAGATCACTTGGTTTTCGGCTTCGATCCCAGCTCACGCCAATGGCTTTCGCCTATGTCAACTCCGAAATGGTCGGCCGCTTTCTTGATATTGGCGAAGGCCTGGTCTCGCTCCTCGTCTGTCACATCCTTGACCTGGTCGAATCTAGCCAGGGCATTGCGAACATGAGAAGCGTCAGTCAGTGGTTCTTTACGCTTCTCCTTGAAGGCAAAAACAGAGTCGGGCAGGTCATTTTTAGCCGAGGTCGTCAACTCTCCATGTGCTGTATGTGCCTGCCAGGTGGCTTTCTTGGTCATGTTATTTCTCCTAAATGTAGCTTATAAGACTACAAAAACAGACAGAGGTTCCTGCTACCGCGAACGTAACCAGGCTTTACCTAATCAGCTCCAGCCGAGCGACAATTAACCAAAACCGTTAAAATGATGTGTTGCAAGTCTGCCTTGCCTTCAAGTCCAACTGGTTTCAGGAAACATAATGATCCGTTTAGAGCGCATATGCAAAATCTATCCCCATGGGGAGGTATTGAACGACGTCACATGGGAAGTCAAACCGGGCGATAGAGCCGGATTGGTCGGTCCAAATGGTGGTGGCAAATCCACTCAATTGAAGATCATCATGGGCGAAGTCGAGCCGACTTCAGGCCGAGTGATTAAGTCGGACAAACTTCGGATTGGCTATCTGACGCAGGAATTCGAGATTCCGCAAACCGCCACAGTCAGACATGCGTTTGCGAGCGCTTTCGTGGAATTGAACGACATTCTGGCCAAGCTTGCGGTCGTTCACCACAAAATGGAAACTGCGCAGGGAGACGAACTGGATTCCTTGTTGAAACGAATGGATGATTTGCAACGAAGCTTCGAAGCAAAAAATGGCTATGCGATGGATTCGCAAGTCGAAAAAATGATCGCCGATATGGGTTTTAACGCCGGAGATGGAGATCGCCAGGTTAATGAATTTAGTGGCGGCTGGCAAATGCGCATGAACCTAGGACGCGTGCTGCTGACCAAACCGGACATTCTTCTGCTCGACGAACCAACAAATCATATCGATTTGGAAACCATCGAATGGCTTGAAAAATACTTGCGTGAACAGACAACACCAATGGTGATTGTGTCTCATGACCGATACTTTCTTGATCGTCTCTGCACAAGCATAATCGAAATGGAGCGCGGTACCGCGACTGTTTACCTAGGCAACTACACAGCTTATCTTGAAGCGCGTGCGATGACTCGCGAAGCACAACTTGCAACATTCGAGCGTCAGCAAAAAGAAATGGAACGGCAGCAACAGTTCGTTGATAGATTCAGAGCAAGCGCGACACGAAGCACACAAGCTAAAAGTAGAGAAAAACAGTTAGACAAAATCGAATTAGTCGACGAGCCAGATAGTGAAGAGAAAACTCTTAATTTCAAATTTCCTGCATCGACTCGCAGCGGGCGCAATGTAGCAAGTATAAAGAACTTGATGCACGTTTATGACGACAACATCATCTTTATGGACGCCAATCTGCATGTTGAGCGCGGAGACAAAATCGCGATACTTGGCCCAAATGGCAGCGGTAAATCAACATTTCTGCGTTTGGTAGCGGGAAAAGAAAAGCCGACAGACGGATTTGTCACCATTGGCGATCACAATATCAAAATGGCTTACTTCGAACAGAATCAAGCAGAAGCGCTAGATTTGTCCAAAACTGCCCTTCAAACAATCGCTGAACAGGTGCCAGATTGGAAGACTACAGAGATAAGGGGATTGTTGGGCAAGTTTCTTTTCTCAGGCGACAGCGTCTACAAGAAAGTGGAATCGCTCAGTGGTGGCGAGAAAGCGAGACTGGCGATGGCACAAATGTTACTTGGTGCCAACAACTTTCTGCTTCTCGACGAACCTACGAATCACCTCGACATTCCGGCTAAAGAAACATTGGAAGAAGCCCTGCGAGAATTCGATGGCACTGCCATTATCGTTTCGCACGACAGATATTTCATCTCTCAAGTTGCCACCAAAATAGTCGAAATCCGTAACAACCATTTTGTTGTTTATCATGGCAACTATCAATACTATTTGGACCGAGTCGCTGCTGAGCAAGAAAAAGCCGCTGCCGCCAAAGCGGCTGCCGAAAAGGCTGCTAAGGATGCCTCAAAACGCGCTAAGCAACTGGAAAAGGATAGTAAGAAGGCGAAGAAATGAGATCAACCACTGGCAAACAAAGAATTGTGGTCAGCCTGATCGCAATTGGCTTAATCGCATTGAGCGGGCAGAAGGGCTCAGGCGCCACCCTATATGGTGGTGTCAATCACTCGGATTTTTTAGCGCCGGCAGATCAGCACTATCCAAGTCAGCCTATGCAGCAGCAGCAACCAAGTTTGGTGCCGCAACAAGCGACACCGCAGGCGGTGGACCCCAATGTTGGTGTATCAGCTTCGCCTGCCACACTGCAGAATCCTGCAGTAGAGTGGTTTCCAATTCCAAAATGGATGGCAGGTAAATGGACTAAAAAAGGCGACATTACTCAAAGCGTTACCGATCTTAGATCTGGCATTACGACACCGATGAACGAGTTCATCGAAGATCATATGACCGTGACCTGGGGACACCAAACAGATAGTCAAGGAAACGTTTGGCATGCCAATTTCGTGCCCTCTGAACGTGATGGTGTCTCACAGGGAAAATCCGTTGCCTTTATTATCGTCAATTTGAAGATTCTGGAAGCGACTCCAGAGAAGTTAGCCACCAGAACACATTACATAGTCAAAGAAACGACTGGCCGAGAAATGGCTGATATTTTCCAACAGGAATCACTCGCTCATTACGCCTTGGTGGGTAGCAACAATAGAATGGATGCCATCAGTTCCAATCGAGTATTCAGCTACCAGGGAGTTCCGCAGAAGGATGGTAAGCTGCTCAGCCAATACACTAGAACGTCCGAGTTTGAGCCGCTATCGACGAAACAAGGTATCGATCTAGCCTCATCGTTGAACGAGTATTTGAAGTCGCACAATATGGCAGGTTTAGCCAAGTAATCGACAAAAAAGCGTCGCCGTGAAGGCGACGTTTCTAAGCTTTCGAATTACTCTTACATAACGCGACGGCGTCTCGGTTTGCTCAAGCGAGGACCTGGCACCACTCTGCGGGATTGTGCATCTGGATCCAAAGTTTTGCCGATACGTTTTTCAATGTCACGAACGAGGTGACGTTGCTCATCGCTTACGAATGAGAACGCAACACCTGCTCGTCCAGCCCGACCGGTTCTGCCGATGCGGTGAACGTAGTCATCTGGTGAATCAGGCAAATCATAGTTGATAACGTGACTGATTGCCGGAACGTCTAAGCCGCGAGCGGCAACGTCGGTAGCTACAAGTATTGGAAATTTGCCTTCTCTGAATTTTTCCAGTGTGCGCTCTCTTTGACTTTGGCTGATATCGCTGTGAATTTCTTCAGCGTTAACTCCAGCATCACGCAATCTGTCGGTAACCCAGGTCGCTCTTCTGCGTGTTCTTGTGAACACGAGAGCGGAGGTCATATTGTGTTCAGCGATTAATTGAGCCAACAAAGCATCTTTCGAAAACTCTGTGACGTGCATTACTTGCTGAGCAATTTCCTTTGGCTCGACTTGTGTTGGATTGACGCGAACCGTGGTTGGGTCATCCATGAAATCCCCTGCGATGCGCTCAATACGACTATCAATGGTCGCGGAGAACATCAGCGTTTGTCTTTCTTTGCTCACCCTGCTGATGATTTTTCGAACTTGAGGCATGAAGCCCATGTCGAGCAAGCGATCAGCTTCGTCCAAAACGAATAGTTCGATTTGGGACAAATCACAGTTTTTGCGTTCAATGTGGTCGTAGAGTCTGCCTGGCGTGGCAACGATGATATCAACGCCTCGCTTCAAAGCTCTCGTCTGTGTCTCATAACCAGTGCCACCATATAAAGTGACAGCCGTCAGCTGACAATGCTTGCTGAATCTTGTGAACTGATCCATAACTTGCAATGCCAGTTCTCGTGTCGGAACTAGAACAAGGGCGCGGGGCTTCTGTTCAGGTTGTTCCAGACATTCGATTATCGGCAGCGCATAAGCAGCTGTTTTGCCTGATCCCGTCTGGGCTGAAGCCATAACGTCGCGACCAGCAAGTATGAGTGGGATAGTCTTTTCTTGTATTTCAGTAGGTTCAGTGATTCCGGCCAGCGCAAGCGCAAGCACACATGGCTTGGATAACCCAAGCTCGATAAATGTTGTCAATGTTTAATCCTTGGTTCAACAGGCTCAATAGCCGATTTTCTTTGTTGGTGTATTGGCTCTGATCAAAGCCCCCTGCACTCTGGCTACCCGGCATCAAGCACAGGTATCGCAGGTCGTCCAATCGTCGCCCATGAATCGGCGTTGATGAACAATCTACGAAATTATGTCATAAATAGACGCAGATGTCAAAAGAAAGCCGATAAGCCCCAGCAGCTGAGAGATTCGCGATCAGGATCGCCGAATCAACAGAACTCCTGCGGTTAATAGCATTATTCCCAATAATCTTTCCAGATTAATTGAATGTTTCGCAAATCCTACAATTCCGAACTGGTCAAGTAATACCGAACAAATTAGTTGCCCGGCGATAATCGCGGCAGTGTAAGGACTGGCACCAAGTTTTGGGGCCAGAACCGTCCCGGCCAGCACAAAAATGATACCGAATATGCCACCAGTCCAGACCCAGGGAGGCGCGCTTGCGACCAACGTGCGGTCTGGAATGGGCGCTCTGACAACCAATAGCACAAGAGCAGTGACAACTACGCTTACAGCGAGCGACACGCAAACCGCCCACAGAGGTCCCACTGTTAACTTCAGCTGTGAGTTAACTTCAGCTGTGAGTTAACTCCAGCTTGCAACGTAGACATGGAACCCGCGCCAATGGCCAGCAAGAAGTAGATTATCTGCACTTGTTGTCTCCGTCAGGGGGATTTTTCAAAGTCACTAGGCTGCTCGGTTTCAGTTGCGGTTGCGGAATGATCAGGTTCGATCTCCTTGACGCCACTCTCAACAGCGGTTTCTGGAGTTGGAGTCGTGAGATTCGCTGACTGCGGGTTGATATTAGACGCCTGAGCAAGCGGAGCACCATTAATAGTGGCAAGTGATTTCTTGTAATCTCTCAACGCAAAATAAAAAAGAATGACCGGACCAAAGGGAAAAACCATCGCCAGATTGGCTGCAAGCAACCAGCGTCTACCTGATGTCTTGAACAGAAAAGCAAAAATTGAAGGAGCAAAGCAAATTGCAATGAATCCCCCAATCGCGAAACCGACGCCGACAATGCCGAAACAAAAAATGAAGACATATGGAAAACGCGCCTGTATCACGGTATCGGAATAACCTGGTCCCAGAAATGCCAGGATCAAACCCAAAAACCACAGAAAGAAAAATTCCCCAGGTTTTGTTTTCAGCCCCATGGCGGCGGCGATCAGTGCAGCAAGAAACATGTATGTGGCCAGAACCCAGCCATCAAGCGACAGCATTATCCCTGCAAGATTCAACAAATCCGTGTAAGTCATCGGAACATTCCGTGCCGCAAGAACCAACGTATCTACAGTATTTCGGATGCAACCCTCAGGGGTGCAGCAGCCGAGCAGCTTCGCTGCAGTAGCCGAGCAGCTTGCTGCATAGGCACTCCTCGGATAGGCTATCCTAGGATATGTTAACTTAATTAGTTATGGGCGAAGACGCATTATTCCATCGCTTGTACTCAATCGGTCATTCAAACATCCCGATAGACAAGTTCATTTCACTGCTGAATCAGCACAGCATCCAGGTTGTGGTGGATATTCGGTCACATCCATTCAGTAAATTTGTCACTCATTTTAATTTCGACGCCATCCAAGCTCCGCTCAGGGAAGCTTCAATCAAATACCTGTATCTCGGCAAGGAGCTGGGTGGCATGCCTAAGAATCCAGATTTTTATGATCAGGAGGGCAAGCTCGTATACGCCAAGGTCGCAAAGTCTGCAACCTTTCAAGAGGGTATAGCTAGGTTAGTCAGAGGGACGCGCGGCCATACGATAGCCTTGATGTGTGGGGAGGAAAATCCATCCAATTGTCACAGACGACACTTGATCGGGCCTGCTCTGAGAGAACAAAACGTGGACTTGCTGCACATCCGAGCCGGTAGTCAAGTGCAATCAGAATTTGATCTAGCAAGGCAAGAAACTGTTCAAAACGATGCTCTGCAGCTGAGTTTGTTTAATTTGGCCAGTGACAGTGGTGTTTAACTTAATTCCAAGGGGTTGCCAATTGAGGCTTATCAGGTGGACAATCTAGACTATGGTTTCGCAACACACTTCCAAGACCGCCGAGAATGAACTCGCGCATGTGATTACAACCAGCCCGAATAATCTAGCCTCATCTGAGGCTGAAGCCGCTGTATTGCCTTCTTTAGATGACCCAAGCCTTTATTTCAACCGAGAACTTAGTCTGCTTGAGTTCCAATGGCGCGTGCTTGAAGAAACGCAAGACCCTGGCAATCCGCTGCTTGAACGCTTCAAGTTCTTATCCATAGTCGGATCCAACATGGATGAGTTCTTCATGGTGCGCGTTGCTGGGTTAAAACGCCAGATAGAGTCAGGCACGGTAAGTGCTGGTCCAGATGGACTACTTCCCAGTGATCAACTCAAGGCAGTGAAAACTGAAGTAACCAAGTTAATGAACGAAGCGCACGATTATTTGCGCGAAAATTTGATGCCTGAGCTTGAACGAGCAGAAGTTCGAATCTTGGAATATCCGGATTTGACCGACGACCAGCGCATCGAAATGCAAGCATACTTCTTGCAAAACATTTTTCCAGTGCTGACGCCACTGGCGTTTGATCCGGGACATCCTTTCCCTCATATTTCCAATTTGAGTTTGAATCTTGCCGTACTGATCCGAGACACCAAGGGTGAGGAACGATTTGCACGTGTAAAAATTCCAGATAGTTTGCCTCAACTTATTTCGGTTGATAAACCATCTTTGATGGCGAATCGTATACCGTCGTCGGTTCGACCGCAGTCTTACATGTGGCTCGATGAGTTGATCAGTGCCCATCTGCAAGCACTTTTCCCCGGTATGCAAGTTCTTGAATTTCATCCGTTTCACGTTACCCGTGATGCGGAGGTCGAAATACAAGAATGGGAAGCGGAAGATCTACTCGAAACAACGGAAGAAGGAATTCGTCAGCGTCGATTTGGCGACGTCGTCAAACTGACTGTGGACGAATCGACCCCTGACAGAATTCTCGAAATCTTGATGAGCAATCTCGAAATCGATGCCACCGATGTTTATCAAATTCAAGGTCGCTTCCCGCTTAGCAGCTTGAAATATATTTCGTCGCTCGACCGGCCTGATCTGAAAGATGTCCCGTTCCTGCCACACATACCGGCCGTCCTTAATCCAGATTTGCAGGAAGAAGATACCTTTTCGGCAATCAGACGCAGAGACATTCTCTTACATCATCCGTTCGATTCTTTCCAACCGGTGATCAATTTCTTAAATGTTGCAGCAAAAGATCCTTCAGTGCTGGCAATTAAAATGACTTTGTATCGAGTCGGCAAAAATTCGCCGGTTGTCGAAGCTTTACTTGAAGCGATGTCAAACGGAAAGCAAGTCGCCGTGCTTGTTGAGCTGAAAGCAAGATTTGATGAAGAAAGTAATATTGAATGGGCAAAGGCGTTGGAACGCGAAGGCGTTCATATTGTTTACGGCTTGCAAGGTCTGAAAATCCACAGCAAGGTAGCGTTAGTGGTTCGCAAAGAAGGTGAATCGATTCGCCGCTACGTGCACCTCGGCACCGGCAACTACAATCCAGTCACCGCCCACCTGTACACAGATATTGGCTTGTTGACTTGTGACGACGAAATTGGTTCAGACGTCACAGACTTGTTCAACTATTTGACAGGATATTCAGCAAAGCGCGATTACAGAAAATTATTGGTGGCACCAATTAATTTACGCGAGCGTTTGGTAGCTTTAATTAAGAGAGAAATCGAGCACCAGCGCAACGGTGAACAGGGACATTTGATATTCAAATTCAATGCCCTAGTTGATGACCAGATCATCAAGCTGCTCTATGAGGCATCACAAGCCGGTGTGATCATTGACTTGATTGTTCGTGGAGTCTGCTGCTTGCTTCCCCAAATCAAGGGCATCAGTGAGAACATCAACGTCACCAGCGTAGTTGGACGATTTTTAGAGCACAGCCGCATCTTCTACTTCAGAAATGGTGGCGCAGAACAGATTTTTCTAGGCAGCGCCGACCTGATGCCTCGCAACTTAGATAGACGGGTGGAAGTACTCTTTCCAGTCGAGGATCCCAGGCTGGCTCGGCACATCAGAGAAGACATCTTGCACGTTTATTTAAACGATTCTGTAAAAGCTAGATACATGATGTCTAATGGAAAATACAAACGCAGCCAGATGAAGACGATAGACTCGATCAGTAGTCAGGCATCCTTCCTAAATCGTAGAGCTGAATCACCGTAGCTAGCTGCGAAGCAGTCTACGCGCGAACTTTAGCCTGCCGTCGAGGACGAGGGCGCCGCCTGTCTTCCAGATTTTGGAGAGTCGTGGCGATTTACACAAGTGATTTGGGTCATTCTGAAAAGCAGCAGAAAAGTTTGATGCTGCCTGCAAGGCGAGCAACCGGTATACCAACGCTTCTGCCGCCCTCGGTCGAGCCAGGTGAAGTGCGGCTTCATGCATTTTTTGCATCCGTTCTGGATCGTCCAGCAACTTATCAATTTTGAATGAGAGTGCCGGCAGATTATTACATCTGATCGCCACGCCCTCTTCAAGTAAGTGATCAGAATTGCGTTCTTCTTGTCCTGGAATAGGATTAACGATCACGAACACAAGCCCCTTGGATAGGGCTTCGGCAGTTGTTAATCCACCCGGCTTCCCAAGCACCATATCTGATGCCGCCATATACTCATCCATATCGGTTGTGTAACCAACAGCCTTGATGAGCAGATTACTCTTTTCCGTTTTCGCTTGTTCATCCAATTTATCTTTCAAATTTTTATTGCGTCCGCACATTGCTATAACCTGGGCAGGATGCTGGAGTTGCCGCAATGAGTCAAGTAGATCTTCCATTGGACCCACACCAAATCCACCCGCTGATACAAGAATTGTCGGACGCTCTAAATCCAATCCGTATTTTTTTCGCATTGCTATCTTATTCTTAGGCTCGGCGAAAATTGGATCTATCGGAATACCAGATACGCTCACCTTGTCTCTCGAAACGCCCATGCTGACGAGATGTTCTTTGGTCTCGTCCAAAGCCGCAAAATACTGATCGTAGTGGCGGCATAACCACATTGCATGGGCATCAAAATCGGTGACGACGATCACGTGCTTTGTATGGATTTTCTTTCGGCACAGCAACCATGAAATGATTTCGGCCGGCAGAAAATGTGTGCAAATAACAATCTCCGGCTTGTAATCATTGATCATTCGCACCAGGGGGCGAGTGTTGAGTTTATCGAAAGCGAGTCGCCGGCGTTCGTTCTTCCACGGCTTGTCTGACGCATCGTACAGCCAGCCTAGCAAGTCAGGCGCCTTGTTTACCATATCGATGTAAGTCTTAGAATAGAGATTGCGCACGACGTAGGTTGTGTACTCAAGAGAATCGACGTGCCTTACTTCACGAGCCGCACCCGATTCTATGAAGGCTTTCTCAACAGCCTGAGCGGCGCGAATGTGTCCTGCGCCTGAAGTAGCCGATAAAATCAAAACACGGTTAAACATTTCTCGCTCCAATTTCAATACTGACCTGAAACTAGCTTGTCTGATTGCGAAGTTGCCATGTGCCTAAAAGCAACAGTTAATAGTCTGTTTAGGGACCGCGGTAATGCTTGCCATTCACCTAAAATGTACCCTCCACCGCTAAATTTCATCAGGTTGGCTGTAGATCCTATGGTCACAATACAAGGAAGAACCATCGTGAAAGTCATTTCTGCTGCACTTATAGTCTCTCTTTGCCTCTCTGTCTCAGCTGGCTTTGCTTCCGATACCCAGACGCCCGCACAACTGGAGGAAATCAAAATCAAGAGCGGCAAGTGGATGGAGCAGACGCAACAAGCCGAGCAACTTAGCAAAAAGCATAAGTTCGAACAGGCGGAAGCTATATACAAAAAAATTCTCTCTGAACGAAAGGAACTTGGTCTGGATTTGTCGGGGCAACAAAATACACTCGGCTGGTTCTATGCCAATTGGGGCAAAAATGATCTCGCCGAGCAGCAATTCAAAGATCAGTTCGCTAGCGTGAAGGAAAACGCAGGGCTGAACGAGATGATGCTCTGTTATCCGCTAGAGGAACAAGCAAAATTTTTGGACAAAGTGGGCAGGAAAGATGAAGCTAAAAAATTGAGAGCGCGCATCAAAACTATCACCGCAGCCGCTAACGCGCCAGTCAAGTTGCCGCCTCTCGCTAAGGGAATGACTGCAAGTCAAAAAACAGACGAGGCAAAAAAGTGCTGCGACATGGGTGGCAAACTCATAGATTCCGAATTGCAAGACAAAGCACTTGTGTACCTTAACCGCTCAATTGCACTTAATCCGAACGACCCAGTTGCTTACTTTTTGCGCAGTAAAACTGAAATGTGGGTGGATAACTTTCCCAAAGGTTTGCAGGATTTGAATACTGCGATCCGCCTTAAGCCGGACTATGCAGATGCGTTTGAAGATAGAGGTCACGCTTACGTAAGCGTGAAGCAGTACCCCAAAGCCCTGGCGGATTTTGCAAAGGCATTTGAGTTCAATCCCAAAGACACTAATGCCATGGGCTCCAAAGCCAAGCTAGAAGAGGAGCAAGGCCAACATAAACAAGCAGTTGCGGACTATACAAAGATAATCGAGATTGAACCGGATCTCTCATGGCCATATGTTCAGAGAGGCATTGCTTACGAATCGCTTAAGGATTTTAAAAAGGCAATCGCAGATTACACAGTGCTTTGCGACAAATACCCGAATAGTTATGACTTTTTTGAACTCAGAGGCCACGCTTACCTGAAAGCGAATCAACCGGACGAATCTCTCAGTGATTACAACAAAGTCGTTTCACTGAACCCCAAATATACCGGTGGTTATGCTGAACGAGCCAAGGTCTATCAGAGGCTTGATGGTAAGCAGACACCAAGAGTGATGGCAGACTTGAAGAAGGCGAAGTAAGATCAGTGAAATTTTGGAGAGGCTTCTTCTACTTGTTTGTAGAGAAGCTGCACTTGTTCGAACTCTTGCGCCAGACTCTGGTCGTCGAGGGCAAATTGAGCGGGATCCTGATCGTTGTTAGCTGATTGGCTGGGCTCAGAAGCATAAGGGCTAAGCGTTTGCAATTGGTTGAGAAATTGCATCGCTAAGGCTGAGTGAGTGGTGGCACGTTTCACTTCTTGATTTAAAAGCATTGAACTTCTTTGTTGCTCACCATAAACCTTCTGACTTAAGACATAATCACCATCACGCATAGCTTCCTGCATCTTGCCATGCATTAGGCTCTGAGTACTTTCTTGTTTTGCAACTACACCCTGATCGAACCGACCAGCATTCTGCTTAAACGAAATGGCTTTTTCTTGCGATGCTCCCCATAACGACGCGTACTGAGTGGCACTCATATTCTTACGATTGCTCATCATCATTTGCACGACCTGAAATAGATACAGCTCACTGGTGTGCAATTCAGATTCTGCCTGCTGCAAGGCATCACACGCATCCTGAGTCTGCACAGCCAGCGGTTTAAACGCGGGTACACTTATGATTGGTGGTGGGGAATTTGAATTTGAATGTTGTGCCGCTGCGTGAAAAGCTGCAGCATGTTGCTGAACTTCCTGGCGATGTTGCAAGTAAGCTGAGAGGGCGACGCGATAACGGGCCATTGTTTCGGCGTAATTCTTTAAAACAGTTTGCGATTCTGGTGCGACCACTCGCCTGGGATGATCGGCGTTTGAATGGTCAACCGAGCTTCGCACTTCGAGCTCAAAACGCTTATCGTTCATTTCACTCTTGGAGGCGCTGTCACTTTTTCGAGTGGATTCAGCTAAAAGACTCGCTTTAGTTGTATTAGCTAAAGCGTCGGCTTGACGCGATAGCTCATGCGCTCGTTTCGTCAAACGCAAGGCGTCGTCACGCCGGACTTGCAATTGCAACTTTGGATTTTGAGAATTCGCGCCGGGCATGAACGCAAGCCACAGGGCGAAAGTAAATGACAAGACGTGTAAGGTGCGCATAGTCAATGTGTTGCCTGTTAAAACGTGCCAACTATCAATAATAATCCATTTTTGAGCTTCAGAACGAACCTAGTGTGCCGGGAAACCGGATAGGCTTGCAGCTGAGCAATTCAGGACAAAACGGCTCTTTACAATAGAACAGACGACTACGTGCGGCAAAAGCGTAACAATGAGAAGTGCTGTTAATATGCACACAGTTACTGTCACACCATGCCATTTTCCTTCATTAGCAACCTGGTTAAAATGATACAGGTTGTGCCTATGTTCGGGCGCTTGATAGACTGTGGCGAGCTAATGTAAGGTCTTGCCATGAAACCCAAGTTTACTATCCCAGTTGCCATTTGTTTGCTGTTAAACGTCCACTCGCTCGCAGCAACAGCACAACCAACGGATTTAAATCAAACGATCGAAGCAGCTGATGCTGCCTATAAAACAAAAGATTTCAAACACGCAGAAGAATTATTTTCTCAAGCATTGGCGAAAGCCAAAGCAGCTGGACCAAACGACACGCGCCTTGGCTCAGCTTTAAATGGACTGGCGCTGACTTATGAAGCACAAGGAAAGAAAACGGAAGCACTAGAAACTTACAAGAAAGCTCTCGATGCAAAAGAAGCCGCTGTTGGACATAATGACGCTGCGGTGCTGCCAATCTTGGACAACCTGGCACATTTCTATCGCGCCAATGGAGATGTCGATACCGCGCTGACGACCTATAAACGAGCGCTTGCAATCAGAGAAAGTGCGAAAGGTCCTGAGAATGGTGACATGGCAAAAAATTTGAATTCGCTCGCTGCCATTTACCGAGATACGGCTAAAAACGCAGAGGCAGAACCACTATTAGTGAGAGTTCTAGCCATTGTAGAGAAATTGAGCGGACCAGATAATCCATCAGTGGCAGTTGCGCTAAACAATTTGGCGGTAGTTTATCGAGAGCAGAATAAAATAAAGGAAGCTCAGGTTTTATATGAACGAGCTCTGAAAATTCGCGAAAAAACTTATGGAGCCGAAAGCCAGGAAGTTGCAGCCAGCTTAAACAATCTTGCTCGTGTATATAGAGAGGAAGGACGATTTGAAGAAGCTGAACCACTGCTTAAAAGAGCGTTGGCTAGTGTAGAGAAGGTTGATCCTGAGTCACCAGCTGTGGTGACTGCGCTCAACAATCTGGCGACTGTGTACAAAGAAGAAAGCAAGTACGCGGACGCTGAAGTGACATATAAGCGTACCATAGTGTTGGAAGAGAAACTGCATGGTCCGAACGACTATGGCCTTGCTCCGACCTTGACCAATCTTTCTCTGGTCTACAACATACAGGGAAAAGATGCTGAAGCAGAGCCGGTTATGAAACGGGTAGTCGAAATCACAGAGAAGAATCTGGGACCAGACGATCCGAATCTGGCAATTGCTTTGAACAACTTGGAAGAGCTTTACCGGCAGCAAGGTAAGTTCGCAGATGCAGAAGTGTTGCTTAAAAAAACACTGGCCATTCGCACAAAAGCTCTCGGACCAGAACATCCTGAAGTTGCCACCAATCAAAGTGACTTAGCGCTTCTTTATCGCGAGCAAGGAAAGCTGACCGAGGCAGAACCAGCGTTTAAAGAAGCGATCAACATAGAAGAAAAATACGCAACACAGCGACCGGGCGAATTAGCTAACAGCTTAAACAACTTGGCGAAGCTCTATAGAGATGAAGGCAAACTTCCCGAGTCGGAGGCACTGTATAAGCGTTCGCTAGCACTGCGCGAACAGACTTATGGCGCCTCAGATGCAAGAGTAGCCGCCAGTCTCAGAAATTACGCAATTCTTTTGCGAAAAATGGGTAAGACAACCGAGGCAGATTCCATGGATTCGCGTGCAGAAACGATCGAAGCAAAGACTGAGAAATAGACCCATCAACCTCAAAGTTTTCGCGCCACCACTTCAAAGATTTGTCCATGTCTAGTACCAGAAGGTACGATAGGAACGGGACCTACGAATTCGTTGAACCATTCGATTGCAAAACCTTGAAAGAGTTGCTCAACCTCTGACGCAGTCTGAAAACTCATTGCTTTGTTTACGGCCCAATCGTCATCCATTCCGAAGAAATGTCCGCTAAATCTGCCGCCAGGTTTAAGTGCGTGACAAATATTTTGCCAAAGAACAGCAAACTTCTGCGGAGCACAAAAGGGCAACGAAACTCCCGCATTAATCAAATCCGAATCAGGAAGAAGAGCGTCTTCCATTTTGCCAACATAGGTACTTAGCTGTTCAGGCTGCCAACCGTTTTCATTCGCAGATGCGCTCAGGCGGCTGAGCGCATCTTCGCAGCTGTCCACGGCAAACACGTGCCAACCAGATTTGAGCAATTGGCATGCGTCGCGCCCGGCTCCGCAGCCAAGATCAATTGCAAGTCCAGGCGTTTGGCCCGCATCCTTTATCATCCGAAGAACCTGCACCAAAGTTTGATGTGGTGCCGCGTCCGCCACTGCCTCATAGTAGCCGGACCAGGTTTGCGGCGCCTGCTGTATCGGCACACAACCGATAAATATCTTCTCGTCGTGCAACGTCTGCAAAAGTTGTATAAACCTAGCAATATCTTCAGCAGAGTTTCTTTGTTGCCCGGTCATACAAGCGGCTATCAACTGAGAGTATGAGGTGCTGCCCGATTTGGCGTAGTTTACGAATCTCACACTTAGGTCACTCAATCGCACCACTTTCGATTTCCAACTTTGAGGAAGAATTCCCAACAAAAGAGGTGCATCAAGAGCCGAAGCTCCGTAGGATTTCCCATCCTTCAATGCCGAGGCAATCTCAACCACCGGATAGCTGAAACTCTTAATTTGCAATTCAGGATTGACGAGAGGACGACATTCTTTGATTTGCTCAACGCTGCCCAGATAAACCTCGCCACAGAACTCGGTCAGTTTGTGTGAACGCACAGCAGACTGTTTCGACAGCTCAAAATCTGCTAATTCGTACAGAAAAGCATGATCTCTTTGGTACTGTGCGCAGTGGCTTCTCAAAAATTCTGGAAAGCGATCGCCGATGTCTCTGTTGTTCTGGTAATGAGGACGAAATTCGTAAAAATATTCCGAGAGGATCGTTTCCCAGTCTTTTTCCATCAGCTTGAAGCATGCTGGAAAAACATTACGCATCAGAGAGTCCCTATTGCTGTCCCGCATCCAGGCATAAAGACTGAGAGCTCTGAGGTCAAATCCGTCAATACCAGATGGTGTGTGGGCGAAGCTGGGCTTGTAGGCGGCGTCATCTACGGTCCACGGATCGGCACCCTTTATTTCTGTCCAGAGTTCGAACCAACGGCGTTGATATTGAGCTAAATCGATTAATCGAATGGAATCATCGACTGCAGAAACATGAGGGACTGGCGCAGTGCCACCTCCTTCAGTGACACCACCACATATAACATCATCAAAAACTCCAGCGCTGCCCGCCGTGACACCATTATCAAATGAGACACTGCCACTTGTTTCATTACCGGATTGGATGATCACAGGCCGGGCGAGCGGAAGAGAGGCGAGTTCTGCAACTGCAGCCGTTGGCACGCCGAATGCTTCCGCAGCGGGTCTGGAATCTGCCGCACTCGTCGAAGTGTAAGCCGTATTCGGCTCAGAATATTTATTCCAAATCTCCCTAACATGATTGAGTTCGTTCAACAGTTCATCAAAGCACGGGAAGAATTGGTCTCGCTCAATCATCACAGCTTTGACTTGCGTTTGCTTCGACAAGACGTAGTCCAGCAATCCGAACACCGGCTCGGGTACCGGCGTTCCATGCGTATCAATGGTGCGCTTGCCGTAAGTGCCAGGACCGGCGAGATGTATTTGAACTACGCGCTCCAGCGGAATGCAATCTAGAAACTGTTTTGGATCAAATCCGTGATTTATCGAATTGACATAGAGATTGTTCAAGTCAAGCAACATCCCGCAGTCCGCTTCCTCAAGCGTACGAGCGATAAATTCAGCTTCACTGAAATCTCCTTTCGGCATGCGAGTATAGAAGGGAATATTTTCTAGGATAAGCGGAAGTTCGACAAACTGCTGCGCTTCCTTAATTCGATTGGCAACGTGCTTTATCGTTTCATCTGTCCACGGCAGAGGGAATAGGTCATTTCCCGTTTCCCCATCCACGCCCGTAAAGCACAGATGATCGCTCCACCACCGCAGTCCGAATTGTTTACTAAAAGACTGCGTTGTGTTGAGCAATGCTCGATCCAATGGATCGATGCTGCCAATTGAAAGACTTACACTGTGAGACACAAGTGTAAAGCGCTCGGCAAATCGGTCTAACCAGTTAATGGTGGCACTGTTACCTCTATAATTCTCGGGCGTAAACTCGAGAAAATCGATCGACTTCCGATTGGCAACAATCTGATCGCAAATCTCACCGCGCAATCCGATGCCGATTCCCAAAACTGGCATATCAGATTTTAGTCTAAGAAATTCGCTCGGCATTTTTTGTCGACTGCTGTTACGTATTTAGTGCATTATTATGCATCAATCCCTAACGTTGCGCCAAGTCTCCGGCAATGTCGAAACACACAGATCGTATTTAGGCGGTGGATCTCCATGTTGCGGCATCTTCGCCACGCACAAATCCACTATGCCCGGCGGATCTCCATGTCGCGGCAT
>PLZS01000144.1 GCA_003153555.1 Candidatus Melainabacteria bacterium | reverse complement strand
GGGCGTGCTTGGTTTAAAGGTCGGTGGATTTGGAATAGTTGGTGCGTTTGGATTGTATGCAGGGACATTCGAACTGTAAGTGGGAGCACTCGTCGTGTTCGCAGGTAGGTTCGGATTGTATGCTGGGGCGTTTGGATTGTAGGCAGGAGCGCTTGTATTGGGCATCATAGTGTTTGGGTTGGATGTCGTTGTGTTTGGAATGTATGCAGGACCATTTGGATCGAATGTAGAAGTGCTTGGATTGTAAGCAGGTGAGTTGGGATTGAATGCGGGTGCGTTCGGATTGTAAGCAGGTGCGTTTGGATTGAATGCGGGATTTCCGGATTGGTTGCCCAACTGGTTTGTGCCTGGCTGCTGTCCCGAGCCGGACTGATTGCCACCTTGTCCCGTGCCGGATTGAGAGCCGCCTTGTCCCGTGCCTGCCTGCGTTCCAGGTCCATTGCCCAATGGACTTTCGCCAGAAAATGTGCCATTAGTCCCTGAGTTGGTGCCTGTGCCACCGCCTGAGTTGGTGCCCGTGGCAGATCCTGGAACCTCAGCGACGTAGGCAAAGCGCGCCTTATTTTTTAGCTCAGGTGGGTTTGTCGGCAGTGGATCGAATCTATAGGCGAGGATCATCTGATTGCTTAACGTTAGTTGCGCTACGTATAGCTGTGAATTCATGATTCGCATCATGTCCGCGCAAGTACCTTGCGCAGTACATTCGTATCCGTTTGGCTTAAATTGCGCCTGCGATAAACCTTGCTGTGTGCAATAGCTAATCACTGCCTGTTTGTCCACATCCGTCGTGCGCTGACACATGCGAAAACAAATGATTACTTGAGCCGAAGGATCTGCCTGTGCTATTAACTGCTGCTGGGCAGAGACCGGTAGTGTTGAAGATTCGCAAAAAATCGAAGCGCCAAATAACAGGGACGCTGCAAGCATAAAGTTCGATAGATTTTTGAGTTTCATCGGTGCACCTTTGGATCCCTAACTTGCGGCTTGTTTTGAAGGCGCCAGGTAGTGAACGAGCGCACTCAAATTCGTTATCGATGTCTTACAGTCCCAAGTGTGATTTTCAGTCCAGACTGTTCAGCGCCGATGTATTTAACAGTATAAGGTTTGCTGCGTCGACTTCGGACTTTTTCTCATGATGAAGATATGATCGTCTCGTGTGTGGAGGTGATTCTTTGCAGGACGATGCCGACCTAACAGCAAAATGGGCGATGGAAGATTCGTCGCATTTGGAAATTACCAATGATCAGGCTGGTGGGCTTGCGGAGTTAGACGCTCCCCTGATTATTTATAACGACCGGCGTCAAGCGATAGCCAAGTTAAACAAACGCATGATGTTCGCGGTTCCGGTGGTTGCGATTTACTGTCTGAGCTTATTTGCGATGCACCTTTATATCGTTGCACTGGGCTTTATCGCCTACTTTGCGCTCATCTACCTCTTTGTCGTGAGGCGGTTCAACAGAAATGTTGCGCCCCTAATGGTAATTGACTCGACCGGTATAACGGTTCATGGGCTGCTTACGCACCTTCATCTCGATTGGGAAAATTTCAGTGAAGCTCGTCCGTACACTTTGCTGTATAGGTTTGTCGGCATAAATCCCAAGTCTATCTGGAAGATGCAAGCGTCACTCCTAACAAAACTCTTGTTGAGTTACGTTGGATTAAACAGAGTCTTCTACAGTTTGTTCGGCGCCAAAGCTTCTATAATCAACATTCCTGAGCAATATTCTCATTTTAAGGCAGAAGAAATTTGCGAGCTGATTGAGATGCGAAGAAAGCACTTCCTGGCTTTGTCCGATCAAAACTCTAGACCACAACTACCTAATCACGAAGACTGATGATTCTGCCGTAACCAATTATGGGAGTGTATGAAGGGCGCTGAATGGGCTTCTTCCCCTCGTTCCAGTAGGTTCCTTCCCAATAGCCGACGGGATTATTTCCCGCATCCAAAACGATTCGCACAAATCCTTCACCAATTCCATCGCGATGTTTTTGCCCCGCATGTGGTGGCAACAGATCGGGAGCAAAATGATCAACTGAAGAGCTGTCGACAACTTTCACCGAAACAAAACGAACTGTTTTATCATCGATTTTTTCCTCGGAAACATCGCTCACTGGTGCGGCGATAATGGCTACATGTCCGGTGTTTCCAGCCTTCTGCCCGGGTTGAGTCTGTTTAACCCAAGCAATGAAATCGCCGCGTTTCAAGTCACGGAAGCTTTCGATCTTCAACCAACCTGAATGTTTCTTAGTTGGGGAAAGATTCGTGAAGAACTGAGCGTATATTTTCGCTTGGGGATAATTTGCTTTCGGTTGTTCTTGAGAAATCGCTTTGTATTGAAGCGGTGCGTATTTCGCTAGCAGGTAACTGACAAAGCCAGAACAGTCGTTATGAGCGATACTCCCAGAATTCTGAATCTGTTTTTTTGCGGTGCAATGAAGATGTTCGTAGTGCACATCTTTAGCATTGTCGATGATCGCCTCTGCTTTTGCCAGAACGCGATCAGCGATGGTGGCACTTGACTCACGAGCCAGAGTTGTCACCGACAAACATGCTGACAGAACTAAAGACAAGCCGCCAAACAGAATCATCTTGCCATGCTGATTAATCATTTTAGGACAAAATCCCGAAGCTTAAAGCTGTCCTTCTGGAACTTCACTGGAAGATTGGATGCCGCTACCAGCCCGATCTGGTGCTATTCGGGGTAACGACCGCTCTGGCGCAGCATTTTGATCTGCCGGTGTACTGACGGTTCGCTCTGGTGCCACTTGAGGTGTTGATTGTTGCTCAGGGGCAGCGCCAGGATTCATTGTTTGATTAATGCGAGCAAGAATAGTTTTGATTTGTTCGCTGTACGTGCCCGTCGGATCCAAGTCCAAATATTTATGGAATGATACTGTCGCCTCTGGCACATTGTTTTGGGCTTGGTACAACAGTGCAAGCGCATAGTAAGCGTTCGCGTAATTTGGATCGATTTTCAGAGCCGAGCGATACTGATTCATCGCGCCATCGATATTGTCTTGTCCCGTTAAAACTAATCCTAAGTTGTAATGAGCAAGGACGTTGTCCGGATTTAAATCCAACGCTTTCTGGTACTCTACCCCGGCCTCGGGATAAGCCTTCTGGGCGAGGAAAATATTTCCCAGATTGATGTGAGCTTCTGCGTGCTTTGGATCGAGTTCAAGCGCTTTTCTGTATTGGGCGAGCGCTCCCGAAAGATCTTTATTGCGTTGAAGCGCTAAACCAAGGTCGTTGAAAGCGTCAGCAGAGCTCGGATTAAGTTGGACAATCTGTTGATAAACTTCAATTGCCGGTCCTGTCTTGCCTTGATCTTCCAAAGTTTCAGCCAGCATTTCCATGATCTTCAAATCGTTTGGATTGCGCTCAATTAACTGCCTCAACCCAGTTTCCGCTTTAGCTTTATTGCCTTCAGCGATATCAAGTTGCACTAGACCCAAAAGTGTATTTCTGTCGAATGGAGCCAGCGCTTGTGCAGATTCCAGTGCCGATCGGGCACCAGTGTAGTCTTTAAGTTTGACCAAAGAATTCCCGAGTTCTTGAAATGCTCCCGCATCGTTTGGTTCAAGGCTCAGCCCCTGCCGATAAAATCCTACAGCCTGATTGAGGTCTCCAGCCAGCAAATACGATCTGCCGAGATTGACTAGCGCTTGCCCGTCATTTGGATTGAAACCAAGGACGGTGCGAAACTCAGCCTGCGCTTTTGGCTGATCACCCAGCTTCTGTTTGATGATTCCCAAGTTATAGTGGGCGTTGACGTGATTGCTGTTCAAGGCGATGACGTGTTCGAAGGCTTCCGCGGCACCGGGATTGTCTCCGGTTAATTCGAGCAGATAACCAAGACTGTAGGCTGGATCGATGTCTCGGGGATTGAGCTTTTGGGCGTCACGATATTCACCGATGGCGGCACTATAGTCCTTTTGTTTGGTGTACACGTCGCCTAATTGCGCATGCCAATCAGATTGGTCAGGCTTGAGTGCTATAGCGGTCTTCAGCTCGGCCGCAGCTTCAGGATATTTGCCTGATTTACTCTGGGCGGCAGCGAGGAGAGCATGCGCTGCGGGCACCTTCGAATCGATTGCAACTGCTCGCGAAAAGGCGGCAGCGGCGCCGTCAAAGTCTTTTAAGGCTAGCAAACAATTTCCAAGATTGTATTGAACCGTGAAATTGTTTGGTTCATGCACGATAATTTGCTTATATTCATTTGTAGCAAGCTGGTATTCACCTTTGTCTTGATAGGCGGCTGCTAGTTGCGATCGAGCTCTAAGGTGATCTGGATATGCCTGTAAGACTTGTTTCAAATCACCAATTGCCGCATCACCATTACCTGCGACTCGCTCCGCAATACCAAGATTCAGCTTCATCAACGCAACATCAGGACGCAACCTAATTGCTTGCTGATATTGTTCGATCGCTTCATTTAACTGACCCTGACCTTGCAATAACAGGCCAAGTGTTTCCCGCGCATACGCATCAGATGGGCGCAACAAGATGGCACGACGATACTCGGAGATGGCGCTATCGATGTCACCATGCTGATGCAATGCCGCTGCCAGGCTGAGATGCACGAGAGGATCAGAAGGCGCGCTTAGTGCGCATTGGCTAAAGGCTTGCAACGCCTTCTCCAAGTCACCCGCCTTCATGTAAGTAACGCCTTGATAGTACCGGTCCAGCAAAGCCTTATCCATCTGTCCAGTTGGCGCAGTCGCCGCAGGCACTGCCGTGCTGGTTACTATCCAGAGCGACAATGCTAAAAATATTGATCGTTGCCTCACCTGCACATCCCCTAGATTGAACTTTTCCGACACCCGAGCCCGGTAAAAACAGCCTTTATTATCCCTCACCCAGTGAACATAATAAACGGTAACGTTGTTCACCTGCGCGAACATTACCGATTGCCAAGGTTCATTAGGGCTTGAACCCTAGTCGGGAATTGGATTTGCTGGATCTTGCCGGTGTTTCACTGACAAAATGAATTGGTTGCTCGTTTTTTTCGAGGTTGGGGAAACTGACTAAAAGCCCTGCCGACATGACCAAGGATTGATTGTGCGCCTGGTCTGCTCAAAGTTTTGCGATCAGAATTTGCAGACACCGACACCTTGTTTTTTTATAGTAATTCTGGTGGTAGTCTTCAGCCTTGTAAAAAGTGGTGGCAGCAACAATCTCGGTATTGATCTTGCGCTTGGTCTTAGACTCAAGCTCAGCTATGGCTTTTCGAGCTGCCACAGCCTGTTCTGGCGTATGGTAGAAAATTGATGTCAAGCACGGCTGGCTTGTTTCTACGAATACGTCGCTTCAATTTTTAGCTTACTCAAAACTTGTGAAATCGATATGGAGCAACACCTAAATCAAAGTTCTGATTTGAAATGTTCCCTTTTCGGCAATTCTCAATTTTTGGACTCTTCAATATGTAGTCGATTGCCCATAGTGAAAGTGCTGTAAACGCTTAAATATCCCTGTTGAGCGGAAATTCGGCTGAAGTTTCTTGGCTTTTGTTGATCGTGCTCTAAAAACCCTGCTCCTTGTCAGGAAGTCCCTATTAGTCAGCCCTGCAGGGATCTTGAGCTTAATGTGAGTACACATTCTGGAAAACCCTTAGACACGTTGGCTAAATTATGGTGTCGTTTTTTGGACAAGTTGCACATTGCCCGCAATGGTCCATACAGTGTACATTTAGAGTAGATAGAAGGTTCCTGGAAGTAGATGGCACTGTAAGTAGTACCGACACCGCCAAGAGTTTTCTAAGGTCAGTGGAAGCCCAACTAAGGCTGAGACTTATATGCGTAGAATTCGCAATATCCATTCAAATTTTCATTAGCGTGAGTTGCTGTTCCGCTAACGGATAGTTGTTTAGCTCCTATCTTTCCTAACTAGTTCCAAACAAGGTCAGTGGTAGTGATACTGGGCGCGGTGCTCTTTCACGTCTTATGCATTGACTTGTTCGCGAGCAAGTTCGCTTAAATGTGTCCAAATCCCAGCAAAGGACTGGTTATTTATATGGCTCTCTATAGAAAAGAAGATTCGGTCAAGAGATTTCCCAAAGTGGCTCGGGGCTCTGACCATTACGAAGTTATCGCCGGCCAAGCTCTCGAAAATTCAATCGAGCACTTGAATCACGCTTACGGACAGAAATTGTGCGGTGCAGAAGGCGCCGTTGAGTTCCGCGACGAAGGTGTTTATACCTACGACAATCACGGCAAGCAATATTTAGATTGTCTTGGTGGATACGGAATTTTCAACGTTGGTCACCGTCACCCTCGCGTTATTGAAGCGGTCAAAGCGCAGTTGGACCAAGTCTGTCTGCATAGTCAAGACTTGTTGAATCCATGGGCTGCTCATTTGGCTAAGCAATTGGCATCGATTGCTCCAGGCGATCTGAAGTATTCATTCTTCTGTAACAGCGGTACGGAAGCTGTAGAAGGTGCTCTCAAGCTAGCTCGCCTTTACACTGGCAAATCCGAAATTATTTCAACTCGCAACTCATATCATGGCGTCAGCATGGGTGCTCTCTCTGCAACTGGTAGAGATTGTTTTAGAAAACCTTTCGAGGCTTTGCTGAATGGTTTCGTGCATGTGCCTTTCGGCGACATCGATGCGATGGAAGAAGCGATTGGCAAAAATACCGCAGCTGTCATTCTTGAACCAATTCAAGGTGAAGGTGGTATCAACGTTCCTGCCGCAGGCTACCTGAGAAAAGTTCGCCAATTGACCAAGAAGAAAGGCGTTCTGCTAATTCTTGATGAAGTACAAACAGGAATGGGACGCACGGGGCGCATGTTTGCATGCGAGCATGAAGGCGTAGTGCCAGATATTCTTTGCTTGGCGAAAGCTCTTGGCGGTGGCGTCATGCCGATTGGTTGTTTCATGTCCACTTCCAAAATTTGGAAAGTGCTCGAGCCAAATCCAAGCATTCATAACTCTACATTTGGTGGCAATCCACTTGCGTGTACAGCTGCATCTGCTTGTATCGAAGTGCTAATCGACGAGCATCTCCCAGCCCGTTCTGCCGTTATGGGGAATGTCTTCATGCGCGAGCTTCGCTATCTTTGCGAGCGATATCCAAAGCATATTGCTGATGTTCGCGGACGCGGATTGCTGATCGGATTGGAATTTCAAACTAAGGAAATTCGCGAAAGAGTGCAAGTCGACTTATTCCACCGTGGTGTGTTGGTCGCTGCAACAATGAACTCGAATCGAACCGTTCGCATCGAACCACCATTAATCATTACTGAAGCACAAATCAGATTCATGATTCAAACTCTGGAATCAATTCTCATCGATATGGGTGAGCCAGAGCCAGAAGTAGTGACGAAAAAACGGAAGAAACGGTCCAAATAAGGAAAGAGACTATGTTCAATACTGAAACTTCGAGCTTTCTGAACATTCAAATCCGCCGTAGTACCGAATCCGGTGACACGGAGCAAGCAATGGCACAAATGCGACGCTTTCTTGAACTCGAAAGAGAAACCCGAAAATCTCCATTGGCCAGAGCCACGGAACGTTTCTCGAATGTGCGAAAACTTCCGGTATTGAAGCCAGTTTAGAATTCTCAGCAACAACAGATAATCCGAGTTCTTAAGAGAGCTCGGATTTCCCGTATGCATACATACGCATGGGTCGTTTTGTGCGCTTGTGATGTATATGCGCTGGGTATCTAATTTCAGAAGGATGATCGGAGGGTTTGGCATGGATCTCGTGGACACGGACAATCGCGGCGCAACGAAAACAGCGGAACTGGAGAAAATTGCTCAGGAAGCTGAAAAATTCGAGTTGACAGTCACTTTTGAGCTTAAATCAGGCGATTGTTCAACCTACAAAATTGTTGGACGTGGCGCCGACACAAATTTTGAGAGTGAGCGCGTCGGTTACAAGGGCCACACAGTCCACGGCGATCTTGCGCGGGCCATGCGGACATTAGTTGATCACGTGCAAATCAACCGTATGGTGGCTTTGGTGGCGAAAGCAGCCAAAAGTTCAGTGTCTTCAAAACAGCTCAGACCGTTAGCTATAGCCGCATGGGCTGAAGTGGCTCAAATTCCATGTCCCAGTGAAGATGAGATCGGCAAGGAAGTGCAAACCGCGAAAGGAAAACAACAGGCTATGCGTGAAGCGTTGCTGTCAGATTTGCGCGGCGGTTCGGAAGGATTGAAACGCTGGGCGGCCCGGTCATTTGCTGATAATGCAGTCGCAAAGCACTTAAAAGAAGCTGATTTGAGTGGGCTGGATCTGAGAGGAGTTTCGTTCCATAAAAGTGGACTTTTGGATCTGCAAAGTTCCAATTTCGAGGGAACGCAACTTACAGATGCAAGTTTGACTGGCTGTGATTTAAGCGAGTGCAACTTTCGATCCGCCATTATGGATGGTGCTAACCTGCGGTCTATCGGCGGCACGCTGACTGACTTCTCGGGCGCTTCTTTAATCAAAGCGTTATTGAGGGGCGCCACTTTGGCAGGAGCGAATTTTGCTAGTGCCAATCTGAAGGAAGTTGATTTCGGATATGCAGATTTGCGAGGAGCCAACCTTGAGACGGCAAATCTGACGGATGTGCACTTCGAAAACACCCGTTATGACGAACATACAAGATGGCCGGCAGACTATGTTCCGCCTCCCGATCCCAACGCTGCAAATCCGCATGCTGTGCGAGCACTTGTCTTCGCTGGCAAGGGACGCGATCCATTTTTGATGCAACAAGTGAAAGCGTTGGCGCCGCCTGGTGGCAACTTGGATTTTGAAACATTTGTTTCGCGGCTCGAAAAGGAATTTGATCAAGAAAGATTGAAGAAGTCGCTGAAAATGCTCAAAGCCGAAAGCTTTCAACTCTTTGCTGAGGTGGCGCCGGATTCGCTTGTGGGTGTAGTTAAAAGCCAGACGGATGCGAGCCTTGTCTATTCATGCCGCTTGTCCGACAACGGGAACTATTCATGCTGCACTCAAAATTTGAACCCGTGTGGTGGCTTGCGAGGGGCTTTGTGTAAGCACCTTCTTGTTTTGTTAATCGGCATAACAAAAGCGGGTGAATTGAGCCCCGCTTCGGCTTGTGAGTGGGTTCTTGCTAGTCGGCGCTTTAGGAATGCGAACCTGGATAAGGACATCATGAGCGCGACATTCTTGCGCTATAAGGGTGCAGAAGCTGGAGAGCTTGATTGGCGTCCCACGGAGACCATGCCTGAAGATTATTACGCCTTCTAATCATCGGAATTGGCGGACTGTGGAAGAAGTTGTGCAGACAATTGAACGCTTGCAGCAAACCTTTGAGGACCTTGCCGTGCGCGGTTTGCGCTCGTGCGGTGCCGAGCAACTAACAGCTTTGTCATCGTTACACGAGGAGTTGGATCGTATCGGTGCATCACATCTTGCTGGTCGGCTCGAAGATGTAATTACCGGAATTAGAAATGACGATCGATCGTCTGCGCGCGCTCTGATGCGTGCTCAAGCAAGTCTGCGGGTCTTTGAAAGGTTGCTCACTCTCGAAACTGTTGGCCGAGACATGACCAACTTGCATCTTCTGATAGAGGGCGAGAATGCCGATGTTGCATCGGATGGCGAAACGGACGATGACGATAGTGCGTCTGTTACCGGGGCAGGTAGCAGCTCGGTTGACGGCATGGGCAGCGGTTTCGATGATGATGATTCTGACGAAGACGACGAGGACTTCGAAGAGTGAAGATCAGTCAGGTAGACAAGCAAAAATTGATGCCGTTGCTCGACGAGCTTTCGAAGGCTATCGAAGACTTGCTGCTTACCGGTCTTACGACAGCGTCTGATGCTACCAGGCAGACTCTCAATGTTTCGTTTCAGGAGTCATCGAGGCTTGGATTGCTTCGACTTGGTGGCACGCTGCGAGTGGCGTGTGAAGAGCTTACACGTTACACGCGCAACCAAGCTGATTTTTCACGTAAACGATTCAGTTTCTTTCTGAATCGTGCCTGGTTGATCAGTCGTGGACTCTCTTTAGCGCTGAAGGAAGGAAACGATGCTGAGTTCGAACGTCTGAGTTGGACGCCGGCAAGCACACCTGTTAGCCGTCTTGAGGTGATCTGTTTAGGCGTCAGCAAAAAGATTGTTGCCAATGCCTTTTGTGCTTTCGATTTTCGACTCAGAGTGCTGAGCACCGAATCTGGTGACATACCAGTTGGTCAAAAATTAGTTTGGTCATCGGTTTTCCCGATTAAACCAGGCAGCGAAATACCCGCTGAGGGCTATCTGCATCTTCCCCAGAAGCAGAAGTTTAAAGCCATTGACTTTATGGAGGGAAAGAGGCTGACCATTGAAAATGCCGCGGTAGCCTTTGAAAAATCCGGCAGTGGTCGCTTGACGCTGCTTGAGAAAAGTTCGGTCAAACAGGGCGCCAAATTCGAGGACTGGGCGCAGTACATAAGTTGGGACCCGTTGGAGGCGCTCAACAGACTGCAAAGTCATCCACCGGAGCCGCTTGATTTGGATATTGAACTGCAAGAAGAGATTGTTTTGGAAGACTGGCAAGTAGAGTTGCCGGTTGAGGACGGGCATGAGTCTCAGAAGACGTACCCGATCATTTATAAGAACGTGATTTTCAGAGCAGTTGTGGCAAAGGGCGCTGACGGCACCGAGCTGGACGAAAATCTTCATAAGTTACTCAAGGCGAAAACGCCGCCACCTCTGTTTGGTCTGTTGCACTATGAGCGGTGTCGATTGACTCTGCAGCCACTTTCAATTTTTGGCGGCAATGGACCGGAGTATTTGAATATTTGTACCAAGGACGTTGACCTAACTACCTTACTTAAAGCACTAAAATTCTAGGAGGTTCTCTTAATGGCAAAGAGTGATGGCAATGGCGATAGCAAGCTCGATCAGCTACGCGAGCCGGCAGAAGTTCGTCATGCTGATCAGATTGAAGCGCTTAAGCAGAACGATCCTGATACGCCTCCGAAGCCATGGCTGCTCTCACCGCGTGCGGTGCTCAATTATGTCGTGGGCGGCAAGTCGCTGAAAGCAAAAATTGATGGCAAAACCGTAGAGGTGCCGATCACGAGGAAGTTTTTCGGAGAGGATGCCATTGTTGAAAGAGCTATTGTCACATTGGCTTCAGAGCGTGCTTTGCTGCTGGTTGGTGAACCCGGTACAGGCAAAAGCTGGCTCTCCGAACATCTTGCCGCAGCAATAAGTGGCAATTCAACCTTGACTATTCAAGGCACCGCAGGTACTACCGAAGAACATATCAAATATTCTTGGAATATTGCCCGCGTTATTGCGGAGGGTCCAAATTCGTCCAACCTCATTCCCTCGCCGACAATGGTGGCGATGCGCGAGGGCAGCCTTCTGCGTTTCGAAGAAATCACGCGCTGTGTGCCCGACGTGCAGGACGCTTTGGTCTCCATTTTGTCAGATAAAGCTGTAGCAATACCAGAGCTTCCTGATGCGAACATGATTTGGGCCAAGCGTGGCTTCAATATAATTGCTACCGCCAACACTCGTGACCAGGGTGTCAATGAACTGTCCGCTGCGCTTAAGAGACGCTTCAATTATATCTACATTCCGATTATCGCTGATCAGAAGACGGAGGTTCAGGTCGTTCAGCAGCGCTCGACCGAGCTTCTAGAGCGGTATGATATGCCGGTGCGCGTGCCTGCTCCGATTGTTGAAATGCTGACCACAATTTTCAGAGAGATTCGTGAAGGCAAAACTAATGATGGAGTCAGTTTGAAAAAGCCATCCACAACTCTTTCAACGGCTGAAGCAATTAGCATCGCTCTGGACGCAGCTCTGCATGCCAGATTCTTTGGGTCTGGACAAATTACCTCCCGGCACATTGCTCGCAATTTAGTCGGGTCGATAGTGAAAGAAAACCTAGAAGATTTAGCTGTCTTGAAAGAATATGTTGTCTTAGTCGCTAAGAAGCGTGCCGTGACAAATAAAGAGTGGCAAGAATTTCACGACGAGATGTTAGCGACTATCAAATGACGAAATCTTCTGATACTACTGATGATGTCTTAGCAGAAGTGGCCGATCAAATCGCTTTGGATGTTGGCGGCATCAAGTCCTTTGTTGATGAGGTTCTATCTCAGTCTCTCTACTGGTTTCCAGTTAGACACCATTCACCCACAGTCGCCCGTCATCTTCAGGCTGTTATTCAGAAACGAAAGCCCAAGATGCTATTTATCGAGGGTCCAGCTGAGGCGAACGATATCGTCAAGCACATTGTCGATGTAGCAACCAAGCCTCCAGTCGCTATTTATTCGTCCTATCGTGACGACGACAATGTTTTAGGTTTGGCCGGGATAGCCAGTGCGGCTGCAAATATTCCAGCCCGTTTTGCATCCTGGTACCCGATGCTTAGCTATTCGCCTGAGTACGTGGCAATGATGGTGGCAAACAAGATCGGAGCATCCGTGACATTTATGGATCTGCCGCACCATGCATTAATCAAGCCAGCTGGATCGCTGACTGAGGTTTTAGAACTTCTACTAAAAGGCGAACCGGAAAGGAAAGAAGACGGCATCGATGAAATCACGGTCAACGATGATGACAAAGTCGCTCTTGGCGCAGTTGATGATGACAAAGTGGATCCTGACGCAGTCGATGATAACAAAGACGTTGATGACAAAGTTGATCGTGACAGAGTCGATCCTGACAAAAGTATTTCCGCCGAAATGAAAGGGACGGATGATCCGAAAACGAAAGCTGGTTCGGAACGTCTAATCACAGAGAGTGGTTTCTATCAACAATTGGCTATTGTCGCTGGATTTCGCACATTCAATGAAGCTTGGGATAGCTTGTTTGAAATTCGCGATTTTAAAGATGACGTCGAATTTTTTCGGCGGGAATTTGCAACATTTTGCGCTGCCTCTCGAGCTACGTCAAGCAGAATGCAAGCGAAACTTGACGGGACTGTTGAGCGTGAGCGATTCATGCTTAAGACAATCCGTGAGAAGATGCAAGAGCACAATTTAAAACCTGAAGAATGCATGGTTATATGCGGCGGCTTTCACTTGTTTCTTGATAGTGCAGATGAAACTTTGCCTCCCGAGTGCCCTGCTGGAACTGTCTATTCAACCGTGGTTCCATATTCTTTCTTCCGCTTCTCTGAACTTTCTGGCTATGGAGCAGGAAACCGAGCCCCCCAGTTTTATCAAACGATGTGGGATCTTCGTAGTAAAGAAAAGGAACACGACCTCCTCATCGAACACGTTGTTACGGTCCTGAAGCACGCAAGGAGGGAAGGTGAGCCTCTGTCTTCCGCTGATGCAATCTCGACATGCCAGCATGCAGAGATGTTGGCGCGCTTGCGTGGTCGCCCGATGCCCATATTGGACGATATTCATGACGCCTTGATTACTTGCTGCTGTAAAGGAGAACCTGGCGACGTCGGTGTGCATTTGATGAAGGCGATTACGCAGGCCGATATTGGCACCAAAATTGGTCGAGTCACCGAGGCTCTTGGGCAACTTCCCATTGTCAATGACTTTTACCGACAGATGGACGAATTGCAGCTCGAAGAAGTGATGAACAAAGAGCAGCGCATTACGATGAACTTGGACAAGCGCGTTGAACTAAATAACAAGCAATCAATCTTTTTACACAGATTAATGTGGTTGCATGTGCCTTTAGCAGGCTTGCTTGAAGCGCCTTCCGGTGATTTTGCTACCGGAACATTGTTTCATGAACGATGGGCGCTGCGGTGGAGTCCAAATGTCGAAGCTCGCTTGATTGAAACAAATTTGTATGGTGACACAGTAGAAGTTGCCGCCCTGGCTCGCTTTCGTGAACTCATTGCTATAGAAGAGTTGCATGCAGGAAAGGCTAGTGCAATGCTGGTTGATGCGATCAACATGGACTTACCTAATGTTATTCACGAAGTAGAAGGCACGCTTGGCAAAGCCATCGACAACGACAGCCGTTTTGTTTCGTTGGCCCAGGCTCTGTCAAATTTGATCGTGGTTGAGCGCTTTGGCATCTACAGAAGTTCGCGGCGCGGAGTTATGGATGAATTGATTGAGCGCTGCTTTGATCGCGCCTGTTTTTCTGTTTTGGATATCGTTGCTGTTCCCGAAGATCAACAAGCGGATGTTGTGACAGCACTGCTGACGGTGGCAGAAATTATTCAGCGCGGTGATCGTCCGGAGCTGGACAAGAACTTGTTCGTCGAGCACGTGCGCAATGCTGCTGATGCAACAGAAGTTCCTTTCTTGCGCGGTGTTCTGCTCGGAATACTAACCGAGATGCGCATAAACACAACTGAGGACTTGGCTCGCGAGCTGTCTGCTTTGGCGAAAGCGCCAGTGGAGATCATGGTCACCGCTGGTGATTTCTTAGATGGCATTATGGCAGCATCCCGTACCTCAATTATGTTAGGGGCCAAGGCGCTGATTGCTTCTGTGGATGAACTTTTGCGTGCAGCCGAATGGGATCCATTTCTAATTATGGTGCCGAAAATGCGAGCCGCTTTTGAACGTTTGCACGATGCTCAGCGCGACAATGTTGCTGTAACGGTAGCAAGACAATATGGCTTGAAAGATGCGGATTCTTTGACAGAATTACGAACCTCTTTAGGAGCCGCCGCGATGATTGCCGAGATCGATCAGCGCGTTTCGAAAATTATGGCTAAGTGGGATTTCTAGAATCATGTCTAACGGGGATTCTAGAATTATGCACAAGTGGGATTTGTAAATGAGCGAGCTTACAGACATTGATCGTCATACTTTAGCCCGTTGGCGTTTAGTCCTCGGGACGGTTGCTGAGCAGCACGGCATCGGCTGCGGTGGTGACGAGGACTGCGAATCCGTTGCGCCCCTAGTTGGGTATTTGTTCGGCGATGACGGTGAAGGTGCAGGCGGGTTCGGTGTTCCGGGCGCTGCTCGTAAAAAACCGAAGGGGCGGCAAGGTGGAAAAGGTCGCTCGCAATTGACTGTTCCCCAGTGGGTCGATCAAGTCTCTGAGTTATTTCCAAATCAAGCTAGAGAAGTCTTGGAGAAGGAGTTGATCCAACGACGCGGGCTCAATGAGATTTTGCAAGAGCCAAAACTTCTTGAAAAAATTGAGCCAAATATAGAGATTGTCAAAACCCTTTTGACCCACAAGCATTTGCTCAATCCGGACACACGGATACTCGCTAAGAAACTAATTGAAAAGGTGGTCAATCAAATCAAAGACAAGCTTCGCTTGCAGATTGAACAAGCGATAACTGGGGCAATCAGACGCGATCGGCATTCCCCGAGAAGGGTGTATCGCAATTTGGATTTGAAAACAACAGTTCGCCGAAATTTGCACAACTACGACGCTGAGCGAAGCAAGCTGCTCGTAGACCAATTGTACTTCTTTGCCGCCGAGCGCAAGAAACGCCCTTGGCACGTCATAGTCACCGTCGATCAATCAGGATCTATGTTGGACTCGGCTATTTTTTCCGCGATTATGGCGTCTATTTTTGCGGAGTTGCCGTCCATCAAAACGTCCCTAATATTGTTTGACACCCAAGTTGTCGATCTCTCTGAGCAAGTTGGACAGCCAGTCGACGTGCTCCTGTCCATTAATCTTGGTGGTGGAACTGATATCACTTCGGCGCTGCAATATAGTCAGCAATTAGCGCGTGAACCCGGTCGAAGCATTGTGGTGCTCATTACAGATTTTTTCGAGGGCCGTCCCGAAGAAGATTTAGTGCGCCAAGTTCGTACAATGTCGCAGTCAGGCATCCGCATGATCGGACTCGGCGCGTTAGGCTACAACGCACGTCCGGAGTACAACCGCCAAACAGCCAAAAAATGCAGGAAGGTGGGCATGGACATTCTCGTCTGCACCCCTGAGCGACTCGCCGAATGCATGGCCCAAATCATCCGCGGCTAAAAAAATGGAGCGCGGACTGTCAGTCCGCCCCGAAATGGAGAACGCAGTGGTCCTCTATGACTTATGGCGGTTAACTCATAGGTAGGGAGGCTTCCATATTTTCTTTTGAAAACACCCTTTTTGTGTTAAGCAAAAATCGCAAAAAGTTGAGGGCTGGAAACGCCCGTCTGACAGTCGTCTTGAGAATCAAAAAGTCCCGAAACCCTGATGTAATATTTGTTCATGAAGACATTTAGCAAAAAAAGCTAGGGGGGTGCCTCCACCCCATTAATAAAGTGGTGACATGCGCAGTCACTTACAGGCGAGACGTGTTGAGCACCGACGTATTCAGCATCGATGTATTGAGCACCGACATATTCAGCGCGGAATCGAAACGCTCACAACTGCGACTTAAGAAGGTCTTCGATGCATTGATTCATCAAGTTAAATGCGTTTCGGAAATCTGCTACGTTGCCCTGATATGGATCTCGAATGTCACCTTTGCTGTGCAGTAAACGGATCTTGTGTTTGCTTTCAGGCGGTACCAACTTCCCTAACATTCTTATGTTCTCCGCATCCATAGCAAGGATAATGTCGAATCGATCGAAATCCCCTACGCGAATTTGACGAGCGCGATGTCCAGTTATGTCCAGTCCATTCTCACGCGCAATTGCGATCGCTCGTGAGTCAGCAGGTTTACTTTCGTTCCAGTTCATCAAGCCCATAGATTCTACATTGCCGGCTATCGAACGCTTTTTATACAGCTGCTTTAGAATGCCCTCCGCCATCGGCGACCGGCAAATATTTCCCAGACAAACAAAGAGCACGTCCATCAGATTTTTCCTACGCGAAAGAGGAGCAGGTCATCACATCCAACCCAAAAGAAGAGCAGCTCATCAGATTTTCCGCTACCAGTGAACGCAAATCCATCAGATGTTCCCGAACCAACGGAAAGAAATTTTTTCATTTATCTCCACACCAACAAACAAGATACATTATCTTGTCAACGAAAATTCAACAACCTTGAACCATTCCCTCAACATTGTTTTCTTAAGATGCAGAAAAGGTCCAGAGCCTATTTCCGAATTTGAGGGACAAATTTATGTGGATGATTGGCATGAATCTTCTCGTGTTTATCACTGTCCTTGGCTTCGCTTTGTTTCTCGCGCAGCCGTATTTTGCTCAGTATGTCGAAAGCTACGCTGTACGAACTCGCCCGAGAAAAGTGAGAGCTGAGCTGACCGTCACTCAACCGCATAATTCAGATATCCTCTTTCTGTGCAAAATAATTGGTGAGTTCGCACTGCGTGTCCTGCCTGGCATTGTTGATAAAAGAACTCAGGAGCTACTGGCTTTTGCAAACTATCGAAGCGAAGCGCACTTGGCGATATACATAGGCATCCGTTTATTAGTGGCGGGTTCGTGTTTGTTTCTTTGTCTGACTTCTGCTCTAGGCAGCTCAACCGGTTTACTGCTTTCTGCTCCTGCGACCCTTATGGCGTGGCTTCTGCCGAATTTTTTTCTTGCTGGGCGAGTCAAGAAACGACAGAGTCAGATCTTGCGTGAGCTTCCGATTCTCATCGATCTGCTTATCGTATGCGCTCAAGCTGGAGTTGGTCTTTTGGCTGCTATGGATAAAGTCAGCAGAGAAACATCTGATACGTGTCCTATTTTAAGCGTAGAACTTCAACAGCTGATTCAGGAGGTGAAGGTTTTTGCGAAATCTGCAGGCAGCGCATTGGCAAGCATGGCGGAGCGATGTGGCGTCGATGAATTGACAAGTCTGTCCGGTGCGCTTGTAGCTTCTGAGCAGAAGGGCGCAGACATATCTTTTCCGCTAAAACAACAGGCTTCTGCAATCCGAGACAGGCTGAAAAGAAAGAAGGAAGAAGAGGCTGCCAAAGTTCCGGTGAAAATGGTGCCAGTGATCATGCTGTTTATAATGCCGTTAATTCTGGCGCCAATGCTAGGTCCAGCGATAGTAATCATTGTCGAGGCGATTCAGCCGATTATGGGCATTGATCCTAAAGCTGCCGAGAGTCGAGAACATGCTCATCCGCGTTAATCCCACTCTTCAATTTGTAGCCAACACCATGGACGGTGACAATAACCGGATCCTCATTCGACGAACCTAACTTGCTGCGCAACCGTGTAATGTAGGATCGGATCGTTTCGGGAGACGAATCTGAGGTCGACGACCAGACTCGTTGAATCAACGCCTCCGCACTGAAGACTTGCCCCGGATGTCGAAGAAAGAATTCCAGGAGAGCAAACTCTTTTGGCAGCAAAGCAACTTCGACGCCGTCGGTGGTGACTCGATGTTCGTCGAGGTAAAGTGAAATGTCGCCATGACTAAGCACATTGTTTTTAGATGACTGACCCGGGCCTCGCCGGAGCATCGCCTTAACCCGTAAAACTAGTTCTCTGAAATGAAATGGCTTCGTCAGGTAATCATCTGCTCCCGCTTCGAAGCCAATTTCTTTGTCATCGATTGTTCTATTGCCAGTCAACATCAAGATCGGAGTGTCTCCGTTGTGTTGCCGAAATGTTCTGCACACATCAATGCCACTCAATCCCGGCAAATTCAAATCAAGAATGATCAAATCATATTGATATAAGCGCAATTGGTTGAGAGCGTCCGGCCCGGTTGCGGCGCAGTCAACGAGGTACTCGTTGGCGCTAAGCGCATCGCGAATGAGGTCGGACAATTCTGCGTGATCTTCAACCACGAGAACTTTAGCCATTACCGCACCTCTTGCCGTGCTAATTTCAAAACAGAGTTCTGGGCGACTGGTGGCAGCCTGAACCAAAAGCTACATCCTTTTCCGTCATTGGAATCTACTCCAATTTCTCCTTTATGGCTGCTGACAATGGCCTTGCAAATAGCTAGTCCCAGACCCATTCCCCGCTCATTGTCAGCGTCAGCTTTCTCAACCTGACGAAACCGATCAAAAATTTCTTTACTCATAGCCGGTGAAATGCCGCGACCTTGATCGGTAACTCGAACCTCGACTTGTCCGCTCTCTGTCATTGATGTGGCAACGCTAACGGTGCTGCCATCAGCAGAAAATTTTATGGCATTAGAAAGCAGGTTGACGATGACTTGAATAAGCCTCTCTTCGTCCGCCATTACAATCAAATCTGTTTCTGCCGATTGAATCTCAATCTTCTTATATAAGGCGAAGCCTTGAATGCTCTCCATCGATCGTTGTATTGCTGATTGTAGCTGGGTTGGTTTCAAGTCTATGGGAAGTTGTTTCGATTCCAACCTTTCGATATCCAGCAGTTCATTCGCCAAATTGGTAAGCCGCCCAATGCTTTCCTCCGCCACTTTGGCTTTGCTCACGCCAGAGTCGGAGATGGTTCCGTAGACTCCGTCTGCTATCAATGTCAGTGTTCCTTGGACAGCGCTCAAAGGAGTTCTCAAATCATGACTAATCATGGTGATGAAATCCTTTTTCAGCTGTTCGATCTCTTCTCTTTCTGCCCGCGCCTCAGTAATTGTTTTTGCCATACTTCGAAATACCTTGTCGAGATGTGCAATCTCGTCATCTCCTTCAATTGGCTGCAACAGTTCTTTTTGTTGGGCCAATCGCTCAGAATTGGCGACCAACACTCTTAACCGACGCACTACGTTTTGACTGAAATACAAAACTAGCAATGGGCAAACCACAAAGTTGGCTGCAAGGAGCCAGGCGAGAAATTGTGGAACTGAACGAGCGTGTTGCTTTGCTGTCTCTGAATCAAGAGGCAGCAATTGTGCGTGATTCTCTGCAAGCGTCCGCAGATTCTCGATAGAAGTGTCAAGATCGGTTTGTAGCGCTGATTCAGAATCATCTATGGCTCCGCTATGATGAGCAAATACTGCTTGTTGGGATCGTTCTACCAACGCTAGTGTATTCTTTGCGGCGGGCACAATCTCCTTGAGTTGTTGCTCGTATTGCGCATTCTTTCCCATCAGTTCTGTCAAGTTTTTTAGGTCATTGCGCACTTGTCTTACTTCTGGCTCCAAGCGGCTTTTTAGGAGTTGATTCTTCAAATACTGAATCTGGATTAAGTCACTTCTAAACTCAACGCAATCGCTGACAAGTTTGTTGATCGAGGAAGAGGCAATCGCGCTTCTCTCGGTACTCTTACGCAATTGCAACGTCTGTTGCAATGTTGAGTTAAGTCCCATGGTCATTATCATACCGAAGGCCAGCGGCGCTGACACTAGAAACAGTGCGTTATGAATCAATTTCAACTTGGGTTTTGGCAGGTTCATTTTGCCATTATTGCATTGATGTCCTAGTTCGGGACGTCAGCTAAGCATGCACAGATGCGTTTCAACGAAAATTCAACAAATCTGCAATGTCCCTTCAGCAATTGTCGTCGCCCATGTAGAAGACGAACCGTCAGTGCGTCTATTTACAAACCCCCATGTGGAAATATGCACATTAGACTGCCCCCAAATATCGTGAGCAAGACAAAGAAAAGGGTGCATAACTGCAAAAGCATCGGACCGCTTGATGGAAAAATACTTCGCAAGCAGGCTCGAAACAGTAGTTCTGATGGTGCGCCCAATGTGTAGCAGATATTTGCGAACAGTGCATACATGAAGGTGGTGATGAGAATCGATGGACCTGTGGTTATACAAGCTAAATACAGCAAGAATATAAGTCCAGAAGCGCCAACAACAACGTTGAACGGCAGGCGTCGATACTCCCACCATTCGAATATTGAGCCAGCCGTTCGTGGTTCAGCAGGCACATCAAAAAGAGGTGAATGTGCATTAGTTGTAGTTGTCGATTTCTCGAACGTGTTGATCAGCGATTGCAATTGATCGACACTGGCATCGTCAAGCGCCTTGAAGAACTCGTCCACTGTCAATTCTTTTAGCAGTGTGTTTGCGTTCAATTGAATTGGTGCAGATTTATCGATGCATGCGTTATTCGGTGAACATTGCTCCTTAGATGGCATGGAACTTTTGATGGAACTTAGGTCACCCGTTTGGGTTGATTGTCCGAGATCGGGGGCTGGTTGGGAATCGCGCACTACAAGCCGTATTCTGTTACTCAACTTTGTCGAATTTTCGATAGTCATATAAGTCTCGTCATTCGTGTCGTTGCTTTTAGCTTACCCCTCGAATTGTTATGAAGTGCCTATTACAGCAACACCGACCGCGAATTTTACCGGATGCTCACAAGCAATTTTCATGGAAAGTTGTTAGTTAACAGCGCCTATATTGATCATGAAAGCTCGCACAATCCTGAGTTTCAATGCGGATCTACATCTACATCTTCAGAACGGGTGCTGATTCTAGTGGGTGGGGCAAAAATTCGGTTGCATGCGTGCAATTTCCAATCTCTCCGCTTCCTGCAAATCAACAGCCTTCCAGAGTGGCAGCAACCGCTCAAACGCAGCCGTTACCTTTCTCTGTTCCATCCTTCCATTGCATAGAAATTCTAGAGTCATATATTGCTATCAAATCACAGTTCGCGATCGTGGATGCAGAAACTGTGCAAATAGTCCGCTTCGGTGCGGATGTGATGAATGATATAAAACCTTGTTCTGTAGGTATAAGGGCCGCGCTAAGATCCATTGAGTGGATAGAGTGACGATGATCCAATGTTCTGATTTACGTGAATGGGGACCCATGACGCCAAATGTTTTGCTTCGCGATGTCACTGTGGAAGACTTGCCAATATTCTTTGAACACCAACTTGAGCCGGACGCGCAATACATGGCAGCATTTACGCCGAAACGGAAAGACGATTTCACGGCGCACTGGACAAAGATTCTAAGTAATGACGAGATCATCAAGCAGTCCATACTAATTGACGTTCACGTTGTTGGTAACATTGTCTGCTTCGAGCAATTCGGTGTACGCGAAATCGGTTATTGGATTGATAAGAAGTACTGGGGACGAGGTATTGCTACCAGCGCGTTGTCATTGTTCTTGCTCAAGGTTATTGAACGACCGTTATTCGCTCATGTGGCCAAGCGCAACATTGGCTCACTGAGAGTATTGCAAAAGTGCGGTTTTGAGATGTTCGGTGAGGACATTAGTATTCCCAATGAACTTGGCGAATCTGTTGAAGAATTTGTATTACAATGTGTCGGCGCTCCCAGGTTCGATGCCGGCGGGATGCCGGCGCTCCCAGGATCATATGAAACATCCACTAGTAGTCAATGCAACTTCTAAGAATGTTCAGGAAGTTGTGGACAAACTCGAAGCTATACTGCATAGCAAAAACATCCAGATTTTTGCTCGTATTAACCATTCGGAAGGTGCTAGGGCACTTGGCTTGGATTTGCAATACGAGGAAGTAATAATTTTCGGTGATCCGAAAGTCGGCACATATTTGATGCAGGAGTGCCCAGCCTTGGGTCTTGAACTGCCGTTGAAAATAGTGGTCTGGCAAGCGGAAAAGACATTCATCGGCTATCGCGATCCAAAGCTGTTATTAGCAGAATACGAAATCTCAAAACACCGCGATATCATCGAAAAAATGTCAGTATTAATGGCAAACTTGGTTCATGAATTAGTTGCGGGCGAACACTAAAGAGGAAAGGCCATGTTGAAGGAACTCGTTGGCGAGTGGAAAGTTATCGGCTGCCAGTTACACGGTAAGTGGTTGCCCTCCAGTATTTTCCAAGAGTTTCGCTACAGCTTCAACGACGACGACTCATTCAATTTGGAGTGGGCTGAATTATCATTTCCCATGTACGTTGGTGGGTTTCCGAAATGTAAAACCGGTGCCGTAGTGTTGAACACTTCAGTGACGCCAAAGCACATCGATTTGATACCCGACGAAGGTCAATTCCTCGGACAAGCCTTGCAAGGCATTTTTGAACTCGATCACGACGTGCTGAAAGCGATTTTTTCTTTTCCAGGCACTGCACGCCCTGAAGTTTTTCAGACAAAACAAGGGCAGGTTTACGAAATCTGGCAGCGCGTGAAATAGTGCGAAATTAACTAGACACCAGATGCGGTGCGAAGTGGAACGAGGCTATTTTAGCAGCCAATAACCGCATAGCGGACCCTCGTGTTGGTCGGGGCGGGATTGGAATCCCGCGCTCCATTTCCCGAGATTCATTCTCAACAGACGGCTTTTAGTGGAACACGACACAGCTTACTGTTAATTCAGCTCGCCGATTGTTTGCTCGACTTCTTCAAGCAGGCTGCCGGATGAAATCAATTGCTCGGCAAATTTGATGTCGACGCTCAAATCGCGGTCTTGGGCGAGGTGTGAAATGTGCTTGCGGACAAAATCGTGCGCGACCTTGATTCCTGTTCCTGGATTCATACCAGCCGTGTCATGGCAAAACGTCGGCATGTCGTCCTCAGTAGTCATATACGCGCTCGTTCTCAAATCCAGTCCCTGACAGGCGCAGAGTAGTTCGATAGCGAGCACGTGGCGCAAGTTTTTCATAATTTCGCGCGCCTTTCTAGCGCCAATGGTGCCCATCGAGACATGGTCTTCTTGATTGGCCGATGTTGGAATTGAGTCCACGCTGGCCGGATGAGCTAATGATTTGTTCTCGGATACGAGCGCCGCTGCTGTGTATTGGGCGACCATAAAGCCGGAGTTCAAGCCGCCTCGACGAGTCAAGAATGTAGGCAGCCCATTAGACAATGCCGGATTGACCAGACGTTCTGTTCGTCTTTCGGAAATGTTTGCCAATTCAGCCAAAGCAATTGCTACGTAATCCATAATCAATGCAAGTGGCTGACCATGGAAGTTTCCGCCTGAAAGGACACAATCATCAAAGACCAGAGGATTATCGGTAGCTGAATTGATTTCAATCTCAAGCACGCTCCTCGCATGTGCAAATGCTGTTCTAGAAGCACCATGAACTTGTGGCATACACCGCAAAGAATACGCATCCTGCACCATTGGACAATCCGCATGACTCTCGATCAATTGCGAATCTTCCAGAAGTTTGCGCAGATTTGCAGCTGAGGCTAGTTGCCCAGGATGCGGTCTGGTGTTGTGAATCAATTCGGAAAATGCTTTCCGCGATCCTAGCTGCGCCTCAAGCGACATAGCACCAATGATGTCGGCAAGCTTAGCCAGCCTCTCTGCTTCTAGAACCACTAAACTGCCGATCGCAGCCATAACCTGCGTGCCGTTTGTCAGCGCCAAACCTTCCTTTGCTTGAAGAGTTACGGGGAACAAATTGCGACTAGCTAGAGCTTCCAGACCGGGAAGCACCACACCGTTTACTTCTGCTTCACCCTCCCCGATTAGCACTAGCGCTAAATGAGCTAGGGGAGCGAGGTCTCCGCTCGCACCAACTGAGCCTTTCTCGGGTATGCAAGGATGAATGCCTGTGTTTAGCAGTTCGACAAGAAGTTCAACCACTTCAGTTCGAATGCCGGAAAAGCCTTTTGCAAGGGCATTGGCACGCAGAGCCACTGTCGCGCGAACGATTTCCCGATCCAGCAATCGCCCTACTCCGGCGGCATGACTGAAAAGGAAATTTCTTTGCATCGCCATGCTGTCTTCCGGAGCGATGTAAACGTCTTTAAACTTGCCAAATCCTGTGGTGATACCGTAAACAATTTGCCGGCTCTCCAGTAGCTCTTCAACCTTAGCTCGGCTCTTGTTGAGCTGCCCTATAGCTTTGTCCGACAGCGATACAGTGGTTCGATTCTTTGCAATTGCTTCCAGGTCTTCCAGTGATAGTTTGTAGCCGTCTAGAAGAACCGGGCTAAGAGCTTTGCCGCCAGTGGCAGATCGCGTTGACATGAATTACCTCGTTCTGTGGCTGAGAGACGCCGCCGCATCAGTCGAGCAGCTTGCTGCATAGGCGCTCCTAGGACTATCCTCGGATAACTTGCCGCGGCCTCGGCCGTTGATAAGCCATAGCATAATCGGAATCAAGTCCAGACCGGCGGTCTTGACATCGGAAACAATGGCGGGCAGCCGTCGTCTCTTAACTTAACTGGGTTACCAAATTGTTGCGGAATGAACACTTGTCTGCGGACCTTCTGAGACCGGTAAAACCTAGTAAAAACCAGGGTTCTGAGGCACTTGACGCGTGGTAAGATGGCTTTGTTATAGCGGGAAATTCTCATTCATGACTTCCTACCAATGATCCAATGCTTCGAAATGAGTAATCTTTATCTCTGAACTGCGACTTCGATGTGAAATGAAGGGTAAAAACAAAAATTTGCTGGCTCGCTCAATTGGACTGACGATACGCGTGGCAGTCTTTTTGACAGTGATGCACGGTGTGGTACCAGCCTTCGCCGCTGACGCCGATCCCGCAGATCCGAGTGTGCCCAAGTTAGAACAGAAGTTTTTCGAACATACGTACCCCAAAGATGCGCTGCCACAGCGTCTCGAGCGCATCGAGAAAATGGTCTTTGGTGAGTCTAAAACCGGCGGCGACAATGAGCGGTTAGCTAAGCTTATTCAAGCAGTTCCGACGCTAAACAGTGTCCCCGACTCAACTACTTCTTCGTCTAGCACTTCTTCAAGTTCCGCCGATGATCGTGACGTGCCAATGTTGCCACCGAGCAAATCGCGCCAATCTCAGCCAACCGCTAGAGCACCCGAAGAAAATATCTCCGGCACGAAGTATCCTCAAGTATCGGCGATGGAGCAGAAGCTTCTTGGCAAAGATTTTGGGACGGAGCCTGTAGACCAGCGTTTGGCGAGGTTGGAGCAAAAGGTTTTTGGAAAGCCCTCAGCCGCCACAGACTTGAGTGAACGTGTTGATGCCCTCAAGCAAAAAACAGGCGTCGATATAACGAAACAGGCACCACTCGGCGCTGATTGGGCCGATGATGATGATACGTTTATGTCGCCACCGACGGCCCGGAACAGGTCCGCATCACCCCCTGTTGCTAGTTCTGGCGCAGACGGACGGAGCTTCAGCGGGCGAGATTTGCGCAATGATTTGAACAGCGCCTTTAATCGCTCATCACCAGCAAACTCTGACGATCAAGATGTGCCGTTTAACGGTAGCGGTGCGTATGGTGGACGACGTGGCTCAGCAACCAGTTCAGCAGGTGCCAGCGGGGCTTATGGCTTCGGCGGCAATTCGACAAGTTCCTCTGGCGCTACAGGTTCCTATGGATTCGGTGGTGGCGGAAGTGGTTACCAACGAAGCGCTCCTCGAACATCTTACCAATCAGCACCACCTGTGATGCCTGATACTTCCTCCGGAATGGGATTGAATCAACAGGTTGCGGCTCTTGAACAAGAAGTGCTGAGCAAAACATATCCTAAAGATCCGCTGCCCGTGCGCGTTAATCGCCTCGAAGACAATATCATTCCAAAAGAGAAGCTTTCTTGGCAGGACAAACCACTGCCGGATCGCGTTAATCATCTAGTCAGCATCATTCCTATTTCGGCTCCGAGCGTGGTGAGAAACCAACGTGTTGCTCAAACTCCTGATGTAGATCCGGATTTCCCTGAAATGGCTGGCGCTGCCAACATGCCAAAACCGGCACCACAGCGGTCCGGTGGACTATCAAAGATCATCAATTCGTTAGGTAACATGCTTGGCGGCGGCGGTTATGGTTCGGGCTATGGAATGTCCGGCAATCTGATGACCGATCCCCAAACAGGTTTATTGATGGATCCAAATTCCGGCAATCTAATTGATCCATCCAGCGGCATGGTGATTGGACGTAGAGTGGTGCAGCCTAACTATGGCTACAATCCTTATGGCGGCGGCATGGGAGGTATGGGTGGCATGAATTCGTTCGGCAACGGATTCTCTCCTTACGGCAGCTCCTTTGGTGGCATGAGTAGTGGCATGCGCTTCGGTGTCGGAGGCGGTCGCGTCGGTGGAATGTGGCCTTAAGTCGAGCAGCTTGCGGAGTCGGGCAGCTTGCTCCTAAGATAGACTATCCTGGGATAAGTCCATTGGCAGCCTATCAGGATTTACTAATATGATTCTTTTACTTGGTGCTACGGGCTTGCTCGGCGGCCAGGTGCTGAGAAGATTGCTCGATCGAAAGTATCCAACTAAGTTATTCATTCGCGGCTCTAGCGATTGGAAGGATGCTTCGATTCAGAATTTGCGCCATCGCGGCGTCGAGATGACGATCGCTGATGTTACTGACAAAGAGGCTGTTCTTGCCGCTCTCGTAGATTGCACGGCGGTGATCAATGTCGTTGGTTCAATGCGACCGAACCGAAATGTAGACCTTCACGAACTGCATGTTACTGCGGTGCAAAACCTTGTGCTTAGTGCGCAAAGAAGAGGAGTTCAGCGCTTCATCCACATCAGCTGTTTGGGAGCTTCCAAAGACTCTGCAAGCGAATACTTCCGCACAAAATGGGAGTCGGAAAAGGCAGTTAAAGATGCTGAGCACTATTGGACGATATTCAGACCGTCCTACATGTTTGGTGAGAAATTCCCATTTTTAGATGCGCTCATGCCGTTGGTCAAATTCCGCATGTGTATGCCTGTGTTAGGCAGCGGCATGAACCAAATTCAACCGATTTGGGTGGACAATGTCGCAGATTGCGTTGTTGATAGCATTTACCGCCAGGAGTGCGTTGCTCAGACCTACGAGCTGGCAGGACCTGAGACATACAACATGCTTAAGTTCATGGAAAAGGTCAGAAAAGAACTTGGCATCCTCGGACCGACTCTGAACATTCCAACGTCCACAGTTGCCAAAGCTTCTGCGGCTCTAACCAAACTGGTGCCGGGTTCAGCCATCAGCGAGGAGGTTGTAAACCTGATTATGGCCAATTCTTTTACCGAATGCAACGCAGTCGCCTCCAGCTTCTCTACCCAGCTCTTACCGCTTGACGAGCTGTTTCCCAAGATCATGGACACCTATTAGGAGCAACACATCTAGCTGGATTGTGCTATTTTTTTGGTCTGTGATTCTCGCTGCTTGAGGTGTCTGATGATTCGACTCGGCAAACCAGTTCAACTTTATGAGTGGGGTATTGGTACCAATACTCTCAACCAAATTTGGACGCTTTGCGGCAAAGGTACTTTGCTCATGGGACCCAAGATTAAAATGGGCGCCAGTGAAATTGCCGTTCAAATCGATGGGCAGTTCGAGAAAAAGAACCCCAAGGATGACAGCATCAAGATTATGCAGCAGGGTGAGGGCATGACCCCGACTTCGGACAAATGGGGCGAAGTGGCTATGGGGCGGATCAAATCGGTGTCCACAACTGGACAAAAGATCGTCACCATCGAAGTCAAATCGGCTATCAAAATCGGTAAAGGAACGAACGTTCGACCCGGAAAGCCTGTTAGCCCTTAGTTTCGAGCGCTTGCTCGTGAGCTGAGCGATGCTCTGCGAAAAATGACTCAGAGACGCTGGTCACGGATGAGACCGCTTCTTTTTGAACTACCTTTAGAAACATGGATACAACCGGTTGAGGAACCATTCCTGGCTCAACTTCAATCGCGTAGGTAACCTTGCAGTGCTGGCCGTCTTTGGTCTGTTCAAGGCTCCATTCGCCTTCCACAGATTTGAAATTGCCGTCGAGTAGCCGCCACTTAAGCGTTCCTGGACCTTTAGCTAAATCATTTATCGTGTGCTGGCACGGTTTAATAAATAGCTGCGATTTCATAATGCTTTCAATGAAAACCAAGTCGCCTTCTCGTTTTGTCACCCGGCAAGACTTAATACGCTTGAACAACTCCGGATATTTAGGGAAGTTCGTCAAAGTTTGCCAGACCACTTCTCGAGGTGCTGCAACTTCGAACGACGTGACAGCGCGAGCTAAGTGCTTCTTGGTCGGCTCGTTGGAATCTGCACTGGTTTGTTGGATCGTTTCAATTTTGATGGAGGCTTTAGTTTCCTTGGCTAAACAAAAATCCGTTCCTGAGAGGGCGACGGAGGCGAATAGGCAAAGGGCAGCCTTGCTGATGGAATGACCTTGATGTAAGTTCAAGACGGAATCCTAGAAGACGAACCAGTGTGTGAATGGGGTCCACTCAGATGAAAGCGCAACTCTTCCAACTAGTACCCGATCTTTATCCTGTCCCGACAGTTCTTTGATCCTGCCGTTCGAGTCAATGATAGCAGAGGGTCCCGTATTGGCACCAAAAACAAAATATCGGCCATTCTCCACGGCGCGAAAAACAGAAAAGGCAATCATTTGTTGACCAATCATGGATTGGTGAAACCAAGCCAGGTCGCTGATGTTCACCAAAAGCTGACCGCCTTTGCGAACGCTTGATGCACACAATTCAGGTGATAAAGTTTCGAAACATATTAACGGAGCAACCCTGCCGCAATTTAATTGAAGAGCCACCGCTTCCTGCCCGGAACTAAAACCGCCGCCTGCTGGCGTGTTTGTTAAGCGCAGGATCCATTCAGGCATGTAGCGAACTATTTGAGGAGTGTACTCACCAAAAGGTACCAAGTATCTTTTGTGGTAAATCTCATTCAGGACGAGACCACCACTGGTAATACCATAGGCTGAATTGTAAGGTGTTTGTTTTAAATCGTGATCCATCGATCCGACCACCATATCGATGCCATGGCTCTTGGCGAAAGCCGCCAGACTCGCCAATGTACCAGGTTCGTCTCCAAGATAAGTCGGCAATGCACTCTCTGTCCAAACCACCAAACCTTTTGGACATTGAGCCAGCATTGCCATGTAATGAGTAAGCAGTTCACTCAAACTATATCGATGCTTTGTTCTCTCCATCTCAATGTTGATGTTTCCTTGTAATACGGAAACTGTCTGATCGGGCGCTTGTCTGGTGTTGGATGATTTATAAAAGCCAAAAACCAGTGCGCTCGTTGAGATACAAGCTATCGCCAGTAGTTGATAGAAAGCGACACTCTGACTTTCGGCTAGCAAAGACTTGCTGCTCACCTTCTTCCAGGCAGTGGCGATAAACGCCGCTATAGCCGTGTTCGTCATCAAGATCAGAAAACCAACACCTACCCCTCCGATTATGCTGGCAATTTGAATGAACGAGATCTGCTTGTACTGAGAGTATTCGAGCATTGACCACGGCACCCCGAGTGCCGAGTGGGCGTTGCCCCAAAAGTTAGTGACAAGCATCCAGGCTAGAGGCACAGTCAGTAGCGCAGGCAACTTCCATTGTTTTTGAACCTTTTTCGCTAGGAAGGAGCCCGTCATCGGCAGTTTATTTACCACGAGGGCAAATAAAGCAACGATCAATCCCTGATGCATCGAGATGATTATCCAAGCGGCGCCTGCCAGCAACCAACCCTGCCAGCCGTTGAAGTTAAGCCATTCCAGTGGTTGCAGCCCGAGCAGCCAATTCGCGTATACGAGACTGTAGGCGGTGCCAAAAACGAATCCTCGCAATAACGCTTGCCACATTCCATTACTTGAACATGCTGCCAAAAGCAATGGCACCACCCCAAACCAGGCGATGTACCATTGTTCAAAACCTGGTGCAGAGAGTCCCAGGATGGCTCCGCAAATGGAAAGAAGCAGAAATACTTTCGGTTCTAGGCGCGGCTTTAAAATGGAGATGGCAATTGCGTTACCGTCTCCCTCCTGTTTTTTCGTGCGTTTTTTTTTCTCTCTTATGGCGGGAAGCCGACCTTCACATAAGGGTAAAAAAAGAAGCGGCAGATTGCTCCGCCGCTTCCATGTTTTCTATTCAGCGGCGTCGTCGTTAGGGGCAGCCTTGTCTTTGTTGTTGAGTGGATTTTTTGTCGCCAATTCCACTC
>PLZS01000137.1 GCA_003153555.1 Candidatus Melainabacteria bacterium | reverse complement strand
TAGGTGGGTTGACGAAACTTCCCTCATGGACATTTCGCTCTGTAATTACTCCATCAAATGGGGCTGTTAAACGAAGATAGGATTCAAGTACTTTGCTCGATAAAGCTGACTGAATAGCAGCCTGATGTCTATCTGTTGCTGCTTTTTCTTGAGATTTAAGCGACTTGCATTTTCCTTCCAGTGAGTGCCCCATGGCGGCGTCGGCCTCGGCAGTTCTTTGAGCTATTTCCAAGTCGTTGCCGGCGATGATACCAGGATATGCGGAAGCACTTTTCAGTCTCTGATACGTATCAGCACTTGACTTCGCTTTAGCCTGCGCGGCTACTAACTGTTGCTTCACTACATCCAATTCGTCCGCTGCCTGCGCGCTTTCATCTTTGGTTGCTGTTGCCGCATCTACACCTTGTTTCGATTGCGCAGGTAGCTCTGGTGCGGTCATTCTTATGAGGAGCTGACCTTTTTTAACCACCGAACCGCGGTCCACACCAATCCACTCGATGAAACCGGGAAGTTTTGGGTAGATTTCAATATCCCTGTAAGCAAGAAGATCAGCAGGAAGTTTCGTTTCTTGGTTTAGATTTTGTGATACCACTTTGGCTACAATGACTGTGCGCGGCAATGTTGCACCAGAACTTGCCGTTGCTCCAGACTTTTCCGGAGCGTGGACTCCACATCCAGTTAAAACAGCAAGTGCTGCGCAGACTGCGATAAACAGCCGGATTTCTCGCTCATACACCATTTGCAATTACTCGGCTCCTTGTCTCTGACTAGTGATTTCACGCGGATGAATAGAGGAGGATTTGCGACTCGCTTTCTTTTGGACAATGGTAAATATAGAGGGAATTACTGTAAGAACAACAATAGTCGAGGCAATCAATCCGCCAATCACCGCGCGTCCTAATGGAGCAGTCTGGTCGCCTCCTTCAGCAAGCGCTAAGGCCATTGGCACCATTCCTGCAATCATCGCCGCGCTGGTCATGAGAATAGGACGTAGTCTGCTCACTGCTCCATCAATGGCTGCCTCGGCTGCCGATTTCCCGCTTATTCGACCAGTCTCTGCAAACGTTACCAACAGGATGGTGTTAGCTACCCCGACACCAATGGCCATAATGGCGCCGATGAAAGACTGAATATTGAGTGTGGTACCGGTTGCTAACAAGGCGATAAGTACTCCTCCTATGACGCCTGGAATAGTCGTAAGTACGATAAAGGCCAGGCGCATCGATTGAAAGTTGGCAGATAGCAAAAGAAAAACTGCGAGCACGGCGACTCCCAAACCGGCAAAGAGTGCCGAAAATGCCTCCTGCATAGGCGGAATTTGCCCGCGCACTGTCACTGACACACCGCGCGGTGATTGCCCGGCTCGTTGAATGGCTGACTGCACCTGCTTAGCCGTGCTGCCCAAGTCCTGACCGGAAACGTTCGCGGTGATAGTGATCATGCGTTGCATGTTGTAGCGATCTATCTCGCCTGGCATGACGCCGTATTTGACTTGTGCGACATCGGCAACAAGAGGATGAAGACTGGCGTTTGACATTGCCGGAATACGCTTAACTTCTTCTGCTGAATTCATAGTTGATTGTGGTATCTCCACCTGAACTTGATAGCCAACTCCCGTCTTTGGATCTGCCCAGTAATTTGGCACCAAGAATCTGCTTGAGGATGTTGCGGCAAGAAGCGATCGTCCTATTTGATTGACAGTGACGCCTAATTGCCCACTTCGCTGCCGATCGACGACGACATCAATCGTCGGATAGTCTTGCGGCTGGCTATACTGAATATCGCGAAGGCTTGAAATATTTTGCAATTCGCTCATGACTTTAGTGGCAAATTGCTTATCGGCTTCAAAGTTCGGACCATTGATGGCAACCTCAATCGGAGTCGGCGCGCCAAAGTTCATTATTTGACTGACTATGTCTCCAGCTTCAAAACTGACGGCGACATTCGGCATGGAATTTTTGATCGCCTGACGCAATTTCTCCTTCAGCTCGGCTATCCGAATACCAGAGTGCTGACGAAGAGCCACTCTTAGAACGGCTTCCTGGGGTCCGCTAGTCCACAAATAGATATTGTTGATTGGGTAACTGGAAGGCACTGTTCCGACAAAGGCAAGACTGATACCACTATTGTCAGCTCCTGCCGCTTGATGAATGACATCGAGAAGCTTGAGCGCCAACACTTCTGTTCGTTCCACTCGCGTCCCCGTTGGAGCGCGCATACGAATTTGAAACTGCCCAGTGTCTACAGTTGGAAATAGCTCCATGCCCAAACAAGGATAGGCAATGGCAATAACAAGTGTGGATGCCGCGCCATAACTGAGGGCCAGCAACCAATTGAACTTGAGTAACTTAGACAGGCTAGCGGCATAGAAATTTCGCATGGTTTGGAACATAGTCGATTTTGACTTCTGCTCGACAGGCGAACGCAGCAGCCATGTTGATAAAACCGGCACCAGAGTGCTAGAAAGCAGAAAGGACGCGATCATGGAGAAGCCGACGGCCAGCGAAATCGGGACGAACAACGCTCGCGTACTACCGACCATCAGGAAGGATGGCGCAAATACAGCTATGACAGAAATCATCGCCAACAGACGGGGCATCAATGTCTCCTGACTGGCTTCAAGTACAGCCCAGGCCAGTGGTTGTTGCCGCTCCAAATGTGCGTGAATGTTCTCTATAGAGACGGTCGCTTCATCTACGAGGATACCTACCGCCAATGCCAAACCCCCGAGCGTCATTATGTTGATCGTCTGCCCAGTCAACCAAAGCGCTACAGTGGCCGACAGCAGCGCAAATGGAATGGTAGTCACGACAATCACCGCACTTCGCCAATCGCGCAAGAAAATCAGCACCATCGATCCGGTCAACAAGGCACCCAAAGCGCCTTCAAGAACCAGACCGAGAATAGAGTCTTTTACATAAACCGACTGATCAAACTCAAACTTGATGTTTATGTCTTCAGGGACAAGGGACCGGAACCTGGGAAGTTCTGCTTTGACTCGATTAACAACATCAACGGTCGAAGCGTCGGCGCGCTTTGTCACTGGTATGAAAACGCTTCTCTTGCCGTCAATCAGTGCGTAGCAAGAGAGAATATCGGTGCTGTCTTTGACCGTTCCCAGATCACGCAAGTAGACCGTCGGCCCTGCCGTCTGCCTGATTGGCAAATCCAGCAAGTCTCTGATATCAGTCACTACTGAATTGATCGGGGTGATTCTGTTAAGGTCACCAGTTCTCACGTTTCCGGCCGGAATTATGACGTTCCCGTTGCTGATTGCCTGCACTACCTCGTCTGGTGACATGTGGTATGACCGCAATTTATCAGGGTTCAACTGCACCACAATTGCGCGTTGATT
>PLZS01000051.1 GCA_003153555.1 Candidatus Melainabacteria bacterium | reverse complement strand
GCTCACTTTTAATTTGCCAAATACACAACGATCGTCAGGCGTAACTTACACCGAGATGGGAGTTCAGCACTGCGAAGTGATGTGAGTTCTGTTGCCGGTAAAGTGAAAAATTCGACCACATCATTGGAACCGCGCACGGACATTGCCCAATATGATGTTGAAACAATCAGCCTCTGAATGTCTTCATCTGTAGTGTTTGGACGGCGTACAGCCACCATCAGTGGTTCTTGTGCAATGCTGCTGTTGTATTCCTTGCCTAAACTTTCAAACAGTACCTCTAGCGATGAGATCATTGTTTCAGCTAATTCACAAGTTCGTGTAGAGCGTTGCCCAAGTCCCGCTTGCACCAGTCGGACTATATTGTTGGCGGCTTGTCTGATTTTAGTGTTCATTGAATCAGTCATGCCTCAATCTCTAACTTTCCATATCCACTTTCCACAGCCCAGGCTATTAATTCCTCCCTGTTGTTTAGTTTCAGTTTGGCTAACAATAGATCAACTTGTTTGCGCACTGTCTCTGGCGAAGTGACTCGTTGATTGGCTATTTCCTGGTACTTCATGCCGCGTGCCAGCATTTTGAGCAGTTGTTGTTCCGCCCCGGTAATGCGAATGTTACCGCTGCTCAGTAATTCTTCAGAGATGAAGGGACCTTTGCCGCTCATCACCTCTCTGATTACTTCAGTGACTTTGCTAATCGGTTCGGATTTAAGCAGATAGGCGGCAACATCTGTTTCCAGCACAATTTGGAGAATTGCCATACGGCTGTCGCCAGAAAAGACGATGATTCGACAATTCGGGATATCGCAGTAAGTTTCGACCAAACTCTTTGGCCCTTGTGAATCAGGCAGATGCAGATCCAGCAAGACAACATCTGGTTTGAGTTCCTGGGCAAACTTAAGACCTGCTTCGGAACCAGAGGCTATGGCCACTACTTCAATATCTGGTTCCGCTGAAAGTTCGGATTTCAATCCTTTCAGAGTTGCCTCATGATCTTCAACTATAAGTAGACGAATTACCATTACCGATTTTATGCGCGTTTCAAAGCGAGGGGTGTTTCCACGCCTAATATGTACCCGATTTGTGGGGATTATTGGCTGATCGGGGTAGTTTCGCTGGCGGGCTCGTATTGAATCGCCACAATAGTGACGTTGTCTGGAGCGCCCGCTTCTAAAGTTTTGGAAAGCAAGTTTTGGCAGACCTGATCTGCCGATTCGCAACTTTGGATGGAGGCGCCGATCTGTTCATCGGAAAGCACAGATGATAAGCCGTCACTGCACAAGATAATCCATTGTTTGGAACTCATCTCGACTTCAGTTTTTTCAACCTCTACATCGCGATGATGTCCCAAACAACGCGTAAGCAAATGCTTAAACGGACTGGTGCGGCATTGCTCGATTGTGATGCGATTGTTCTTAAGCATCTCGTTAACTACCGAGTGATCGCTCGTCAGCGTTGATGCTGTGCCGTCCTTCATGACGTATGCGCGTGAATCACCTACGTGCGCAATGTGTAATTCTTTTCCAGTGGTTTGCACTGCCATCACAATTGTGGTGCCCATGCGAGAAGATGAGGCAATTTTGTCTGCCGCGTCACAAATATTTTCGTTCGCTAGCGCTACGGCGTCGACTAACCATTTTTGGATCTCTTCTTTATCACTTGGATGCGGAGCGCTTTCCTTCCATAACTTTTGAATAGTTTCGATGGCGATGCGGCTGGCTTCTGCACCACCCTTAACACCACCCATTCCATCGGCGACAACAAAAACTCGCTCATCAGGGCTAACGTAGAAATTGTCTTGGTTTTCCTTTCGGCAAAGTCCGCGATCACTTACGGTAGCGACTCGCCAGCTGAGCTTGGTCATAGATAGTCCTCTTTGGATAGCAAATTATGCCATGTCTCTTAGTTTAATTGGTCTAGTGAGGATTGTGAATTCCCGAAAACGAGTATCTGGATTGAGGTCATAAGAAATCGGACCCTTCTTATAGATAGACTTTTGGTTTGACTGGGGATATTGTGCCCAGGAGCTGTAAGGATGAGTCCATGGTGCGCAGCGATGATAGGTCTGATTTCGATGAAGAGGTCGGTAATTCCGCCCCGATTAGCTGGATTAATGTGCTCGGTCGAACGCCGCCCACCCCTAGCGTCGCTGCCGATTCATTGGCTTCTGACGAAAGGTTCGAAGTTCTGGCGTTAATTGGCACAGGGGCCTGCTCGAAGGTTTACAAGGCGCGCCAGGTCGAGCCCAACCGGGTTGTTGCCCTCAAGGTGTTGCATCCGCATCTTTTGAGCAATGCTGAGACGATTGCCCGATTCCAGCGAGAAGCTGAGTCTGGCGCACGACTGAATCACCCAAGTATCTGCACGGTTTATGAATATGGTCGCCTCGCCAATGGACACCCATTTATTGCCATGCAATACCTTGAGGGGGAGAGTCTTGCTAGTCTTTTGAGACGCTCCGAATGCCTGAACATCGAACAGGCGCTGCCAATTTTCATTTCCTGTTGCAATGCCCTAATCGCCGCCCACGAAAAGGGAATTATTCATCGAGATATTAAGCCGGCCAACATATTTATCCAAAGCCTTGGTAAGAATGCAGGCGCCAAGCTGTTAGATTTTGGACTGGCAAAACTGCTCAGCCATAGCGTCCCGACCTTGACCCAGACAGGTATCGCACTCGGAACAGTGCAGTATATGAGTCCTGAGCAAATATTGACCGAACCAGTTGATGCCAGAAGCGATATTTATTCACTGGGCTGTGTCATGTTTCAAACTTTGACGGGACGGCAAGTTTTTGACGGCAGAACTGCTTTTGAAGTCATGGATGAGCACTTAAATAAGCTGCCTGCTACGTTACAAAGTGCCAATCCTGGCGCCAAAATTCATTCGGACCTGGAAAACGTAGTCTTGAAATCATTAGCGAAGGATCCAGAGCGTCGTTATCAGAATGTTCTCGAGTTGAAGAGTGCTTTGGAGAGCATGCTGGTGAAGCCGAAAAATCGACTCGCGAATCAGGCAGCGATTGGCTGCTCGCTACTGATTGTGATCGCAATGGCCTATTTGCTGTGGTTCTTACTCGTAAAAACGAGATAAGCAGAGCACTCACTTTAGCTGCTCAAGTTATGCTCGGATTAACGCTGTTCACTCTGCACCATATATGGTGCAGAGAGCGTTTGATTCACTGAGGAACGGTGACGAAATTCTTGATGTCTGAATACATCACAAGCCGCGTTCGCGTTTTGCGAGACTGACTGAGAGTTAAGTCTGCAGCACCCAAGAGCTTGCTCAGATCAACAAAGTCTTCTGGAATTGACGCGCAGCCAACGGCGATGGCAATTCTGCTGCCATCAATTCGTCCAAGTGGTTTTTCAGTCAAACTTCTGATCAGGCGATTTGCGAATGTGCGCGCACCTGTTGCTTTCGTGTGCGGCAGAAGCAGCGCATAAGAATCTTCATCGTAGTGTGCAAGTATATCAACATGTCGTTTGAGTGCTGTTATACGCAGAACAGCGTCAACCAGCGCCGCTGCAGGAAGCTTCTTGCGCACCATATTGCCGTCTTCCGGACCTTCCTCTTTGATATCAAAGAGGATCACCGACAAACTTGAGCGCGATCTCAAACTGCGAAAATACTCCTGTTCAAGAAAGTATAGAAACGCGGAGGTCATGAACATGCCTGTGTCTTGATTGCGCAAGCTAGTCATGACATTTTGGATTGCCTCTGCGTCAATGCTTCGCGGATTAAGAATCAGCGACTCAGTAGACTGGGTGGGGGGCGTTGGAGCTGGTGGCGTATAACGTGCTGACGAAGCGAACGGCTGCTCAAGTGTGGATGCTGCTGGTTGAAAGCTAGTCGGTAGAGGCGGCTGGGTTGGTGGATTGGTCTCCTCGATCGTAACCGCGTGCGGCTCCGGATTGAAATTCTCAACGACATCGAGCGGCGGTGTTGTTTCGGCTGGTTGTTTAACAGGTCTGCTCTGGTCGGTTGCAAAGGGCGATTTGCCGGTTTTCTGCGCTTCTGCGCAACACGATGCGATCAGGTTGTTGACTAACAAAACGTCACAGCTGCTGTAATCAAACAGCTGATCGCGTTTGCCTTTCTGTTCGCAATAGAGGCACCATCTCGGGTCTCCCCTAAGATTACATAAGACGATTAAGGTAAATATTGCTCCGCCTTGTGTTCGCCAAATGATTTGCATCTGTTTGCCGCGATTTTCCAGCGCTTGAGACAACAGTTGGTGCAACGCTGGTAATTCAGGTTTATTTTGGAACTGCCCTGAGATTCCGGTGTTTCTAAACATGGCTCCCGCTCTTTAGTGATATTCGTACAATTATGCCTGATACTGACTCTTTTTTTCTTTTAATTTTCAGCTATGCCATGAGTCCAAAGGCTGGACATTGACATAATCTCTGTTCCCACTCGATCAGGTATCTCGTTTGGTCGCCTATGGTGCAGCACTATTTCCTTGTTTGACTAACAAGGAAATAGTGGCGTTCCAGCCGAATAAGAGATAAGCATGGGAGAGCTGACTACCTATCATCTGCCACTGTAGCTGGTGCTGAATATCTAACGATCACACCACCCAGTTCGCTAATATTTTTCTCGAACGTTTCTAAATTGATCTGGTTTTCGGCGCCGTGGTTATACATCCAATCGACGAGTGCATCAATTATTTCCGCACGCATAAATTGAGTTTCTAACTGCAGGTGTCCGAATTGTCCCTTCCAAGACAGAGTTTGATCGTTTGAAGGCATATTGCTCATCAAGTCGGTTACATGCTTGGGCGAAACGCAACTATCTCGGCTGCCCTGAAGAATTAGAACGGGCAATTTGTCAGAAGTCTGTTTACCCCATTTGGCAGTTTTGTCGACGAATGCGTCTGTGGACAACAGTGCCCCTAAAGGAAGTCGTGTAGTGATTAAGGGATCGTCCAGCATCTCGTCAATTACTTGTTTTCTGCCAGAAACTAAGTTCTTAATGAATGAGTGCAAATCAACTTCGTGATGTGGTGACACAACAGCTTTTAGGCCACTCTTGAGGTTACCCCTGCCTACCACCATGTCTGGGTTTACTTTGACGGCTGGGGCTGAGAGAACTATTCCATAAACAATGTCTTTGTGCTCCCCTGCAAGTCGTACACAGAATGTGCAACCAAGACTTTCCCCTAATATGACAAGTTTTGCGTCCGGATATTTATCCTTCACTAACTGCGCCAATTTCTCGAGCTCTTCGTAGCTTTTTTCGAGATGAACTTTCGTTTTATCGTCTTTGAGTTTGCTCCATTCCTTTTCAACACTGCATCGGCCGAATCCACGCATGTCAAATGATACGAATCCAATTTTGTTTATCGCTAACGCCCGGGCTAATACATGATATCTGCGTCCGTGTAAGGTCAAGCCGTGCACGCCAATGATTACTGCCTTTGGCGGAGCGTCGACTGGCATCCACTCGTAGGTCGGCAGCCCTATCTGCTTACTGAACTCCCCATCCTCTGTATATGCGTACTGAGCCGCCAGCTCTGGATTGACCTTGTCCGGATACTTGTCGGATGGCATGGTACATTCGACAGCTAAAGCGCCACTGGCGCTTGCGATTAAGCAAACAACAGCAATCAGCAGCCCATTGATTTTCACAGACAGAGAAGTTCTCATCTTCAACCTATTTCACGAGATGTGGATCTTCAGCGTATCTTACAATGGGGGCTCATCAGTTCCCACCGGCAGTGGATTAGTAGTCTGTCATCGAAATTCCTGATAATTTTGCTCCTGCCGCTCCATCACCTGACTCGAAGTGAGAAAAAGAGCGAGGACAAGATAGTATGATTGTTCTATAGTTGTAGAACTCTTGCATTTTGAGGCTGCTAATGAAAACGGTCTTCCATCCCACTATAAAAGAAGTCCGGTTGGAAAACATCTTGTATGCGCTTAGCGACCCTGTTCGCCTTGCTGTTGTTCAACAGCTGGAAGAGCGTGGCGAGATGACATGCGGTGAATTCAACTGCGTGGGACAAAGGGGGAAGTCGACGATGACGCACCACTTTAAAGTTTTGCGTGACGCCGGCATCATTCACACGCAAGTGGAAGGAAGGGAACATCTGACTACGCTTCGACGGAAAGAGTTGGATACCAGGTTTCCAGGGCTTCTCTCGAGTATTTTAAATGCCGCAAGTAGTCTACGTGCGACTAGCACAAGGGCTCGTCGATAGTGCGTCTGTCTTAAACAAACGTATCTGAATGCACTCGTGAACTGTCAGCACTTGAGCCTTTCCATAGATCTGCCAAGATTTCGTATGACTTGAGCCTGTCCTGAAAGTCGTAAAAATCTGATACCACTATCAGTTCATCGGCCCTGGTTCTTTCAAGAAGGGCGTCTAATCCCTTCTTTACGGTGTCAGGTCCACCTATTACTGCGATGTCCAAACGACTCAAGACAGCAGCTTTCTCATAGGCATTCCAAATTTCGTCCATATTTTCAACTGGTGGCTTTGATTGAACGGATTGCCTTCTAACCAAGCCAAGGAATTTCTGGAACGTTGTGGTGGCAAGTTTGTTAGCCAACTTGTCCGACTCTGCGGCGATTAAGGGAACGCCGACCATAACGTAGGGCTTCTTCAAATCTGAGGATGGTTGGAACTTGCTTCTATAGATCTTGATTGCATCGTCCAGTTCATCCGGCGCGAAATGACTAGCAAATGCAAAAGGTAGTCCCAAATCTGCCGCTAGTCTGGCACTGAATGTGCTGGAGCCCAGCAACCAAATGGGAATATTCAACCCTGATCCAGGATATGCTCGCACTTTTTGATCGCTGGTCGGAGCGGCAAGATATCTCTGTAATTCTGCTAACAGCTCTGGGAAATCGTGTCCATCGGCCATCAAACTGCGCCTTAATGCATAGGAGGTGATCGAATCAGTGCCCGGAGCGCGCCCCAGTCCCAAGTCGATTCTGCCTGGATAGAGCGACTCTAAAGTACCGAATTGTTCTGCAATGATTAGGGGCGCATGGTTGGGAAGCATTACGCCGCCTGAACCGACGCGTATTTTAGAGGTGCCTCCTGCCACGTAGCCGATCAAAACAGATGTGGCTGTGCTGGCGATACCAGGCAAATTATGATGTTCTGCCAGCCAATATCTGTTGTAGCCCCAGCGTTCAGCGTTTTGAGCCAACTCGAGAGTGTTATGGAAGGCGTCGGAAGCCGTCTTGCCCGTGGCAACCGGGGCTAAATCGAGGACTGATAAAGGTATCTCTGATAACTTTGGCATGTTATTTTCCTTAACTATACAATGTTGCTCGTATGGTCGAGCTTGATTCTATTGTTCAACTACTATCGTACAATAGTTGTGATTTGATCGACCAATCCTAAACAATGTTGTAACGACTCGATGATGATGGCTGAGTCATCCCAATCCTAGGTTATGAGAAAGTGCGCTCTGACGGACCAGAAAGCATGATTGACTAGTTGAACTTCTTCGTCTGCTAACAGTTAAGGATTTTGCGCAATTAGTTCTTGCATGTCCAAGTAATGGGCAGTCGTGCCGCCATCCACAATAATAATTTGTCCCGTGATGTATGAGGATGCGGGCATTGCTAGAAAAGCTACCACTGCGGCTACCTCGGCGGGTTGTCCAACGCGTTTGAGCATCGCCCGCTGCTCTAGAGCCTCTCGAATACGCGGACGACTCAGTAAACCTTCGACAAGTGGTGTTTCAATATATCCTGGCGCCACCGCGTTTACGCGGATATTGTCAGGGGACCATTCGTGAGCCAATGAACGGGTTGCCTGATTGAGAGCGGCCTTTGTGGCACCATATATGACACCAGAACCGACAGAGCCAAATGCAGCCATTGAGGAAAGGAAAATGACACTTGCTTCTTTCCCCTGCAGCAACCATGGTTGGGCTCCGCGGCAAATTTCTAGCGCGGATATTAGGTTTGTGTTCAAAATGGAGTTCAGTTCGTCCGTAGTGTAGTCCATTATTTTCTTGCGGATATTTGTGCCGACATTATTTACGACGATGTCCAGACGCCCGAGCTTCTTAGCCTCCGCAAATACCGCACTTCGCCCAGTTGCATCAGTGACATCCGCCGCGACAAGATGCACCCGCTTGGTGTCACTGCGGAGTGTGGAGTAAGCTTCTTCCAAAGTGTCCATTGTTCGAGCGACGGCAATCACCTCTGCTCCCAGATTTAAAAACTCTTCAGCGACGGCCAGACCGATGCCTTTGGATGCGCCAGTGACTAAAGCAATTTTGTTTTTAAGTGTCCAAATGTCTGCGTTCACGTTTACTCCATTTTTATGCAAATGTTTTGAGATTGTTAGTCTTTACCTGGGCGTCGTCGGCTGGTGCTATGGTGGAGGAACTCCATTCTGGTGTCAATGATGAAAGAGTACTTCCAAAACATAGTATCTAACACCTTAAATAATACGGTCGATAAATTGAAAGGAAATTCTACTGCCTTTCAAAACAGGTTGAGGACTTTTTCCAACGAAGTCGGCGGCACGTTTACTCTGCCGCAAGGAAAAATTGATCAATCGAAAATTGATCCTCGCTTTCATGGATTGACTGGCACTATCAGCTCATTTGCAAGCCTACCGATGGTTGAGGTTCGATACAAGCATTGGGTGATCACCTATGCCGGATGGTGGTTGGCGCCACCACCGATAGGACCTATGGTAATGCTATCAGTATCCTATCCAATGAAGCCGTCAGTTAAACTCTCTGTGACAAATAAACAGCGACACGACCTGACAAAGCTAATCACCTCTGCGGCGATTCCGACAGATAAAGCACTGCGCGAGTTTTTGAAAACTGCAATGCCTGATTTCCATTTGCCAACTCCATCGGCTGAAGACATTAAACAACGCGATTTATGGATGACCTTGCCTGAATCACGAACTGGAGTACTCGAACTGGACCATATTTGTAAGGTACATTCCTCCGATGTGAAGCTTAGCAAAGGGATTTTCGAAGATTGGAAGGCCAGGGAGTCTTATCTTCAAATCGCCAACGAAAGTTACTTTGCCATAAATGGAAACAAGAACGCCCTCACATTGATGATACGCACAAATGCAGAACTCGAACAATTGAAAGCCAGTCTTGAATTTTTCAAAAGCGTTTTAGATAGGTCCTATGAGCTCAAGATTTCTTGACAGGATACTTGCAAACTGTTAATTGAGGCGGGTCTGGAGTGCTGTGTCGACTTTCCAAAACTGCCATTGATTATGAGTCGAACTGATGGATGATTGCCGGGGCGCCAAGGAAGCCCAATGGACCGGCGAGCGCTGTAGCACCGCCTGTAATGGCTATATCCTTCAATGCACCTCCGATTGTGCCTAATGATGGGTGGCTAAAGACCTTGGTGACATCGGTAATCTCATCTATAGTTCCTCTTACGATCGGGTTTCTCCCCAACGCATCATCCATGATTTGCTTTTGATTAGTTACCTTTGGATTTCCGTTGGCATCTAGTTCGACATCCACGGAGATGTTGTCCGGTTGCATCAGAACAAATCTTGCGAAGGATGGCAAAGGGTGGCTTACTTTAACGCTGTAGACGTGATTGCCATCAGGTAACTTGCTTGCCTTGACTTCTTTTACGTCACTGGTCAGATCATGTCCCCACACACTTGTTTTAATGCGCAAACCTTTTAGATTATCAAGTGAAAACAGTCCATCGCGATTGCCTAGATCAAATGATGTGTTGCCAATTTGTATGTCTTTCAAACTTAGAAGTCCGTTGGTTCCAGGCACTTCGAAATTGATCGGTACAGTAGCAGCGCTGGATCGCTTCAATTCAATGTGCTCACCATTCTTTGATATGCTGTCCGTCCCTTTTATAAACGCACTGATCGGATCGTTGAAGTTTTGATGGATAGTCTCATCTATCTTTTTATAGAGTTCAGCGGGACTGATGGAGCCGTCAGCGATCGATGGCACTGCAGCAAGAGAACGATCCACGTCAGACTCAATGCCGCTCACCCCTCGCTTTTTTACATCTGCTATCAGTCTGTCTACTGGGTCGACTGGCTTGTGAACATCGCGCGGAGGATCGTTAGCTGGAGGAGTGTTGTCGCTCGTTGTAGCAATTTTAGGATGATTTTCAAAAAACTGCACCACTTCGTCCATCGTCCTCTGTACGTTAGCGGGAGTGTGCTCACCGCCTGCCACCACGATTTGCTCTACTTCGGCACCGTCTTTTGGATTGATGTAGTGATCCTTAGTTTCATTGCCATCTCTCTCTCGTGTGGGCGGACCTGTGATACCATCTTTAGTGTTCCAATATTGGGCTATGTAGGAGTTCGGCTTAAAGGTTGGAATGCCCAGTTGAGTTAAACTATCAGGGACGCCTTCTATGCCGCCGATCGGAATGACACTGTCATTGGTACCATGGATGTTGAGCACCGATATAGGTTGCGTCGGAGAATCCTCCTTTCCGCTCATGGCACCACTAACAACCGCGATCGCAGCAATCTTGTCTGAGAGAGCTGCTGCCGCATGGAAGGTCATCATACCGCCGTTTGAGATACCCGCCATAAAGATGCGCTTGTCATCGACCTTGGCTTGACTTTGGGTGTCATCGATCAGGGCGCGAAGAAACTTGATGTCATCTGAATGTTCGCCGGGCGGGATGATACCATTACCAGTGTCCCAAGTCTTCCAATCCTTTTGCCCGAACCATTGCGTAGAGTCAGGATAAGCGACAATGAAACCATCCTTGTCGGCCGTGGCGTTTAATTTGGTTCTATGCTCGAAATCGGCACTGTTGCCACCCATTCCGTGCAGCGCAACGATCATTGGCATCGACTTTTTACCATCATAATTAGGTGGCACGTGCAATAAATAGTGGCGATCAACACCGTCTACTTTAATCGTTTTGTCATACTCGCCACCGTGTTCGATGTGATCAGAAGAGGCGCGATTTAGTTCGATAGATTTCTTACCTGATCCCGAGGGTACCGCTGTATCGTTTGGTATCGCCGGCTGAGATGCCCCGTTTTTGGTTGAATTAGTTTTTTTGTTTTGATTTTCTTCGACCACCTTTTCTAATCCAGTTAGAACTGGTGTGACTGTGTCACTCATCCACTTTGGATATTTCTCTGCGAATTTTGCGACACCTGCAGCATCACTGAGTTCATCGTGCAACACCAAACCGGGAAGACTTTGTCCCGTCGTATCAGCAGCTGATCGAAGTACGGTGCTGGCCAATGGAGCAATGAAGTCGCCATTCTTGGTTAATTTAATTGTGACTGGAATTTTGTCGCCGATATCGAGAACGTTACGGGCCGCCGGTGTAATTGGATTTTCAACCATTCCAGTAATTAGAGTATTACCGGCTTGATCATGACTTAGCTTTGCTTCTTGAATTTGTACCGACCGATCATGCCCAAACGCAGAGAAGGTCAAATCTAGACCAGAGATGTTGGTGATTCGCTTTGGTTCATCGTTTAATTCCAAGTCGAATTTCATTGTATTCAAATCCACAGATTTGATTGTGACGAGATTCTTGACCACATCTTGATTGAGAGGAATACGCGTAATGGCGTCTCGTTGAAGCTCAACATGATCGCCGTTTTTAATCACCTTAGTGACGCCATCCAAAATTGCCGTGATTTGTGGGTCTTTTTCGACGCCTGCCTGGGCAAGTGCAGAGGAAAATTGTGCTTTTGAGAGTTCGAAAGAACCCGGCAATGTTTCTAATACGCCGACTATCTTTTCTATCGTGTTCTGTGATTGGGCGCCAGGATTTTTCGGGGTCGCATCTGTAGATTGGCGGGCAGCGTTCAACTCGGTGGGCGCAAATGCTTGCTGACTTAGACGCTGGGAAACGGCATCGACCGCCGCCAAGGTGGTTGCATGCACATCGCGATTAGAGGCATTGGATTGAAGGGCGAACAAAGTTGAGTCTGTCACCAGGCAGTCCCTCTATGGACCAACGGCTACCAGCCATCTTGTGGCGGTGCGGAGCTATAATTTGGGCGATCTTTTCTACTATGGGACAGATGCATTGGTCTGTCAGTAGGGAAAATACGAAAAGTCCTAGAGGTTTAAATGTCTGGCCAAAATAACTGCGCAACCCTGCCTTTTCGCCTCACTCCTTGCCAATTCTGCAGCAGCAAGCAGTGACTCCATATTATTTACGTCCTGCGGATAGTTAGCCACGCCAATGCCTATGGATAGATTGCTTGCTTCTATGCCGGAAAGTCCAACTGATGAGAGAAGAGAGACTTTGATCTGATCGGCACTTTTAGCGGCCGCGCTCGCCTCCACTCCCGGCACTAGCAAAGCAAGCTCATGTCTTTCGTAGTGAGTTAAATAGCCATGGCAACCTGCTCTAATCCGGCAAGCAAGCTCCTTTACAAACTGCGGCGATGTTGATGCCACTGCTTTGCTAGTGCGGATTGGCTCAACGTCAAATAAAAGCAACGAAAAGGTGCTGTGCGTGGCTGCTTCAAATTGTTGATCCAGAAGGAACAAAAGGGCACTGTAAGTCAAAAGTCCAGTTTCATGATCACGCAATACTCTGTAGACGTTGGAAAGAAAACTACTGTTAATGATTTTTGGTTTGATAGCGAGTTGTACCCGTTTCTCCACCCGCTCGAGGCCAATTGCCTCGCAGCGAATCAAGTTTGCTGTTTCTGTCGACCCCTCGTCGAGGACAAAGTCCTGGAATAGACAACGCACCACCTGCGGTTACTTCCTGACCAAGCAAAAGCCCACATCCCATTCTTAAGCAAGTGACATTGACATATTAAGCCAGATATGAGACATATAACCATATGGTTAAACACTACTCTGAGCAGCTCGACAGAACTTTCTTTGCGATTTCCGATCCAACGCGCCGAGCGATCATTGGAAAGTTGGCCGCAAAAGGTACTTGCTCAGTGTTAGAACTGGCAGAGCCATTTAAAATGTCGCTTCCGGCAATTTCCAAGCATCTTAAATTGCTTGAAAATGCCAATCTTATAACGCGAGCAGTTAAGGGGCGTGTTCACTATTTGAAGTTGCGTGCCGAGCCGATGTCGGAAGCTAAGGAGTGGCTCGAAACTTATAGTAAATTTTGGATCCGACAATTAGATTCTTTCGAACCTTAGTTCTTGAGCAGACCAATTTCGCGATTGCAAAATATGCCGAAGAACACACCGTCGGATGGACAGCAAGCTTCAACAAGATTGCCGAGATCTTCGCGGACGCTTAGCCCAAATCGATCGCTTTTCGGATAATAATATGTTCGCTGGCGGAACCATCATAGTTCTTGTCATACTTAAGCCCGCATTGGGCTAAATTGCTGATTGGAAAGTCTCAGCAGCGTAGCCCTTTCACCAGGCAGAGTCGGGGTGTAGGCGAGATCAATGAAAGTCGTATTGGCTGAAAAACCATCTGTGGCGCGCGATATCGCAGCGGTGGTCGGCGCGAATCAGAAAAGGGATGGCTTTTACGAGGGCAATGACTACAAGGTCACATATGCGTTCGGACACTTAGTCACTCTGGCTGAACCGGAAGAAATGAACGCAGCCTGGGGTAGTCCGTGGAAGCTCACTCAGCTGCCAATGATTCCCATTGATTGGAAGTATCGCGTAGCCGAAAAAGCAGGCACCCAGTTCAATATCATCAAAAAGCTTTTCGCCGATCCTTCATGTGACGGCATCATTTGCGCAACAGACGCAGGGAGAGAAGGCGAGCACATTTTTAGACTGATCTATATGCTTACGGGTACCAAAGTGCCAGTTGAACGATTGTGGATCAGTTCTCTAACGGCTGAAGCAATCAAAGAAGGATTAAGTAAATTAAAATCATCCAGCGAATTTGACAACCTGGCCGACGCCGCTACAGCCAGAGCACATGCCGACTGGATTGTTGGCTTGAATTTCACGAGAGCATACACCGCAATCAACAATCAATTGTGCACGATCGGGCGTGTGCAAACACCTACGCTCGCTTTGATTGTGGATAGGCAAAGTGCAATCGACAATTTTAAATCAGCGGCATTTTACGAAATTATCGCTACCTTTGCGCCGGGCTTTGTAGCACGTTACATAACACCGGGCGAAGAGCCGCAGACCAGACTTCAGGACAAAGCAATTGCCCAGGGCATCCTCAAGACTGTCCTGCCCGAGCCAAATGGCACTGTTCTTTCCGTTATCACTACGGAGAAGAAAACGAAGGCACCAGCGCTTTACGACCTGCTTACGCTCCAGAAAGATGCGAACAAGCGTTATGGATATACAGCGCAAGAGACGCTCACGATCGCTCAGAGCTTGTATGAAGAGTATAAACTGCTTTCTTATCCTCGCACAGAATCACGACATCTTTCCAATGACATGGTGCAAGAACTGCCGCGTATTTTATCTACGGTATTGAAAGCATCAACGACGTCGCAAAAAGCTCGTGATGCTTTTGCGGCCGAGCAAATTGTACCGGGTAAAATTACTACCGCATTGCTGCGACCTAAGCTGTCAAAGAGCTATGTTGACGATGCAAAATTGACAGATCACCATGCCATTATTCCGACATACAACTCACCAACTTCAAGTTTGCCTGAACGTCAACGCAATGTGTATGAGCTGGTAGCACTAAGGTTTATGTGCATCTTTTTGCCACCAGAAGTTCGTGACGAAACGACCGCGATCATCGCCTTGGCTGAACACTCTTTTCGGGCTAAAGGTTTTGTTATAAAAGAGGCAGGCTGGACTGTTCTTGAACCGAAGGCCGCAGAGGAGCGCAAGAAGAAAGATGTCGATGAGGATGCGCAGCAGCTTCCACCACTGGCGAAAGATCAGCGAGTAGCCAAACAAAAAGCTGAGTTGAAGGAAAGTAAGACAAATCCACCCAAGCCATACGACGATGGAACATTGCTTACGGCAATGAAAAATGCTGGACGCGATCTAGATGACGAAGATCTGGCCAGCTACATGAAGCAACGTGGATTAGGCACGCCGGCGACGCGCGCCGCGATTATTGAAAGACTTTTGCAAACTGGCTATATTGAGCGTAACAAGAAAACATTGATACCAACAAGCAAGGGAAAAGCTCTGCTAAATCAAGTTCATGCGGATCTCAAAGATGTTGCATTAACGGCGCAATGGGAGCAACAACTTGCAGACATGCAAGACGGTAAGTTGCCGCTTCCGAAGTTTGAAGGTGATATCGCGGAGTTCGTGCGCCGTGTTTTGCCGGATGTCAGCAGTAAGGGTGCTACGTCACTTCCGCCGAAGGGCGAGAACTTCGGTACTTGTCCACAATGTGGGCAAGGTTTAGTTATGGCCACACCGAAAGGTGCGGGTTGTCACAGGTGGAAAGAAGGTTGTACGTTCACAATTTGGCGTGAATTCAACGGCAAAAAGCTGACTGACACCGATATCAAGGACTTAATCGAAAAGCGTCAAACAAAACTGATCAAAGGTTTTAAGAAAAAAGACGGTACCACCAAATATGATGCCAAGCTTGTTTTAAATGAAGAGTTCAAGGTCCGTCTTGAAGGTTCTGGCCCCGGTGCCGGAAGTGCTGAAGGGCTTGGAGCTTGTCCTCAATGCAAACAGGGTGTGGTCCGTCAAACACCTAAAGGAGCTGGCTGCAGTAGATGGAGAGAGGGTTGCACTTTCTCGGTCTGGCGCGAAGTGAGTGGAGTCGAACTTGCAGATGACCAGATCAAGCAATTGGTTTTGAACGGCAAAACTGATTTGATTAAAGGTTTCAAGAAGAAGTCCGGCACGGGAACGTACGATGCTCGCCTTTTCATAAATGAAGAATTCAAGGTACGCTTCGAATTTGATCAGTCGGGCAGCTCGCAACCTAGACTCTCCTCTGAACAGCCGCTATCCTCGGATAGTCTAATCACTGTCCTAGACTAATCCAAGGACTCATTTATGGATACTCAATATCTATAATCGTTTATGGACACTCAAAGGCGCGCTTCTGTTACAAAGGTGGAAAAATTACATGCGAAGAACGTTATTCAATTCATTACTCATCGGTCTAGTCACTTGCTCTTCCTGCGCGGCTGCTGAGCCTTCGAAGTCTAAAGACGATCTGGGCAAACGCGCATCTGATGCGATGAAAGACTTAGGGAACGATGCTAACAAAGCTGGCGCTGCGATCAAAGCCTCTGTGGATGATGTCGGCAAGGGGAAAAAGACAAATGATAAGAAATCTAAATCAGGAAATCAGCTAGAAGACAACGCTGCAAATGCGCTGAAGACTGTAGAGAAAGAGGCCGACAAGGCTGAACATGCGATTGTAACAACAGTCAAGGGCATGGGAAAGGACTCAGGAAGCAAGAGTGGTGCCACAAAGAATGGTGGCAGCAAAGATCAGAAAAACACACCGCTCGATCAATCAATGAAAGAATTCGGCAAGAATGCAGAAAAAGCCGGGACTGCGATGGAGAACGGTGTTAAGAACATGGGCAAAGAGGCGAGCAAGCAAGTAGGCAAGGCTGATAATGCGATCAAGAAATCTGAACATAAATGATTAGTTCTGACGGCGCGCACGAACAGCTGTGGCTAAATTTTCGGCGACGTGGATTGTATCAGCCCAGCCGATACATCCATCCGTGATGCTTTGACCGTAAGTGAGTGAGTGCCCGGCGCGCAGATCTTGCCTACCTGCAACTAAATTGCTCTCGACCATGACGCCCATAATGCGCCTGTCTCCCGCGCCAATTTGGGAGGCAATGTCTGCGGAAACCAAAATTTGATTCTCCGCCTTCTTACTGCTATTGGCATGACTAGCGTCGATCATAAGCAGATCGGACAGCCCTGCTGCTTTCATTTCAGCGCACGCAGCATTGACACTTTCTCGATCATAATTCGGTTTAACTCCTCCTCTCAGAATAATGTGGCAGTCATCATTGCCGTTCGTTGAAACGATTGCTGAATGACCACCTTTGGTGACGCCAAGGAAATGATGTGGATGAGAGGCTGCTTTCACGGCATCAATAGCAATTTTTATATTTCCATCTGTGCCATTCTTGAAGCCAACAGGGCACGATATTCCGGACGCCAATTCTCTGTGCGTTTGTGATTCAGTTGTTCTCGCGCCGATGGCGCCCCAGCTGACTAAGTCTGAGATGTACTGCGGACTGATCATGTCGAGATATTCGCAGGCTGCAGGCAAGCCCATTTCGTTGATTGTCAAAAGCAATTCTCGGGCAATCCTCAAACCTTTTGTGATTTGAAAACTGCCATCGAGATCTGGATCATTGATCAATCCTTTCCATCCAACAGTCGTGCGCGGTTTTTCAAAATAGACGCGCATAACGATCTCGAGATCTAAAGAAAGTCGGTTGCGCAATTCGTTCAGACCAACAGCGTATTCTTTGGCTGCCGCCGGATCGTGAATTGAACAAGGACCGATGATCAGCAACAAACGGTCGTCATGTCCACGCAAGATTTCTTGAATTGCTCGCCTCGCACCAAAAGTGGTCGCCGCTGCTGTTTCTGTTAATGGAAATTCGCGTGAAAGATGCGATGGAGGAGAAAGCTCCTTGATCTCCTGAATTCTTAGATCGTCCGTATTGTGAGTCATCCATATCTCCGCTTGATGCCAATTTAAATAATGGTACTGGATCGCTTACGAGAATACATGCAAAAGCTCTCAAGCCTATATTGAGCCAGCAGTCTCCGCCATTTGCACCACATCTAGTATCATAAATGTAACTGGAAGTATTCACAATGACTTCTGAGTCTGTGTTTTGACGAATGCCGCCCAGATTGAGGGTCTGGTCCGCAAACGCTGCTCGCTCTATAATATGCTTTACTTACCACGCCCATTTCGTCCGCTCCGAGGCATTTCATGCCATTGAACGACTCGTTTAAAAGCAAAGGAGGACCCGCCAAGGTTGTAAAACTTTCAGCGGTTCCGAGTTCGGACGAGCTTGTTCACAGTATGGCTAACGCTCAAAAGACCCGCCGTAGACCGGTATTTTTAGCATGGCAAGTAAACGACGATAAACGTTTGCTGGCGGTCACTTGTGGGATGGAACCTGGCAGCGATGCCGCTCGTTGGGTCTTGCGTGATGGGCACGAATTCAATTCGCCAATCATCTGGGCACATGACACTGCCGACGCTCTAATGATCCACACTCTGGTATCCGACACAATCAACGAAGTTGGTCCAGCGGCCGAGATTCCGGAATTTCTCCGGCCTACTCAGCCACAGTCAGAGTTGGGACAGTCTGGGGCCGGCTCAGCGGCTGATAAAGATTATTCTTTAGAAGCGACCGGCTCGATTTTTGCCGAGCGATACGAAATTATCGGCGAAATAGGCAGGGGCGCGACCAGCACGGTTTACAAAGCTCGTCAGACCTTGATTGACCGATTGGTAGCTGTGAAAGTCATGCACCCGCATTTGTTGATTGAAGAAGTTAACAAACGTCGATTCGAGCAAGAAGCAAAGGCTACTGCTGCTTTGTCGCACGTCAACCTGGTGCTTGTTCATGACTTCGGAACTAGTCCGCTTGGACGTCCTTTCATCGTCATGGATTTTGTCGATGGACCCAGCCTCGACATGATCGTCACGAATCAGGGACGCCTTAGCAGTCAACAGTTTATCGACGTTTTCGTGCAATGTTGTCGCGGGCTTGCCCACGCGCACAAGAAAGGGGTCATTCATCGCGATATAAAACCGAGCAATATTCGTTTATACAAAGACGATCACAACTTGATTGTCGCCAAAGTTTTGGATTTTGGCATCGCCAAACTATTTACCCAAGATGAAGCAGCACTGAAAATTACTGAGGTGGGAGCCGTCATGGGAAGTCCGGCTTTCATGAGCCCCGAACAGAGCCGCGCTGAAAGCGTCGACCACCGCACCGACATCTATTCGCTTGGCGTCGTAATGTTCCAGGCAGCCACAGGTGTTCTTCCATTCAAAGGCAAAGACGTTTTCGCGACCTTGTATAAGCACATTTACGACCCCACACCTTCATTCGCCTCCCTAGGACTTACCTATAAAATCCCAGACGCTGTAGAAGCGATAATCCACAAAGCGATGGAGAAAGATCCGGCGCAGCGATATCAAGGCATGGAAGAGTTGCAGCGGGACCTGATGCGCTTGCTTGAAGTTTCTAACCAGGGAGCGCCCGCATCCTTGCCGGCACCTAACGGAGCGCAGGCATCAATAGCATCTGTTCCGACTGACGTTTCGATTGAACATTCGCTGCAGGCGAAGCTTCAATCGCCTCAAGCTCAGCCTGTCGTGCCGATGACCGAAATTGATCTTTTAAAGGTCGCACAGGTGATTACCGATTCTGACGTCGCAAAGGCGGCCGAAATTACTTCGCGGTTAGGAGGTCAACTGTCTGCAATGTTGATTGCAGATGGCAAGATTGAACGCTCTTTACTCGAAGTCGCGAAGCGCTGCACATCGCTTGTAAATGCAAACGTTCTGGATCTGGGAAGAGCGATTATATTGCTCAATTATTCTCAACGTGTGCGCCTCGATTTTGATCAGGCAGTGGAAGAACTTGGCTGGAATCTCGGTTGACGCCCATGCTTTAAACAGATAATTGTATGACCTTAGAACCTCCAATTAGCGCCGATCAGCTCATCCAAAATGCGCACGAGCTGATTTCGGCTGGAAATTTGAAGGATGCCGAGTCTGTGCTCAAGGAAGCAATCAAGCATGGTGATAGTGCCACTAATTTAGCCTGTTTTGATGCCTTGAGCGTGATCGCAGAGGAGCGCGGCGACATAGCCGAGTCAATTAGATTTGCATTGCGTCTGCTAGCTACAAACAAAGAACTGCACGGAGAGGAAAGCGATCAAGCGGTATCGGATATGGTCAGATTGGCAAAACTCTACGAAGCCTCCGGTCGGTATGAAGAGGCAAATGACCTTTACTACCGGGCAAAAATAATCAGTGACCGTTTGATTTATGGAAAGGCACCTGACGCCGAGCCTGAGGTGGGTAGTTCCGAAGAAACCGAAGCAATGAAGTCGACTCTCAGAGCTGTGCCTGATCAGCAGGAAAGCGGAGATTCTTCTAAACAAAAGCTGATTTCTGATCAAGATGAAGACGACGAAGACGATCTCGATTTTGTGTTTGCCGAGGACGAACCTCGTCAGGAAACATCTGGATTTATTATGAATGCCATTCAAAAATCCTCGCAGCCCGATGAGAAGCCAGCTGCACCGACAAGTCAAGCATTCGATCGGTCTGAACTAGATGCGATTCGTCTGCGGCACCAATTTAGAGCAGAAAATCCAAAAGAAGAAGAGGTCAATCAGTTCATCAACAAGATCAGTAACGTTAAAGAACAGGCTGAGAGTATGACAAATGCTCCCGCATCAAGAAAAGAATTGCTGGCCACAGACACAGGCTTGAAGGCGATCGTACAAGGGAAGGATGAGATCCTGCGTACTTTCGATCTGAGCAATCTGGCATGGAACGTAAAACAATTTTTCAAAAGTAAATCTAAAGTTACAGCCGCGGCTCTCTGCGCGTTAGTGTTCATCATTTTGATTGTTGTTGGAGCATATCTACAACCTCGCAAGATAAAACCGCTTGATGTTTACGTTAGTATTCCTCACGTTTATCTCTCCATGGATGGTGGCACCACTATCAAACTAGTTCGTGAAGACGCCACTCAGCTTAACCAAGGCGATTCTGTGATGATTGTCTCAACAAGTTATCTGGTGGACTGGCGAAGCAAGTTGGAGGTTGTTTTACGCAGCTTTTTCGAAAAGCATTTTTGGCTCACTAAAACAGGTGATTCATTGGTTGCCGATGACGGTACCGTGTTTTACACGACGAATAATCCCGAACTTTTGATGGGCCAGCAATTGCAGGCTATAACACAGGACGCCAACGATTATTTCCTTGAACACTCCAGTTACCCTCCTGTTTCAAAACTTTCTACTTATCAAAATATCTACACTAGTGCGGTAGAAAAACCAATATTAAAACGAACGGAGTTTCTGGCTTCAAATTCTGACGAATTGGGCCGGAAAATCGAAGATTGGAAACACAATTTAAGTGAACCGCAAGAGCAGGCACAAGCCGGTACTGTCAAGTGTTTTGAGCTGCTTGCCTCATATCCGAAAGGTCAAGTTGAAATATTTGCTGCCCGGTCCAGCAATCACCAAAAACCACAGATCATCTTCTCTTACAACGGCAGCGTATTTGATCGCAAGAATTCGACGCTAATATCTCCCGATGCAATGCAAATCAGATGGCGCCGCTTTTGGATCGTCATCGACAAGCTCTCTTCGCCAGAAGCATTCTGTTTGCGTCACGCTAGTATTGTGTTCTTCTTCTTGCTTTCGACACTTGTCATCGCTTCTTACGGCTTTCTCAGATTGCGCGGACAAAGCCGATCAATTCGCTTCGCAGTCTTGTTCGTTTCCCTGATGATGCTTGCTATCTATGCTGCCGGCGAATCCTTACCTTGATCTGAGGATTGGGAACCTAGCCTGCTATCCTGCAATTGGCGCTCAAGTTGGTAAACTATAGGTCAGATCATCCGGTTAGGGATTTGGGACATGGAAGCCTGGCAACAAACCTTTGCTCACATGAAAAGTCAATACATGGTCAAGTCGATACAGCGACTTGAGCAGATTGACACACTGATTGCAGCCTTAGACCAAATCCCATCTGATTTGGATGTGATGAGGCAAGTGATGCGGCATTTTCATTGGTTGGCCGGATCGGGCGGCATTTATGACATGCCGACCATCACCGATGTAGGTGGACACGGTGAAAAGTATTGCGATGACATCATTAACAGCAAAGCAATTTTTCAAGACGTCGATCGTAAGCATATAAGAATGCTGGTCGAAACGGCGCGCAAAGTCTTGCAAGGACAAGCTGTGGATAAAGAGGGAGCAGCCCCGTCAGCTGACACGATTATGACGCCCATTGAGTTGGATGTCATTCTCGTTGAGGATGATGAGAATAATTCTCGTATTTTGACTAATCTGCTGGAGCTTGAAGGTCTTCTCGTTCGCGACCACAGGTCGATTTTTGCCGCCCAGAGAGCTATAAGGGAGCGCATTCCGAAGGGTCTGATCATCAGCTTGAAAGTAATCGACAATACCGTTTTTGAGACGGTTGAGCGACTTCGCAGCCTCCCCGAAGGGGCGGACACAGTTGTGCTACTGGTCGAGAAAATGAAGGGACTGGCTGACAGAACACGTGCCGCTTTTGCCGGAATCGACAAGATCATTGATACTTCTGCACCATGGCCAGAGACAATCAATCACTTTCGGCGAGTGATTGATTCACTGCGCCCACAGCCTTACAAAGTATTGTCCGTCGAAGATGATCCCGATCAGTCCCGCTATATTCGGGCCGTTTTGGAATCGATTGGATGTACTGTAGAGTCCATTTTGGACCCGACTGAGTTTGCTCCAAAATTGGCGGCGTTCAATCCGGATCTCTTGCTGCTGGACATCATGTTAGGAGAATTGACCGGTTTTGATCTGGCTCTATATGTGCGTCAAAACAAAGTATTTTCTTCAGTGCCAATCATTTTTCTTTCAACTCAGACTCACATTGAATCGAAAATTCATGCTCACAAATTAGGCGCTGAGGAGTTCTTAGCGAAGCCCGTAACTAGAGAGCGCCTGGCTGCTGCAGTGGCTACCAAAGCCGAACGTGCCCGGCGGAAAAAGGCAGAGAAGAAACGCGATGGCATCACGGACGTTTCCAATTATTCTCATTGGGTGCAACAGTTGTTGATGCTGCCCGTTAAGGATGAACGCGGCGTCGATCGCAAATTGGTCATGTTGGTGTTAGACATCGATGACTTTAGTCGTGTCAACGAAGGTCTGGGTTTCGCTGCCGGTGACATGCTGCTTGTTTCGTTAGCCACTTTGCTGAAAAGCAGATTGCGCAATGCCGTGATCGGTAGGCATGGTCCGGATTCGCTTGCCGTTGTAATTGAAGATCTTTCGGAAGGAGATGCAGTTAAGTTGACCAAAATGCTGCTCGATAAATTCTCCAGCATAGAACACAAATTAGACAATGGTGTCGGTTTTTATGCGACGTGTAGTGCTGGCATAGTGCCAGTACCTTCGCACAATTTCAGCGTACAGGGTTGGATTGCCGCAACCAATATTCTTCTCGATAAAGCAAAAGATTTAGGACGGTCATCGATAGCTAGTCCAATGGGAACAAATCAGACCAACAAAATGTAGTTGCAACATGTGTTTGCAGGATTACCCTAACTTTGCAGGCGGCGACCTGAATTCTGTACTATGGCGGTTGGATCGAAACGCAACTGTTTCCATCGTCCTGTGATGAAAATGTCTTCCGCTGGGGTGGATGGACTTTGATTCTGTCGGCGCAGTAACTTCGCATAATTTTCGGTGAGCTGGATCACCTCTGGATGCTCGCGTCCCAAAACACTTTTCTTTACGTGCACAGCTTTTTGATACGCCTGCAGCGCTTCATCGAATCTGTTTTGAATATGATAAACCGTCGCCAGATTATGAAAGACATTGCCGAGCGATTCATGTTCAGCACCATATAAGTCTTTGCACAGCTCCGCAGAACGAAGCATAGCGGCTTCTGATTCCGCATACTTTTGCTGTTCGTAATAACAGCGGCCGATTTGATCCAGGGTGGTGATCATCTCGCACTCTAGCCCCGATAGTTCTTTTAAGTCAAGAGACAATTTTTGCAAAGGCTCCGCCATGTCAAACTTCCGCTGAATTAGATAAATACTGCTCAATCGGTCCAACGTCATGA
>PLZS01000153.1 GCA_003153555.1 Candidatus Melainabacteria bacterium | reverse complement strand
TGCCCTCTCTCAAAGGCTTTACCATGACCGGCAAGGACGGACAATCACACACCTATGCCTCCGCCAATGGTGACGTCACAATCGATAACGGCACTCCTGTGAAAGGCACACTGACGGCAGATGCTAGCGGTGTACTGACAGTTACCCAGACAGGTGACGGCAGCGATGCTCAGTACAAGTCCACCAAATTTGTCGGTGGTTTCGAGGTGCAATCAGGTAAATTTGCCGGACAGATAAAGACCACCGAGACCATAGGCTGGGGTGGCAAGGAGAACAAATTTGGTTATGATGCTCAGGGCAACCTGAACTCGGTCGATGCCTACGGCAACAACTTGCAGCAGACAGGCGGCAAGTGGGTCGATGCCAGCGGCAAGCCGTCCGATCTGATTCCAACCGTGGAGAACGGCACCTTTAGCGTCACACAACCTGATGGAACATTTAATAGCTGGGGCGCTAGTGGCACTAAGATCCAAGGCATTCCCGATACACCAGAAGCTATTGCCAAAGAAGCCAAAGACGCCCAAGCAACCGATTCTACCGATTCATCCGCTTCGGCTGCGTCTGCCACTGGTAGTAAAGGAAACTCATTCCATGCTGCAGGAAATGATGTGCCTTATCAAGGCGATATGACAATTGACTTGGACGGACAAGGGGCACCAAGTGGCGGAACTAATCAAAGTAGTACTTCTTATGCTGATGGTCGGCTGAGTGCCTTTAAAACCAATTATGTAGCACTGGCCCCCGGTTGGGCTCAAGCGCACGGTCTCCAGCTCGGAGACGTGGTCGCGGCGCGGCATGACGGAAAAACTGCCTATGCGATTTACGGTGATAACTATGAAGGTAATGCCGTGCACACAGAAGGATCAATTAGTTTGGCTAGAGCTTTAAATCCTGGAAATCCAGAAGACAGCACGTTAGCGAATGTGCAATTCTATGCGCTCCCAGGCTCTGGCAGTGAGCTGAACGGATCGATTAATCAAACCGATATCAATCGAGTTGGCAGCCAGTTATTCCAAGCCTAAATCAGAATTTGTTACCGCTTTGATCCAGGCACCATGCTAGTCCTAACTTTGCTTGAATTAGCGAGGGATTTAGTTTGAGAGCTGCTCTGAGATGAGTAATTGCTTGCTGCAGATGATCATGTGCGGCAACTGAAGCACCACCGGCAATGTTGGTAACCGGAAATTGCTGATAGTCTGGTCGCCCAACTCCATAAAAGGGTTCGATGAAACCACCTTCTGAATCGCCAGCAGGATCTGGTTTGCGAATCGCTGCTTCTTCTGTTTTCAATGCATAAGCCATTGAATGCAATCGTCCAATTTGGAATTCTTGCATCGCTTTGTCTTCCTGGCTAAACCCAGGTCTGTTAACGCGTGTCTCCAAATTTTTGAGCAGGCGCTGAACAGGCACTTTGGCGGTTTCAGGATATGCAAACTTGGCTAATGCGCTCGGCGTTCCTAGCAAGAGAATCAAAGCAAACAATTTCAGTGAGGTTTCTCGGCTTTAACTGGTTCTGCACAGCCGAACTTTTGTAAGTCGGCATGGGCTTGTCGATAAAGCACTTGTTTTATGTATTGTTGATACGAAACCCCCATCAGTTCAGCGACATGCTTCACGATATCGAGCTGTGAAGTGCCCCAACGAAAGTTGACGCGGCACTCATCATCGACAATCGCAGTTTGCCGGAGGACTTCGTGGTGCTGCTCCAAAGGCAGTTCAACGGTGCCACCGCTAACCATTTTCGTAGGGTCAAATTTTCCTCTAGCTTCTCGTTTCATCAGTATGTCCTCTTGAAGCAACTGATAATGAATACTTTCGTTCGTTTGTCTGGATCAAACCAAAACCAATAGATCCCATGCGTCTCTGTGTACGTCTCAAAACGATTGTATTCAGTGTTTTCTATTTCCTCTGTTCCTTCGAACCAGATTTCAATGGCATCTTTTGGTTCGAAGCAACCTCTTGCGTAGATATGCAGCATGCCGGGCGGGTCTTCTTCGTATTTGAAGAAGAACTTGTATTGTTCATAATCAATGACCTCGTACTTGTTAGACACAGCCCTTCATATTGCGTTCCAAAAGTCGTCTTGACTATATCAAAAGTTTACCATAAGTAAACCATGGGTGTGGCAGTTTGCCACCGTAATTCACTCAAAATCACTGGTTCCCGGACCTGCTGGACATTCTTGTTGTGCAGAATTATTGGATTTATTTGGGGTGCTAGTTACCGACCCACCTGTGTGCCATCGAGATCGAATGAAACGTTGGCTGTCTGCATCAGCCTTATTGGCACTCTCTTTCATTATTTCGCGGTAGGCCAAAAGAGCCGGTTTGTTTGTTGCCGTTTTGGTCTAAGCACCAGGCTAATCCAAGTTTCGTGTTAGTGGAATTAGGTTCCAGCTGAAGTGCTGTTTGCAGATGCATGATTGCAAGTAAAAGGTGTTTGTGTGCGGCGTCAAGTAATAGAGAATCCGTGGTATTGGTGACGGAGAATTGATAATAGTCAGGCATTCTATGAAAGAACGGTTCTGGGTCGGATTGAGGTGCATCCTTATTTAACTTACGAATGTTCGCTTCTTCTGTTTTTTGAGCATATGCCATCGAATGCAAACGTCCGATCTGGAACTCCTTCTGAGCTCTAACTGCCGGATGCAAGTTTGGCTGATGTAGCTGAAAGTCTAGATTTATAAGCAAGCGAGATATTGGAACTCTCTCTGTTTCAACATGTGCAAACATTGCCTGTGCAGCTGGCTCTAAGGATGCGAGTACTATTACAATCGCTAGCAATTTTTGTTTCATCATCGTTTTCTGAATTTGCTTTGAATGCTCTTGTTACTTCGCAGTTATAATCTAACCTTGAATCCTGAAACTTACGATAAAGACGATCCTAAATACGATGGCGACGATACGAACTCTGACGAAGACTGCTGATTTCCTATCCAACTTACCACCCAGTTCTAAACGTTAGATTCCTACATTTTGTGGGTACTTAAATACATATTTCTCTGTTTAGGAATTGCAGCAAAATGCGTTGTCCTGGCGGTTTATGTGCTTTCGCAGAAAGAGTTGGAGCGATCGATTCGTTTTCCGGCTACATCGTTGCGTTCTTAATAGTGTTGGCGCTCACGGCGGCATGGGGAGACATTAGCAAATTCTTTCACCCAAGGCCAATAGAGCAGAGCGAGAACCAAGATGCGCGCATCTGAGTGATCAGGCGTATCAGTCACAACTAAAGATGCTGAGTCAAACTTGATGGACGAAGAGACAGTCTTCAAAAAACAATTGCAGACCGAGCGCGGTCAAAAATTGTTTTTGGACGCTGTAAAAAAGTGATCGCAAATGAGCCCTACTGTGAGCCGCAGATACTGAACCTAATTAAGCAGGCTCTAAGTCTTTTGCTTTTTGCGGATGAATGCGATTATTGCTTTCAGGCACACCCAGCCCAAAGGTATGAGTAGCAGGTTGCTGAGAAAGAGTGTGTCTAGTGGATGAATGAGGGCAGAATGCTGGTTTAAGTACAATGCATCTCTGCGTATTATTAAGAAGAAGAGAGCAAAAAAGCATGATGCCAGATTGGTGCCTCCAATTCGGATAATAAGAATGTATAGTGCAGCGGCACAAGCAAGAGCGATACCAATGTGAATGAAGATCCTTGCCGGATCATGGTCATCAAGACAAAAGAGACAGATGACTATTATTACAAGTACAGGTGCAAACAGCGAGGATGATTTGTGATCAGGTTTGCGCAAGTATGGGTGCCATCCACCCGTTTGATAAAATTCAGCCCAGCGTAGTCCAGCTGCGGCAACAAACGTGGCAAGCAAACCGTACTTAACTGCAACTAGGAAGCTAGCCATTGCAGGACTGTATTGCTCAAGCCAGGCAGCATGTCTGATGCGAGTGAGAAGAACTCCCTGTGAAAATGTGCCGACTAAAACATCGCTGAAGTTAAAAAGTGCTGCCATTACTACTGCAGCTGTGAAACCTATTAATATAGCGTCCGACCAAGTGCGATAATTGCCAAATTCTGACTTGATACTTTTAAATAGATTGCTTGTCTTTGCGCTTGTCAAAATGCTCGGGTAGCACGCTGTCACAATTGAGGCAAGAAAGGCGGCTATAGCCATGTCAATGGCTATGGAGGTTAGCGCACCAGATACCACCTGCAATAAATGCGTGTCTACGGGTTCGGTGGGGATGTAGCTTGAGAAAGCAAGATATGATTGATAGTTTAGCTGTTCAAGCACCGCAATCACACCTGCTATCATGACAAGAACTGATACCACTAGTTTATTTGGCGAATGTTTCTTGAATGTGTAAAAGACCCAATAACCAACGTTGGGCACAAGAATCAACGCGCCTGCAAGCCGGACAAGGTTGACCCAGAATTCGCCTACTTTTGTTTTACGCTGTTTGTCAATGACGCTTTTTGGCAAAGACCAAAAGCGTCTCACGTCGGAAATATGGTTTCCCAATAGTTTGAGGCGTACTTGAAAGCGCGCATCTTTAATTCTTGCGTTTGCATCTTCGGCAACGAAGTTATAATCGGTTCGATTAGGATGTTCTATCTTGGAGATATCAAAAACTTTGAGGACGCTATCACTTCCAGCATTCATCCGTTTCAAATAGTTTTCTGCCAGCTGAAGCGCTTCTGCTTGGGTGAGCTTCGCGCCCTCAGTCGTTTCGTCTATGACGATATCAGCTGAAAGTGGGGTGCCATCTGTCCCGATTCTAAGACTGAGCGTGTTCGGTTCGCCTACTTTGTACATGCGAACGTTCCAGACGAGACGTGGTTCAATCATCTTTTCGGCCTTCTCTGCTCGTTCAAAACTCGTGTGCTGAAAGATGTATTGCATCTGGTTGAGGTTTGTATCATCAGAAAGCCAAGACGAGGTTTGCATATCATGAACATCAAACTTTTCTTGTTCAAAATATTTTCTAGCGATAGAAATTGCCTGAGTGCGATTCGTCGTAATGATTGGTTCGTCACCCAATTGGCGTGAGGGAATAAGCAAGACAACCGTTGCAACCAACAAAACCTCAAGTACAATCGTTATTCTTCTAGTGGTCAGAGGCTTGTAAGCCGTGCTCTCTTGGTGTGCAAGCTCAGTTTCTCTGGAAGACGGCGGAGTCACAACTATCGCCGAGTTTTTGATTGTTTCCTCTGGTGCTAGTCCACGGCGATGGATAAAGTAAAAACAGCAGATAGGTAGCACTGCTAATGGTGCCAGAGAAATCGCGGCAGCAAATATGTCTAAGAAGTTACGGGAACAAAATAGGGTGATTACCGATAGATAAACGTCGAATGCGTAGTGGCCAAGAATTAACGACAAAACCCCGTATCGGCGCATCGCCCAACCAAAGAACAGTCCGGCTATGGTCAACTCTATTCCTCGCGCATATGGTGGTTCAACGGCATAAGTGCAATGACCAAACCCCCACGTCGCGGCTTGCAATAAATTTGCCAGCCAAAATGACTTTGTCAGTTTCTGAAAAACGATCAAAAGAAAAATGCGAAATCCAAGTTCCTCAATTGTCGAGGCTTTCAATCCGACTGAGATCGCGTCCCAGGCAGGACAGAAACTGTTTATAACGCTTCGGTCGTCAATTGCTAGTGGAGTCCAGAGACCATATTTCTTTGCGGCAAGAAAGAAAAGAACTTGGTAGCCAGTTAAAATGCCGAACATGGCGATGCCCAACACGGCAGATTTGGTAACCGATAATGAATTTAAAGCCTTCGAACTACCGAGCAGGATCTCAAATGCAACTTGGCGAGGAAATTCGGCTCTGTAAAGGACTTCAATGGCGCCTGCAAAGACAGAGCATGCAAGCCCAACAAGGAGTGCTGTCGTAAAGTCATTTAGCGCATGCCGGGCGAGGAATGTTGCCATTGACCAGTGTGAAGTGCTGGCAATGATAGTGGCGGTTTGGTTTAGACTGGTCGCAAAACTTACGACAGATCCGATCACGCCACAACAGATTGCAAACTTTACACGCATCTGACCATTAATCCAATCTCGCAAAAAAAGAATTGGCAAAGACAACAGCGCCAGAAAGGCAATTACAAAAGAGATGTTTGCGAGTGCATAATTTTGAGCGCGCAACCATTTAAACTTTTGTGTAAAACTATCTGGCACATGCAAAGAATAGTTGAACCGCGTCAATCTATCCCCAGCGACTGTAGCACTGAGTCGCAAATGTCCACCTTTGAAATCGCTTTGCTCGTCTTCCCATGTGAACGTATGATCGGTGCGCGCCGGCAGATTAGATTCCGCTTCGCTAATGAGATTCCACTTCTGAAGCGGAATTTGTAATTCTCTGGCGACAAAATCAATGACTTGAGTCTTGGCTACTTCGTGTGATTCAGAAGTTATGTGCTCATCGTTGGACAGCTCTCTTATAAAAGAGTGCACTTTGCCGTCGATGCCGATTTGAGCTTCAAACTCGTCGTTACCTTTATCAAGCAAGTGCACATCCCAGTGCCATACGGGCACCTGGGTCTTCATCAGCCTGTTCGCTTCGGCAAGAGCAAGTTCGTATTCTAGAAATGTAGCCGCTTCGTGGTCAAACGCGAAGTATTTGGAACTGCCGGTATCGTGCGTGACCGTAAATCCGGAAAATCGTGCGTAACCTTGTGCGACTCTAACGGCGCTACTACGACTGACGCTGATGTCTAGTGATGCCGCGGGAAAGGCATCGTTCCTGCGATAAAACGAAAACATCAACCCAGCCAATCCCAAGACCAACAAAAACAAAACGTCTCTGGAAAAAACAGATTTGATGCTGGACTTGAGTTGCTTGTTGGGCACTTAGTTACCTACGCACGTCTTGATGATATTCCCGATTGTTGTGAATATGCTGCCTGTCGTTGTCATGCAACAAGGGACATTCGATTCCAGAGGCGAATGACCATAAGCGCTCGAGGCGTTAGAATTACATTCGTTTTCAATGCCTGTAGGTTGTAATGCACTTCAGTCCGGTCTACTTGATCGATCTTGCTGTAATCGTCATCTATTTTGTAAGCGTCGTTTATGTCGGGCTGCGCTTTGGTCAGCGTGAAGAGAGTTTGGCTGATTTCTCCCTGGGTGGTCGATCAATTCCGTGGGTGGCGGTTCTTGCATCGATAATCGCAGCAGAAACAAGTGCAGCCACGTTTTTGGGAACACCGGGCGAAGGGTTTGAGCTGGTCAATTACACGTATTTGCAAATTGCAATTGGCACGGTTCTTGGTCGCATCATCGTCGCATCGCTTTTTCTCAAACCGTTCTTCGACTATAACGTTTACTCCATCTATGAATATCTGGAAATTCGCTTTGGGGGCGGCACGCGCACGGCAGCCTCGGCAGTGTTTTTGATTACCCGTGTGCTCGCATCCGGGGCTAGACTTTACGTCGCCGCCATCGTTCTTGCCGTCGCTTTTGCGCTCTTTACTGGCGCTCAGCCGACTCAAAGTCAGCAGATGTATATCTATCTTGGATCGATTGTTTTCATCACCATTTTGACCGCAATCTACACCTCCATCGGTGGTATCAAAGCGGTCGTTTGGACCGATTGCATCCAGTCAACGGTAATGATCGGTGGTGCCATCAGTGCAATTGTGATTTTGGTCATCAACATGCCCGGTGGTTGGTCTACGGTAAGTCACTTTATAAGCACAACGTCGATGCCGATGATTACTATAGGCACTATCCCTGGTGCTACGTTTGCGACCAATCTCAGGCACATACTCACCTCTGAATACACGATATGGGCAGCCCTACTAGGTTCCACCTTCACCACACTAGCTACGCATGGAACTGATCAGGACATGGTGCAGCGCATGCTGACCGCGCCGGATTACAAGAAGAGCCAAATGTCGTTGGTTACGTCTGGCCTTGCCGATCTGCCAATCGGTTTCATCTTTCTGACAATTGGTATTTTGATGCATTGCTTTTACCAGGTGCATCACGATCCGGCACTGCCGCAGAAGAACACCGAGATATTTGCCTATTTTATTCTTACTCAGATGCCTGTAGGTTTGCGCGGACTTTTGATTGCCGGAATCTTTGCCACCTCGATGGGCTCGCTGAGCGCCGCTTTGAACGCGTTGGCAACCAGCTTCACGCGCGACTTTTACCAGCGTCACAAATCGGCGCAATCGGATAAACAATCGGTGCAGGCCGCTCAGTTGTTCACTTACATTTTCGCCGGGCTGATGATTGCGGTGGCAGGCGCCACAGCTTATTTCGTGATCAACCATCCCGAGTCGCGCATCATTCCTATCGTCCTTGGCATTTTCGGATACACGTACGGCTCACTGCTGGGCATCTTTCTTCTTGGACTTCTGACCAAAACGCGGGGCTCTGACTTTGGCAACTACCTGGCTATGCTTGCTGGTGCACTCACTGTGCTTGTCATAACCGGGGCTCCCAATCAGCTTCTTGAAACATGTGGATTGGCGCGAATTGCAGCACTTGATTCGGTGCCAATTGTTTCATTTCCTTGGCGAATCATGTTTGGTGCACTGACGACTGTGGCAGTGGCGGCCTTGTTCAAGCGCAAGGCCGCCGACGCATCCCTCTCCATACCGGAACCAGAACCTGCGCTATAATTCCTGCACGTTTATTCCTTTTGAGTGTAAAACGATGGAACAGTTCACTGGCGGCGAATTCATTGTCATGGGAGTTCCAGCGGAAACGCTTGATGCCAAGACCCGAGACATCATCAAGCGTGTGCAACCGAGTGGCTTCATTCTCTTTGCGCGTAACATCAAGAATCCGCAACAGTTGCGCGATCTGACTGATAGTCTGCGCGAATCGGTTGTTCACGAACCGATAATCACGATTGATCAGGAAGGCGGTCGTGTATCGCGCTTAAAAGAATTCATGACGGAGCCACCCAGCGCCAGGCAATTTTCCAGGTGCGGAGATGTTTCCCTGATTAAAGAACACGGCGTTCTGACGGGCAAACTTTTGCGGATGTTTGGTTTTAATTTGAATCTAGCTCCCGTTCTCGATGTTGAACTGGACTTCAAAAATGACAATTCATTAGGCGAACGCACATATGGCCGTACTCCAGAACAAGTTATCGCTAACGCAACTGCTTTTGCAGAGGGAATGCGAAGCGAGAACATTCTCAGCTGCGGCAAGCATTTCCCTGGTTATTCTTGCGCATCGGTCGATCCGCACAACGCGCTGCCGACAGTTGGTCGTTCGCTTGACGAGATGATGGAGACCGAGTGGGTTCCATTCAGAAGCATGCTCAAGCAGCTTGATACATTAATGATCGGGCATGTCTCCTATCCGCTGATCGACTCGTCCAACTTGCCTGCTACTTTGGCACCGAGGATGGTGCGCGAATTGGTCAGAAAGGAATGGCAGTTCAAAGGTTGTACCATAACTGACGACATGGATATGGGTGCAATCAACAAAGCCTACGGAAGCACCGAAGCAGCCGCCATGGCATTAAAGGCAGGCAATGATCTGATGCTTGTTTGTCATAACATTGAAGGTGTTCCCAAGATTGCCGATGCGCTGGCAGGAGTAAGTCGCGATATTCAGGAAGAGGCGTTTGAGCGCATCAGTGCTTTGAGGAAACGGCTTGCCCCAGCGGCGAAATTTTCATTGACCGAGTTCGAGAAGGTTGATGCCGCCGTATCAAAATTGCGCGCTGCAACACTGAAAACGGCGACATTCAAAGCGCTCTGTTGATTTCCGGCGCATCGTTGCTTACAGCAATTAGCGCCGTTGTCTTTCCACATCACCAAATTGGAAGTTTTGGGATTGACTTGTCGCGGCAGTCTGGACGCTAGCCCCTTGTGAGACAATCTGCCGTTTCGAGCCTCTCGGGTAGACGAGGATCCTGTTGCCTTGCAACTCATTGAGCGTCTGAAGCACCGCCTGGTCAAAGGACGGATAGCGCGACGACTGCGTCAGCCGGATATTGACGATTCTGCGATTGGGCAGGACGTCACACGAATACCAGGCTGCAATTCCATTCGGGTAGCGGGTTAGCATCATCTGTGCTCGTGCATCCCAAACGAAATTGATATCGTTCTGGACGTTGATCTTGATGAGAGTGCCCTGTTGAATGGTTTGCATGAGGTTGTTGCGCCAGCTATCCCATTCGATTTGCAATTCTTGATCGCCGCTATCAGGATCATTCATGGCATTGAGAGCCATTGGCGATTGCGAAGCAGATCCTTGCATTGGTTCTGTTCGCGATTGATCCGTTCTCCCGCGTTGCTGATCGCCCGTCCAATTTTCTCCCTCAGCACCTCCGCGCAAAGTCCTGCTTTGAGTACCTCCTTGTAGTCCACTCTGTTCGACTGAGCCTTGTAGTGGCTTCTTGAACTCAGGAGGGTCTATCGGCGCAATTATGGTCCCTGACGCATCGCCGCTGGGCGCGACGCTCGAACCATCGGACCAAGCCGGCACAGCTACAGTCAGGAATAAGCAAAATGCCAAGATTTCAGTCATGGCGTGCTTGGACAGTTGGTTAGGAAGTCTCATTGGGTGCTATTTGTGTCTTGGGAAGTGTTGGAGAGATAGAGCAGCATAACCTCTAGAATACATCGCTGATATGTTCTTCAGTCACTGCCCGTTCCGCTTTTGGCCAAGGTTGCGGTTTGCAGAATTCGGACGGGTGATTACAACCTGAGGCAGAATCTTTAGGGCGCGCTACACTGGAGTCATGCCCAGGTATGATACGCCCACGTTTTACGGAATGCTCCGTTGCTCGCGGAGAGAACGTCAAGGATTCCTGCGCCTAGTTCCGGTGATTATGAAAAGGGTCCAGACAAAGTTAATCAATTCAGCTGTGCTTTTAATATTTGGCTTCGCTGTGCAAAGTTCGAACAAATGTATGGCTGGTGAGGCAATGTTGTTGGTGCAGGAAAGTCCCATTACGGGAGTTCAAAACATATACATCACGCCTAAGTCGATCCGCATAGATAATCAGAAAACCGGCACAACGATTGTAAGCAAATCCCCAGCTTGGGAAGTGGATTTATACAATAAACGGAACCGCACTTCGTTTCACACTACGACTGGAGACTTCAAGGCATCTTTTTTTCAAGGAATCACCAAAGTTTATAGAGAGAACTTCACCGGTCTGAATTGGAAAAAGGAGAGCACCGAGCTTCACTCGGGAGTGCCAACCATCAGGTACGCTCTTCATTTGAACGGAAAACAAGGAAAGCTTGACTTGATGAGTGTGCCGATTCAAAAGGCAGATTACTGGATTGCCACTAATTTCAAGCTGCCGGCTAAAGTTTGCAATGTGCTGGCAACACTCAATTCTGTACCAGCTATGGGAGCGATCCCCATTCAATGCACTTATACGGGAGTAGATGGAGATTCGGCGTCTCCGCTTGCCACCAAAGTCGCTAAAAAGATTTCGGTCGTTGATCCGTTTTTCGAAATCCCAAAATTTGCTGCCGCCACGTCAGAGCGCGATGTATTTATTGATCCTGCCGGCCGTGTGGCAATCGAAGGAATGTTTGGCGATCCACCAGCGGGATCCAAATAGGATTCAGCTGGGATTAAGAGGATTGGAACCAGGATTTTCTAATCGCTTTTACGATCACACTGACGCGGTCCGAAATTACATACGCTTCTGCTTCGTGATAGCCAGTGCGCATGATTTGCGTAAGGCGCTTGTTCAAACTGATTTGCTCTTCGCGCAGTATCTGCACGAGCAAGGCGCGCAGTTTGGTGATCACTGGTGCGACGATATCAATGTCGGCTGACATGTAAATTTCTCTAGCCAGTGTTATTATGTCGTATTTCTTTCCATTTCGCACCAAATATGGTGCACCATTCAATTTGAAATAATTGCTCACGATGCGATTGAGATCTTGCCCGCATGTAGTCATCTCGGCCAGCAAAACGGCCGGCACCGCTCCGCGCTGAAAGAGCGAATCTAATCCGTGTTGACTGCGCAAGCAGTTGAGAAGTTCAACGTCATAATTGCCACCGGCAAGCGCTTCTGTCGATTCAGTGATTTGACTCAATCGTGCTTCGACCATGCGTCCTTGATGTCCGTTAACTTTCGCCTGGTGTGCGGCTTGATACAATCGCATCGCGCGTCTCTTTTCTGCAGGTGAGAGAATTCTGTCGCCGCGCAGTCTCAACACCGCAAGCAAAAACATGCTATCTGGCGCGTAGCCGATTCCAGCTGCATATCTTTCGTACAGTTTTTCGAGAAGCTGAGAATGCTGACCGAATTTGAGCCCGATTTCGTCGGCAATCATTCTGATTACGAGAACGTCTTGCTCCATGTGACCAATCTCGTGAAGTAACGAAGACATCACGTCTTCCGACAGTGGTTTGTCTTCCATCAAGATTTCACGTTTCACTTGAACGGTGCCGGTCCCGATTACGTAGGCAGCATTCACATTTGCATCTGTAGATTCGAGCCTGGCAACAGGTAACTGCAGCAGTGTGCTGATTTTACTAGCCACTGGTTGCAAGCTGTTAATGCGACATTCAGTGATGCGCACTAATTCCTTTTCCATCTCTTCTAAAATGGCCGTGAGCTGTTCATGGGTGATCCTATCTACGTTCGGATCGGTGTTGGACAGCTGTTCATGATGTTCTTTATAGCGGTCGTAAAACTCTTCGACCCGTTCGCCCCAATGAAACGAAGAACTGATCTGGCAAAGATGGAACAGCAAATTCAAATCCAGCATGCGGAAAGGCTCGAGCCCCTGGGGCACAATTCCTTGCTCACTTCGCCAGAGATTTACGAGCGTCACAGTCGCAGGATGGGAAACTCGATCGTCATTATCCCTTGATGCATAGAGCAGGAACCGCTCTTTCTCAGACTCGGTGTAACTATCCAGCAGGGTCAGAGCGTGCAATTTTATGCTGCCTGGGATCATGTTTTGCTCATGAACGTAACGCATGCCAGTAGGCTCAGGATCGCCGAACATTTCGCCAAGCAGTTGCACCTGTTTGTTCCGATCGGTCAGGCAGTTCCACAAACTTGGAAAATAATTGAGGGCGACAAAGGTGCCATCGCCATATTTTTGCAGCCATCCCAAGATATCGAGAATCGAAAAGAGGTTGGCATGTCCACTGGCAACGAGTTGTGCCAACTCGCCATTTTTCAGCCTACTGATGAATATTTTCTTTCCATTCTCGACGTGAGTGTTGTTAAACATGGCGATCATCGCTAAAACGGCAGCGTGAGAGTGGCTTTTAGCCAGTCTTTCCAGAAAGATTAGTTGGTCTGTTTCTCCTTGAGCAAGGGCGGTGACGGCGCAGCCAGCGATGTCTTGTTCATTGGTAGTCTCGGCGATTTGGACTATTTCGGCGTAGCGCTCTTCGCGGGCGAGCAAGCGCAGGTGGATGCGCTGTGACTGAAGGGCGACCGTTTTTAGCGTTTCTTCGGTTGGAGCTAAAGGCTTGGGACCAGGCGCGACACCGAGAAGACCCCGCAGTTTGCTGCCAATTGCAGAGATGATTAGCTGTCCGGCGCTGCTGCCACCGGCATTCGCCAGCATCGGGTCGCTTGAATTAATTGCCACAGCTTCGCCCCTATGCCCTCGTCGTCGTACTATACCTGAGGGACGCTGGGTAGCCAATCGTGAAACTACGTATCAGGACGCGCCCTGTGTGGGTTTATAATAATCAACTTTTGGCACCGCATATAGTGGCTTTTCAAATGTCGTTTAAGTTAGTTATTTATCTGCGATTTATATCCCTAACATTGTAAATGTAGTTATCGCAAACGAGATCAAACATATGCTGTGGTCAAGTGGTTGCAATCGTCGCGATCCTAATCGCATTGCAAGATTGTTGGTAAACTACATACGGAACCGTTGCCAACTGTGATACCAAGATGCCTACCTCAAAACTATTGAACAGATTTATTTTTGCCAGTGTGCTGTTGCTTGGCGGGCTGTTGCCGGCCGATGCAGCCGTTAAGCTGAACCCTTTGTTTACTGAACACATGGTCGTGCAACGCGGAATTAATACCCCTGTCTGGGGTACAGCTGATCCTGGTGAGAATATAACGGTGACGCTCGGAAAAAATAAAGTCGAGGGCACTGCCGGTCCAGACGGCAAATGGCTATTGAAAATTCCAGAGTTGACAGCTTCGCTCAAGCCAGAGGTCTTAATCGTTAAGGGCACGAATGAATTACACGTTGCAGACGTTCTAGTCGGCGATGTTTGGGTCGGTTCTGGTCAGTCCAATATGAATTGGAGATTGCGAGATTCGTCCGATGCCAAGCGCGTACTGGCAGCTGCTGAGGCAGGAAAGTATAAAAACATCCGGCTTTTCCACATCGCCGCCAGGTCCGCCGATGCTCCGATGACCAATGTTAGCAATCAATGGCAACTTGCCTCCGGCGATAATCTGAAGCGCTTTAGCGCAGTTTTATTTTATGCCGGTGAGGCTCTGCAGCAAGAATATCCGGATGTACCGATGGGATTGATCAATTCTTCGGTTGGTGGCACCAATGCATACAGTTGGATTCCGAACAGTGTTTTTCAAAACGACCCGGCTTTGAAATCTGCGCGTGATTGGTATCAAAAAGAATTGGATTCATATGGCGATCATAAAGCTGACTATGAGCGAAGAATGGAAGAGTATAAGGTTAAGGTCGCTGCTCTTGGTCCACTAAAGCAACCGGATTCGCTCCATGTGCCGGAAGAGCCGATGGGTGCATCGCATTTGAAACGTCCTTGTGGTTTGTACAATGCCATGATCGCGCCTCTCGAGCCTTTCGCGATTCGCGGAGTAATGTGGTATCAAGGTGAGTCCGATGCACCGCATTGGCTGGCCAAAGAGTATTTCGGCACCATGAAGGCACTCGTTGACGGTTGGCGCACTGACTGGGCGAAAGCGGATAAAACCTCGACAGTGACTTCATATGATTTCCCGTTCTACATTGTGCAGTTAGCTAATTTCGATGCTGGCCCTAATGCTGATTGGCCGCAAATACGCGAGTCACAATTGCGTTTGTCACGAGAGCTCGTCAATTCTGGTTTGGCGGTGACAGTTGACGTTGGCGATTCAAAAGATATTCATCCCCGCGATAAATCAGTGGTTGGGCGGAGATTGGCTAAAGTAGCTCTTGCCCGGGCCTATGAGAAACCTGGTGTTTCTTATTTTGGTCCGATCTATAAATCGATGCGAGTAGATGGCAATACGGTCAAATGTTTTTTCGATCCTGGCACCATAGATCGATTGAAGTCAAAAGGCAGCCCAAAACTAAACAACTTCACCATCAGTGACGATTCCCATAATTTCGTTCCCGCTGATGCCACCATCGATGGAAAGTACGTGAATGTCAGTAATCCGAAAGTTGCTAATCCAACTGCCGTGCGATACGCGTGGGAAAACGATCCCAAGGACATCAACTTCTATAGCACTGCTGATATACCGGCGTCACCATTTAGAACGGACAATTTTCCACTAGACGCCGCTAAGTAATCTGTGGCGATAAATGCTTCTGCTTGCTGAACTATTGGATTCGCAATACCATGAACACTTGCTTTATACATAGATCCGTGATCAAGCTTCTCATTAAAATGAAACTTGAAGCTCTTTCGGTCCGCGTAAAGCAAACGGAAATTTGAATTCAACTTTTGGTGATTTCAATTTGAGATTTGGGAATCGCTTCAACAAAGTGCCCACAGCAATTTGTCCTTCGACCTCAGCTAAAGATGATCCAAGGCAATGGTGAATGCCAGATCCAAACGCGAGGTGTTTGTTGTCCGCGCGTGTTATGTCCAACTGATCTGCGTTTGGGAATTGGTCAGGGTCGCGATTGGCGGCGCCTAACAAGAGCAACAGCACATCTCCTTCTTCAATTTTCTGTCCGTGCAATACGAGATCTTGCGCCGCCATGCGTCGCACTGTTTGAACTGGACTTTCATAACGAAGAAACTCATTTACGGCCGTTACACACAACGCTGGCTGCGCCTTCAGCAATTCCATCTGATCTGGATGTTTCAACAGCGCTAGTATGCCGTTGCTGATCAAGTTCACTGTAGTTTCATGACCTGCAACTAGCAGCAAAACGCAGTTGCCTAGCAGTTCGTCCATTGATAGCTTGTCGCCCTGTTCTTCAGCGGCAACCAGAGCGGTGATCAAATCATTCTTACCATTCTTGCGTCGCTCTTCAACTAGCGGCCTCAAATAATCCTCGAAATCCCTCACAGCCTGATTCGATCTCGTCATTCTCGCTAGATCGAAACCTGGTTCAAGCCCGTCTGTTAGCGGTTTTGAGAACGCTTTGATCTTTTCTCGATCCTCTGGCGGTACACCCAACATCTCGGCAATGACAGTTACCGGTAACGGAAATGCAAAATCATGAACAATATCCATTTCGTCTTTTGCTGCTACTTCGTCAAGCAATCTATTAGCAATTGCCTCAATGTGCTCTCGCATCGAATTGACCATTGTTGGCGTGAAGGCGCGGTTGACGAGGGAGCGTAGGCGCGTGTGATCCGGCGGATTTTGGTTCAATACCCAAGTCGAACGTGATTTTATTGCCTCCTTGACAGGTGGAAGCATTTTCACGACTGGGTTTAACATTTTGGAATTCTGCAAACCCTTTTCGTAGTGCAGGTCCCGCAAGATGCCCTGGATATCAGCGTACTTGCTGACAATCCAATATTTCCCTTTCTCGCTCCAAAACACTGGCGCCTCTTCACGAAAACGGGTGAGCGTTGGATAGGGATTGTTGATGAATTCCGGGCTGGCATGCAAAATCGGGTCGTCCAGAGTAGCGCTGGGTTGTGACATAGGTTGGATTTCGCCTCTATGAAGGGGGGTGCATCATTTTACCTATCAAAAGCAGTTATCGTCATTAATCGCCCTGATCCGATCTTCGTGCATACGTTAGGGACAGGCGACAGATCTTGAGCCAGTATCTGTCTATTCACCGTATATGGTGGCGAACTTTAGACCGTGGACTGAAGCTCACGCCACTGACAAAGTTTTATCGCCGCGCGTGTCAATTGGCAAATCGTTTCCTGGTTCACGAAGATGAGGAAAAAGTTTCTTTCGATTTCTGTACACCATCACTGCGGCAACAGGGGTACCAATCGTAATCGCCACCACTCCAATAATTATTGCTATCAGCACGCCTTGCAGCATCATTCGAAGCTCAGCCAATTGACCGTGAACCTGACTCATTGGCTTAGTCACATCTTTAAGTGGTTCCATCATTTCGTGCAGTGGTGTTTGCAGATTGCGAAGCGGAACTATCAGGTGAGCGACCTGTTGCCTTATTCCAGCGATATCCTGGCGAACCGCATCAACGCCTGTGCCGACTGTGTTTATACAGGCGTCAATCTGACCAACATTGCCACTAATATCCGCCAATTGCTTTTGCATGTGACCCATCTGGTGATCTACGGTGGTTAATTTGTGATCTAGAGACTTCATACTGGGTTGCAGTCCGGCTATAGGCCCTTCAAGTTTCATCATTGATTGTTGAATCTCGACGGCACCTTTACCCAGCCTGATTACGGGTCTCAGTAATTTCTTGATTGGGTGAAAGCCGGTAATGGGTGGATCCTCAGCAGGCGGCTGCAAATCTGCTGCCTGGATGTTGACCCCCGGCACTTTATTGACCGCTTTTGCAGTCTCCTTATTCATCTTGTCGGTTTTGCCGCTCACCTTCTGGACCGGTATGCCTTTGGTGTTTTTAGGGGATGTCGCTGTTCCACCCAAATCGTGCGTGGCTGCATTGGACTTTATGGGTGCTCTATTTTGCTCAGTACTCAGCGCAGCGCTTGTCTGCGTCGCCACTTCGTTGGCAGGCACGGCTGCTGGCTCAGCAGTTGAGGTTGACTCGGCGAGCGCTGAACTTGCCAGGTATAGCGTAGAGGCAACCAGAAGCGATGGCATGAGTGACTTGATTCCGGTGGATGACATTGGTAATTCCTTCCTTCTATTCAGACCGTTTGGATGACGGAACAGGCGAGAATGAGTTCCTGGTTGGTTACGGCTTGCGAAGAATACCCTCAAAGTCGGGTGTTGTATATCCACTACATGTCCAATTGGCTCCTTTTGGCTATGAAAATCTCAGAGCAACATTTTAGATAGCGAATTCAGATCATCAGTTCAGCTTTAACCGACGGGACAACGCTTCTGACCTAATTCCGAATTCAAAGAATGGTGACTATAAGCAGTATTTCGAATTGGCGCACCAAATGCGGTGCTAATAAAAAAGCTCCCACCGAAATGAGAGCTTTTCAAAGGAGGAACGTTATCTAAGACTAGTTGCCGGATGTCCAGTCGCTAGTTGAGGAAACGATCGGTTGTATGTATGCAACTTCAGTAGCTTGTTCAGTTACTGGTGGTGCAAATGATTGTTGTGGAACTGCAACTTGTTGCGGCTGAGCGGC
>PLZS01000030.1 GCA_003153555.1 Candidatus Melainabacteria bacterium | reverse complement strand
GAACGCGCTATTCTGATGATAATCCGCACCTGGGCGAAAATATGCAAAGACAAATGCTGAGACAAATGTTGATCGCCCTTGTGATGCAATCACAACTGTTTTCTGTTCCGTCCTTTGCAGAAAGCGCATCACAGCTGCAGTCTGCTCAGTCTGGCAACTCGATCAATAGCCGATTCACGGATCATAAAAAATTGTCAAAAATTGGAGCATCTGCTCAAATGCAACGCCAATGCCTGCAGTGGTGGAATATCGATCAGAAAGCCACCGAAATTCTTAAATCCAGATCCGCTGATTCTTTTCTGAATGAGGGCGGCAAACAATCTCTAGAGTCACTCCTGGTGCGGCTCAATGTCTCAACGCGTTTCGGGAAGACCGACCAAGCTTTTGCAGCGATAGAGGAGCTGACGAAGTTAAATCCTCCGCCCAACAAACATCTTCTTTCCAGTGCAGCTGATTTTTTGATCGGTAGAAACGAATGGCGACTCGCTGAAAGATTCCTGAATGCATTTCCTGCAGCGGAACCAGGTTGGGGTTATGTCTATGTGAAACAACAAAGCAAGTCCACTTCCTTCAGCCAGCTAGACCGATGGTTAGCTTCTCAGTTTGGCAAGACTAAAGCCACTTATTGGTTGAAAGAACGAATGAGATACAGGAACGATCAAGGTAAAGCGGCTGAACTGATGCTGGAGTTTGAGCAAGACATTCGCAAATATCCAACTGATGTGGCCAAAGCCACTGCGGTGATCGACGCTGTGTCACCGGGATCAGCAGGAGCGCTTGATTGGATGGCGACGGTTTGCAAACCCAAGCTTGCATTCGACAGTCTCCTGGTTGCGGAAAAATTGTCGCTAGCGCAATCACCGAAAGCGGCCGCTGCACTATACGAGCGCTCACTTTCCTTGCCCTTTTCCGATGCCGATCGCAAGGAGATGATCGATTATCTGCACCGCGAGACTGCAATGCCTTTGATTGACCAAAGCTCGAAGAATCTGCAAACAATGCTTCGCTCTTGGACTAAAAGTTCACTTGCGAGAGCTTATCAGGCGCAGGGCTTGTCCAAAAAAGCACAACCACTGATTGAGGAGCTCGCCCTCTCGAGTGCAGGCGGTCTTGCGATGCCAGGCTTTAGCCAGTTTGCAGGGCAAGTCCAAAAGGGATCTGGAGCGCGGGTTTTTGAAACTGCAATCGAGAAAGCTGAGCCGGGCAAGAAAGACTCATCTGACTACTGGTTATCCAGGGCCGAATACTATGTGGGAAGAAATGAAGCAGCTCAGGCCAAAGAAAGCTTCGAAAAGTCACTGGCGCTGGCAGTCGATGTCAAATCTGACGCCGGAGCACGAACACGGTTAAACGTGATCAACAGCTATGCTCGCTTCATAAACAAACAAAGCGGAGGCGATCTCACTTCAACAATGAAACTTCTCCGTAGTCAGTTTGAACAAGCATCCCTGGGTGGAGATTACTCGGCCGGTTTGGTACGCGAAATGGTCTTTTATGACAATGACATATCGCATCTGCTGCCAGCCAGCGACGGCAGGCTGTGGGATTATCTAGAAGCGAGATCGATCCTCGGACAATATGACTCTCAACTTCTGAGAAAAATGGGTGGCACTATCAGTAGTGGCGGCGAGCAGACTTTCACAAGCAAAGCAACGCTGCTTTCTAAAAGCAAAAATGCTGCTGGAAAATTCTACATTGGCGATGCCCTGTTTCGAATTTCTCGCGACAACTATCTTCCTGAAGCGGTGCGGAAACATTGCTTGGAAAAGTCGATTCCGCTGCTGAGGAATGCATACGCGGAATTAACACCTTCGCTCGAGCGAGACCTGGCTCATTTCGCCTATTTTGACGCCTTAATTGAAGCGAATGATTGGCAACAAGCAGATAAACTTTTGTCCAGAGGGAAAGCAACGGCAACCGATACTTTAGTAGTTGGTCTGTCGAGACTGGCTGTGGCAGCAGCTCGGGCTAAGAACTTCGATCAAGCGCTCAAGTTCTGGCAAGAAAAGGACCAAGTCGATCCGATGAATTTGCAGTACATGGACGAGCTTTGCAAATATGGAATGAAATCCCAACTTACAAACTACTACAACAGCAAAGACAGCAAACAGTCCACTGTGATAAAGCGACTGGCCCTAGACAAATTGAAATGACACTATACTTTTTGCTACTGCTCCATGAGTGCAATCAATCAATCAATCAATCAACGTGAGGAATTTTCATGAACAAGTATTTAGTCTGCACCGCTTCGATACTTGCCTCATTCGTTGGTGGTTTAGTTGGCAGCACGCTTTTTCAATGTAGTTCAGCCAACGCACAAATGACCGCATTGACCGGTTCGATGCTGAATCTCGATGGTCCAGATGGCAAGCTAAGAGTGCAGGCTGGCTACTATGATGGCTCCTACTCCGCCGCTGAAAAAGGACAACCCTTGGTCGCGCTTTACGACAACAGTCACAACATACGCCTTTTGTTGCGCTTAGCCGGCCACAATGAATCGCCTGTGCTAGTTTTTAAAGACACCAATCATAGAGATCGTATGGTGATTGGTTTGGGAATGGAAGGCGCTGAGCAAGAACCTTTCATCGCAGTCTTTGATAAAAACGGCGGCAAGAAATTACTAACGGGTAATTACTAAGTAGGTAGGCCATACGGTGCACCGCGCACCTGCGAGAATCTTCCCGTAGGTACTCCGAACAACACAAAAGCAGTGGAGTAAGATCGAACCAACTCTAAGGCAGCGTGTATGTCGGAACACGAACGGAATCTAAAATTCAGGAACCTACAGGAACGTCTCAAAACGCTCTCAGTCAAACCTGCGATATTCGATCAGGTGGCGATGGCAAAGCGTGCGGAGCTAGCTCTGTAATATGATGGTATTGCATTCGTAATACCAAATGGCGGTGAGATCTATGACACTTACTGTAAAACTAGGTGATCAGGAGCAAAATCGCCTGGATGTGATCGCTGGAACCATGAAAACAGATAAAAGCGATGCTATTAGAAAGCTAATCAACGAGAAGTTTGAAGAGTTACAAGCCGACAAAACGTTGGTTGAACGCAGAGGCGGGCATCCGCAGCACTTACTTGCTGGTCAGTCGAACTTAAGCGAGCGCGACAGTCGAAAAGCTGCCATCGCCAAGAGAATTGCTGCTAAAGCGGCACTGCGTGCTCGATAGTGCCGCTAATCCAAGCATTGATTCCAATTTTGCTAGAGCCACAATCTATTCACACCGCCGATGCCCAATTAGCCGGATCGCATGATCTCGGACTCTTTCATTGAGGCCCTCGACTCGATCATCTTCT
>PLZS01000095.1 GCA_003153555.1 Candidatus Melainabacteria bacterium | reverse complement strand
GTCACCAACAGCAGGTACTGAACATAAAGCTTGTAAAACTGATCGTCATCAGCAAGGATGCAGCCATGCTCATATGACTCGCCCTCGAAGGCAGACGGAAACAATTTGATACCACCGTTCGCGCGCTTTGTGATATCTTCCCCAGTCGGCTCCATGGTCCTGACTTTTTCCGACACAGATTCTACAAATACTTTCTGGCGACCGGTGGCATCGATCAGTGGATCTCCGCGACGCAACCTTTCGAGATCATCAATCAGATCAGAGCTCGACTGGTATCGCTCTACGACGTCTTTCGCCATTGCCCGTCCGAGCACATAGTCCACTCCCTGTGGGACATCCGTCCGAATATCAGCAATAGCCTTTGGTGCCTGGCGCAGATGCTTCATTGCGGTGGCAAACGCATTTTCACCAACGTGGGGAGGAGAGCCGCTGAGTATTTCATAGAGTACGCATCCAAGAGAGTAGATGTCGGTTCGCGCGTCTACCTTGCCGCCTGAAATTTGCTCAGGACTCATATAGAGTGGACTTCCAAAGATCTCTCCGGTCTCAGTCAACGACTGTGCTTCAACTGTCAAGATTTTTGCCAAGCCAAAGTCAACTAGCTTGATGCGCGGCTCTTCTTGCCCGTGCTCCTCTGGGAGCACCATTATATTGCCCGGCTTGATGTCGCGATGGATGATGTCCTTGCTATGAGCATATTCCAGTGCCTTGGCGCATTCCAGTGCTATGCACAGACATTCGTCAACTGAATACGTGCGCTTTGTCAATGCCTCTGACAGGGGCAGACCCTCGATATAATCCATCACCAGGTAGGGCTGGTCCCCTTCAGACATGGCGAATTCATACACGGTTACTATGCCGGGGTGGCTCAAACCGGCGGCTGCTCTTGCTTCTTGTTGAAATCGCCGCAGTGATTTGGTATCGAGGTCTTTCGCAGCAAGGATTTTCAGCGCTACAATTCTATTGAGCGCAAGATCCTTCGCCTTGAATACTACACCGACTCCTCCCGCTCCCAGCTTTCCAACTATCTGGTACTTGCCGGCAAATATGTCTCCCGGGTTAAGATCACCGGGTGTCTCCTTATTCTTATCCGGCTCTTGCTGGCTCATGTGGAAACAGCCTCGTTCAACCCTGTTCCTGGATTCCCAAAATATATACATGAGAATTTGTCGGGACTCTGCACATTGTATGATCAAGATAGGGTCCGCTGGTATTCTTTCCTGCACCGATATTTCTGGCACTAATATTGACAGTCTGCATCTCGGCGTTCATGTTTGCGTTTACGCCCCCGCATATCAATGGTGCTTGAGGGCTAAGAAGACTGCTCACCTGCATCATTTCATTGTCGCCGTGTCGATTATTATGCGCTGATCGGCACAGTCCGCAGGCGATTCAGACGAACTCTAGTCCCTTAGCGTGCGTTTTCGTTCTTATGAAAAGTCTAGGATTATGGAAAGTATTTGGACATCAGTTTGCGAAAGCTGGCTGGTGCTAATGCTTGCTTGATCGAAAAGTGTCCATCTACTTTCCATAATTTCTTAACCGTATTAGGATGTGGCATCTATTCTCAGCAATCTAACCGATGATGGGTGTTATTGATTTCCCGTAAGGACGCGATCAATTCATACGTAATTGTGGTTTTATTTGGCAGGTTTCTACAATGGGGGAAATGATCGAAATGGAGTTTATGCCCCGAACTCTGAAAAGAGCTGTGAGCTGCCTAACTTTCAGCGCTTTTAATGTCCAGCAACCGATGTAAAGTTGTTTTCGCCCGAAAAGCTACATACGGATTTTCATCTTGGACTAGATGATTGAGTATATGCGTTGGCACATTATGATTTGAAGCCAGACGATAGCGAACATCTGGATCAGAATCATGTTCCAAAATCTCTAGCGCTTCTTCCGTCAAATGCGGATTGCCTATAGCACTGTAACGAACGGTGCTGTCCGTATCGTGAATTAGTTCAAGCAGCGTAGCAATCGTAGAGTGTGAGTTTTCAGCCACATGCCTGCGCACCAGTGGCGATACATCATGACTAAGCTCGGTCAGCTCGGATGCCGAAGTGTTGGGGCTGGATGCAAGTAAATTGTCTTTATCTTTATTCATGAATAACACGCTTTTTGTGAATACATACGCATTTAAGCAATTGCCTATGTCGTTAACTCCATCTTACCTTGGTTTGGTGCCAGTTGCTCAAATCCTAATGATGTTCGCTCGTTCGGGCCGGTTATTGCCGAGCTCATTTATAGTTTGATCAAGGTGCTTATATGAGCCTTTTAGACTTGCGAAGCAACGTTGTGGTCTTTGGTATGAACAGAAAGGTCTTTTGTGAGCAGTTTTGTTCAATGCTTAACTGCTGAGTGAAAAGTGACTTCCGCAAAGCCTTCACCGACAATAGTTTCGAGCTTAGCGCCACTTTTCGTTCTTATGAAAAGTCTAGGATTATGGAAAGTTTTATGACTTAGGCTAATGGCAAGGACCTACCGTTCATAAGAGCGATTATGGAAATCTTTCCATAATCGTTCCACTGCACCTTACACCCCAATCTATACCGCGGCCGAACTCAGCGCAGACAAACGTTTTTCCAAAAAAACTTCCAACTCGCTCAAGGCATCACTGAAACCTTTGATACCTTCGGCCAATTTATCGTCTGCCATTTTATCTTCTGCATGCATCGCTTCAAAGATTTTCTCGTTCATCTCAATGCGCTCGATTGCGGTCTTTCCCGCGTTGGCAGGATCGAGCTTGCGTGGCAAGTCTCCGCTGCTTGAATCCAATTCGCTTAAGAGTTTTGGAGAAATAGTGAGAAGGTCGCAGCCGGCTAATTCGGTAATTTCACCGATGTTTCTGAAACTTGCACCCATAACTACTGTCTTATATCCAAACTTCTTGTAGTAGTTATAGATGCTGGTGACAGACTTTACGCCTGGATCTTCAGCCCCTTGGTAGTCTTTTCCTGTTTCCTTTTTGTACCAATCCAAAATGCGCCCGACGAATGGTGAAACCAAAGTCACCTTAGCTTCAGCGCAAGCAACGGCTTGATGCATTCCAAAGAGAAGAGTCAAATTGCAATGAATGCCTTCCTTTTCGAGTTCTTCTGCAGCCTTAATACCCTCCCATGTCGAAGCGACTTTGATCAAAATGCGTTCGCGCGAAAAGCCATCCTGTTCGTACATTTTGATAATTTCGCGAGCCTGTTCCATAGTTGCCTTGCTGTCAAACGACAGTCGTGCATCTACTTCGGTCGAAACGCGACCTTTCACAATTGCCAAAATTTTCTTGCCGAACGCAACGGCCAAATGGCGAAATGCCAAAGTTGTAATTTCTTTGCTTGAGGCCTTTGCACCAAGTTCCTCTTTAGCCTGTTGTAGAACCCCATCGACAAGCGCAGAATACGCGGGCATACTGGCAGCGGCTAGGATTAGAGACGGGTTGGTTGTGCTGTCCTGCGGTTTATATTTGGTTATCGAATCAAAGTCGCCGGTGTCAGCAACAACTATTGTCATCTCACGAAGTTGGTCAAGCAATGTGCTCATGGATGCTCCTTATCTCGCAAGAGACAATTAAAGACTGATACTAAGGATCTCAGGACATTACAGCACAAATAATCAGTATCGCATCCAAAATTAATGGATTATGCGGAAAATCGAAATTGCACGACAGTGCAGCTGCGATGTTCTGTCAGTTCAAATCAGCTCTGTTCAAAGGACGACCAGAAGTTAGACCAGCAATGGATATCAATCCGGTGTCATGCAACAGTTGAACTTGGGCAATGTTGTAATCGATAATTGCCTGAGCTTTCGAGACGCGCGCTTGAGTGTAGTCACGTTGCGCAGTGATGATGTCCAGGTTGATGCCTAAACCGCTTGCTTTGCGAAGTTCAGCAAGACGCAATTCTTCTGCCGATGACAGAACTTCGTTGCTCGCTTCAGCGACGTTCCGTTCTTTGTCTAGAATTTGAAGATAGGAATTGCGCACTTGATTGCACACGGTCTGCAGTTCTTTCTGGGACTGCAACGCCGCCTGTCTAGCCTCCCATTTGGCGCGCACGGCATCCATTGAATCGACAGTGCCCAACCCCTTCAGCCGCCAGTTCGCGTTAACAGCAAACACGCCTAGGGCTTGCACATTGGTTGGTGGACCGATTCCATACGCCTGGCCACTTAGCGACACAGTTGGTTGCAAACTTGCGGCAGACACAATGATCGCTTTTTTCGCAGCTAGTCGCAGTTGTTCGTATTGCTTTAGTTCAGGCCGATGATCGATTGCCAGCTGCAAAACTTGGCCAACGCTAAGATGCGGATCGATCAATCGTATTTTTTGAACTAGGGTCACGGAGGGTTTTAGATCCTGACCAAGATTCATATTCAGCGTATTTGCGAGTGTGATAGCGGCTGTGCGTCTATTGATTTGTTGATCGACAAGAGCCTGCTTATCTCTGGACAGTTGAGTTCTCGATTGCAAAACTTCTAAGTTTGTTGCCAGTCCAGAATGGAAACGACTTTGGTTCCTCTTAAGCTGTTCTTCGGAGGTTCGAACAGCATCAATTCTGATTTGCAAAAGCGTGTCGGCCAAAACCAAATTGTAATAATTCTGAGATATGGTCAACAGGGTATCGCTCAGTGTAGCCCTTTCGCCTTGTGACCGGGCTCGATAGTTATTGCGTGATTGCAAAGCTCCGAACAAAACGCTGCCTCCACGATAGGCGTAAAATTCCGCTCCTGCGTGCATAACTACGAAAGGTCTATTTACTTTGGCGGTGCTGTCTCTGCCGCTGCCAACGCCACCACCTAAAAAATTGAAGGGCAATCCAACGTGTCCGTTGGCAAAATATTCGCTATAACCAAAGGTCGGGTCCGGAAGAAATTTACCAAGCGAAGAGTAGTAAGCAAACTGGTCTTGCTTGGTTTGAGTGCGACTGATAGCTAAATCCAAGTTTCGATCAAGTCCTATATTGAGAGCATCTTTCAGCGTTATCTCAGTAGAACTTGAAGCGTCCAAAGAGAACGGATTTAAATATTCGCTTACCGAAATAAGTGACTCTAGTCTTGGAGCGACAATAGATATCTCATCAGAAGGAGAAGATTCGTTGACTGATGTGTTTTTGAAAGTGGAGTCAGCATTCGGGCTTGACGCTCCTTTGTAGTCGTCCTTAACAGCTCCCGTGCCGGCTGGCGAAGGTTGTGACCGGGGCGCACTTTTCAAATTCTTCAAATGTTCATCGTAATCGGCTGACACACCCTGGACGGCATTGGCCGATGGCGTAGAGGAGCTTACTGTACTCTGGCTCGACTGGGTAGAGGCTTTTTCTGCAGCTTTGCCTGGCTGGGCAGTGGCGCTACCTGACCCGTCCGAATGTGGTAATGCGGGACGAAGCTGCAAGTCATCACCGGCCTTGGCTGACTGCCAACCAAGCACCATCGCCACGGCTGCCACAATCACGCAATTGCGCCAATACGTAGGTTTCCTGAACATGAATCGATCATACCAATCGGTATGATGAAGCGCAACGAGCCGTGTGACAACGATTAACATTAGCCAAGCTGTTTCCTAAATCGACTGGCACTAAATGAAAGCAAAACCGTTGCGAAGACCATCAAAATTACCAAGTCTTTCCAAATAACATCTAGACCCACGCCCTTGAGCAATATATTACGCACGCACTGTATGTAATACCGCAGCGGATTTAAATAAGTCAAATATCTAAAGAAGTCAGGCATACTCTCAATCGGAGACAATGCACCGGATAGCTGGATCAACGGCAAATTGAAAAAGAATGAGGTCAAAATAGCCTGACGCTGATTTTTAGAAATGGTGGCAAGAATTATGCCGATCGAAATGACTACAAAGATGTAGATGTTTGATGCGAACATATACGTGAAGAAGTTACCTCGAAAGGGCACTTGAAAGACCACACGACCGATGGTTACAGCGATTAGTACCGAACCATTTAGCATGACCAAAAGAGGTACTATTTTCGCCACTAAAATCTCCCATGATTCTGCCGGTGTCATCAAAAGTTGTTCAAGAGTCCCTGAATCTTTTTCCTTAACGAGAGTGACCGACGAAACTAAGGTTCCTGATAATGTCAGCACCAAACCGAGAACGCCCGGAATGAAAAACCACGACGAGACCAATCCCGGATTGTAGACGTACGTCACTTCTGCCCTGACCGGTGGCGGTGGGCGTTGTTCAAGCAAATTTCCGAACATGATGATCATCTGTGTAGAGTAGACCTGCGCGATACCGGCAGTGTTCGCATCAACTGCATCCAAAATCACCTGCAATGAAGCCGGGCGTGATTGACTTATTCGCCGATCAAAATCCGGTGGTATCACTAATCCCGCATCGAGCTTGCCTCTCTCGATTGCCTTGGTAAGCGCTCGAAGATTGTCCTGCACAGGTTCGATTTTAAACACACGATTTTCAACAATGGCTGAAACCAATTCCCGGCTCTTATAGGTCTTACATTCGTCAATAACACCCATCCTCAAATATTGAACATCGGGATTCAGAGCCGCTCCATAGAGGCAGATTTGGACGACTGGAGGAAACATCAACAAAAACAGTTGTTGTTTATCCCTGAGTATTTGCTTTGTTTCCTTGACGATCAATGCGCGCAGTCGCTCGCCGAAAAACATTTTAAACAATTTATCGAATATGTTCATGCTTGAAGCTGCATCTTGCTGAGATTTTTTCTGGCAATTTGAAAAAAGAAGATGGCGCTCGCTGCTAAAATCAAGGGTAGATACCAATCGTAACTCCAGCCGCCGCCGCGCACAAAAGCGTCACGAGACAATTGCACAAACCACCGAGCTGGCACCAGTACGGTGATATACGAGAGTGGGTAAACGATATTTCTGATCGGATATAAATATCCTGAGAGCAAAAGAGCAGTGGTGAAGCCTCCAGTGGCAACAGCCTGCACCGCGGAGCTTTGAGTGTTGGTGCGCGTGCCAATCATGGTGCCAAAAGAGACGGCAGTGAGAACAAACAACAATGCGCCTAAAATATAAGGAGTCGGATCGCCGACAAAGCCAATCCCAAAACACAACATCGCTGTCGATATGAGGAAGACCGCTTCTAGAATACCGACAATAAGATAAGCGAGTACCTTCCCTCCAATAAATTCAACTGCGGTAATGCTGGATGCATACACTTGCAAAATGGTGCCCGATTCCTTTTCGCGCACCATCGCCAAAGCAGCAAGCAGCGACGGATAAATCCAAAGGCACACTGCCAATGCTCCGGGAACGACGTACAAACTCTCCTTGCGACCGGGATTGAACCATAAGCGAATGTCTGTGTTGAAAACGGGATCATTGACGGCAAGGTGGTTCGCGGCAATAAAGCCGTTAGTAGTTCCAATGATGCTGTTTTTAATTACGCGCGCGTTGTTAACGTCTGTGGCATCAACGAAAACCTGAAAATGAGCTTGGTGCCCGCTGCTTATTTCTCTTGAGAACTCTGGCGGTATGATCACCGCCGCTTTAGCATAACCGGTATCCAATGCCGATTCCAGCGGATGCTTACCATTCCACTTGTGCGCGTCAAACTGGGAGTTTTTAAAAATCCTATCGATTAAATCAGCGCTAAGTGTTCCATTATCAAAATTTTGCACAACCAACGATATATTTTTGATTTCCAGCCGAACGCCGTAACCAAATAGCAGCAAGCTCAGTAATGGAAGAAAAAAAGCGAGTGCTAGAGTCAGTTTGTCGCGACCAAACTGAGTCAATTCTTTTTTGCATTGAGACAATAGTTTCTTCATCGACTCTTTTCGCTTTCTCTCTGAACAATGCCAATAAAAGCATCTTCGAGAGAAAAACCAATGTCTCGATTTCTAATCACATTCACGCCTGCACTTTTCAACGCTTCCAGAATCGTCGGCAACTCCTTCCCCGGTTCTTCCAGAGCAACGTGTAGCGCATCTGCGAAGATGGCAACTTTCCAAGCTGCCACACTTTGACGAATTATCCGCGCCGCCTCTTGCGTGTTATCAACAACGATCTCAACTAATTTACCGGGCTGCGCCTGCTTGATCTGCGAGGGAGAACCCTGAGCAACAATTTCACCGGACACCATAAATGCTAAGTTCTGACAATGCTCTGCTTCTTCAAGGAAGTGCGTAGTCACCAACACAGCAGTACCATTGCGAGCAAATTGCCTGATATATCGCCACAACTGCCGGCGGGCTAGAGGATCAACTCCAGATGTCGGTTCATCTAAAAACAAAATCTCAGGTTGGTGCATGACTGATGCCGCGAACGAGAGACGCTGCTTCCAGCCTCCAGGAAGAGACTTCGTAAGTAGTCCTTCTTGCCCCTTCAATCCGCAGCTGGCTAGGGCCCAATCGATTTTTTCGCGGCGTTCACTTTCGGCAACTTCGTAAACACCACAATAAAAATCCAAATTCTCTTTGACGCTTAAGTCATCATAGAGCGTAAATTTTTGGCTCATGTAGCCGATGCGCTTTCGCAGGGCAGAGCTGCGCAGATCGCTCTTGGCACCTGCCAATATCATCTCTCCATGGCTCGGCGTGAGCAGTCCACACAACATCTTAATCGTCGTTGTCTTACCGGCACCATTTGCACCTAGCAGTCCAAATATTTCTCCATATCCGACCTTCAAGCTAACAGATCCGACGGCCTGGAAATTACCGAAATGTATACCGATCTTGTCAGCACCAATCGCTAGTCTCCCCACCTGCGAATTCTTCTGAGCACGGTCGCGAAATTTAAAGGATGTCTGCGTCGAGTCGTGGTCAGATCCAGAACGCAATGTACTAACAAAAACATTTTCCAAACTCGGTTCAGACACGATGATGCCTGGTTGCTCGTCACCCTCTTGCCTGGCGAGATTTTGGACGAATGCAGTGCCTTCTGCAACTTCCGGTGTCAGGATGTCGAGACGGTCACCAAACTCTTGAACATCGGATATCACAGGAGACCTATTTGCGCTATTCGCTAGGGCACTTTCCAGTTTTGCTAGTTCAGTTGAATGAACCTCCAAGCGATGCATGCCCAGCGCCGCAATCAGATCTCGAGGTGTACCGAGCTGCTTGATCACTCCGTCGTTGATCAGCGCCACACGGTTGCATCGTTCAGCCTCATCCAGATAAGGTGTTGCGACCGCGGTCGTTACTCCCTCTGCAGCGACTTCTGCCAGCACATCCCAAAATTCTCTTCTTGATACAGGATCAACGCCTGTTGTTGGTTCATCCAAAAGCAAAATCTCAGGAGCGGAAACGAGCGCACAACAAAGCGCCAATTTTTGTTTCATGCCGCCTGACAGTTGACCAGCCAATCGTGAGCGGAACTTGTAGAGGTCCATGAGCTCCAAATAGCGCCTACTTCGAACTTGGAACTGCTCCTGCGAAACTTCCCTGACACCGGCGCTGTAAACCAAATTTTCTTCAATACTCAAATCTAAGTGTAGAGAAAACTGCTGCGTAAGATATCCGATTTTCTTTCGAGCCAGACGCGGCGTTTGTCCGAGAATACTAATGTCACCGGAAGTGGCATCCATGACTCCACCAAGCACGTGAAAGGTGCTTGTCTTGCCAGCGCCATCTGGTCCAATCAATCCAAATATTTCACCACGCTCGATGGCAAATGAAATCCCTTTTACAGCTTCAAAATTGCCGTAATTCTTGGTCAAGTTTTTAACTTCAATAACTAGCGAAGTGGATCTGTTGCTGACAGGTATCACTGCACTGCTCAACTGTTTTTGGCTCCAGAACTCGAGCTGACATCAATGTCTGCATCGGCCGGCATGCCCGGCTTAGCAAAATTGTCCGGATTTTCGATCATGATTTTGATACCAAAAACTTGTTTAACTCGATCGTCCTTAAAATAAATGTTTTCCGGCGTAAAACTTGCTTGTGGATCGATTTCAATGATCTTTCCGTGAATACCGTGTTTGGGATCTGAATCGTAGTAGATAAGCGCAGCTTGGTTCAGTCGCACCTTGCCGATCTCACTGTCGGGAACATAACCGCGCAGAAAAATCGTGTCCAAATCGATCAACGAAATCACAGTCTGCCCGGCTGCCACAACAGCACCGGGCTCAACTGTTCGCGCTGTGACGATGCCGTGTATTGGACTTTTGATATTCAGATAATCGATGTTGGATTGGATCTCATCAATCGATGCCTTTGCATTGCGCACCTCAAGCTTGGCTCTAGAAACAGCTGCCTCATTTTGAGCTACGGTTTTCAGATTCGACTCTTGCTGACTCAATCTGATTGGCGGATTTAGTGAGTTGCTGCGCGCTTGCGTCAATGCAGCTTGGGCAGCGGCGATCTGCTTTGCCGCAGAGGAAACCGCCGCCTGACGCGCAACTACAGTGGCTGCTGCCGATTTGAAAGTGCTGTGCGCTTGATCCGCTTCGTCTTGCGTCACCGCACCTTGCACCACCAACTCGTCGTATCGATTGATTCTTATTTTGGCAAGCTCAAAATCTGCCTTGGCTTGAGTTTCTTGCGCTATCGCTTGAGCGTATTGCGCTTGCTGCGACGCCACGTTTGCTTGCGCCTGCTGTATTCGTCCCTGTGCATCTTCGCGCGCTTGACTGACGTTCAATTTGGATTGTTGAACTTGCTCGCGCGCCGCTCCAAGCTGCGCTTCCGCTTCTTTTATAGATTCATGCGCCTGCTCCCAACGGGCAGTGGCACCACGCAACTGCGCTTGGATGTCTGCATCGCTCAGCTTCACTAGGAGCTGCCCGAGCTTGACCTCTTCCCCCTCACGATTGGATATGGACTCAACTCGACCAGCGATTTTGGCACCGACATTGGTTTCATAACCTTCCAATCTTCCGCTGACTCTTAGCCATCCTGGCTTACCTTCTGGCTTGTTTCGGATGAAAAAGAACGTGCCCAATCCTATCAAGACAAGAAGCAGCACTGCTGTGCGCAGAATTATTTTAAAATTTGGGCGATTTGCTTTGCCTGAAGATCCGGAAGCGCCATTATCGCCAGGCGAATTTGCAACAGGGGCAATCGTTTTACCGGCGCCCTGCCCTGGCGAGTTCGAATCATTGATGGTATCCATGCAAACTTCCTGAACTTGAGGTATTATCTTACCATACCGATCGGTATGACACGAGTTTCATATGAAGAAGTCGAGCCCAAGCAAATCGAAACCAACGGAGCCTGCGAAGTCTCGTCGCGAAATAAAAAAGTTTTGGACTGAAGAAGGCGAGCTTGATCTCTCAGAGGCATCCAAGAAAAAAAGAGCTCAGATAATCGAGGCTGCACTTGACACTTTTTTAGAGCTTGGTTACGAAGGAGCCAGCATGAATCTAGTAGCTGAACGTGCCGGTGTCATCAAACAGACGATTTATAGTCACTTTCAGGACAAGCAATCACTTTTCAGGGAAGTGATCAAAACTCTTACCGTTGATTATGTGCAAAACGCTTTGAAAAAACCAGAGCTGATCGGACAGCCACTGCCAGCGGTGCTTAGAGAAATCGCCGAAACAATCCTGGCACGCCACCAAGATCCCCGACATATTAGATTTGTGCGCACCATGATTGGAGAAGCAGAAAGATTTCCCGAACTTGCCAAGCTTTTCACAGACACAACAGTTAAGCCGGTGTTGAAACTGGTGGTGACACTTATAGCGAATCAAAAAGATTACCGGTTTGCAGATCCAGATTCGTTCGCCCGCGTGTTTATCGGCACCGTTGTCAATCACTGCTTACAGCAACATATTTTGCACGGACGCGAGCTGTTGCCATTTGATTCAACGCGCCTTGTGGACGAGCTAGTCCGACTTGTTGACATGCATCGAAAATAATTTCAAGGAATCAGAAATCAAGCAGATTAACAATGAGTTTTTCTGTGCATGATTGCTAACAGAGAGTGGGAGAATCCGGCAGATTATCGGACGTCCCGCACTTGATTAAGCAATCCGAATAGCGTTCCTGACTGGTATCCGAGCCATTTGTTTGGTTTACAGAAATTTTTAATAATAGACGAAGACTATGAACGACATTTTAGTCTAGTATATATACGATTCACTGATTCGAACGGCGGTTACTTTAACAACCATCGACCAATCAATGAAACAAATGGTGCCTGGTCCATATTCGGACAACAATAACTTTCACTTGCTGGAGAAAACAATGCGTAAAGTAGTTTTATCAATTGCCACCACCCTAAGCTTTTTCGCATCAATAGCTAGCGCATCAGCACAGAGCACCGTCATCCAATTCCTAGGACAACCTTTTGTTGCTGGAAACACAGCGTTGTTCACGACTGCACTGATCAATCTCAACTACTTCAACTTCTTTAGCGGCTTAAATCCTGATGGCACTTCAATTAAATCCCAGGGATTCCTTAATTCATTTGCCCGCCTATCATCCTCTGGCGGCGGACGTCTGGGCGGCACTCAATCCACTACTACTCCAACCACACCGATTCAAAACACCCTCCAGCTTGTGATTGTAATGACGGGTTTTGAAAATTCCATTAGTCCGCAATATGCGAGCACTGGAATTGCCTTTGCCAATCCTGGAAACGTACCAATCACCAATATCTCTTTCCAATATTCTCCACTCAGTGGCACCACGGGTCTTGTGACGAACGACTACACGCAGGCACCCTATCTTGCAATCACTGATAACAATGGTATGAGAACCAGACTGCTTCCTGTGACATCCGGTTTGCTAGCGACGAATGCAGCCATAAACACTTATAACGCTGCTTTTAACTCTTCATCGAGTTCCTCAGCTACGACCCTGACCGAAGGATTTATGACCGCAACCTTCACTCAAGACCAGTTGGCCATTCAAGGCAATGTCACCAAATTTGGCCTGGTATACGTAAGAAACGGCGTTGTATTGGTCAATAACTTCAGCATCAACGGCGGCCAAGCGATTGCCGTAGCTGTTGACAATACCAATAACTATCCTTTTTAAGGGTCGCGCTTTAAACAACCAGAAAGACCACTCCAAAAGAGAGGAACTTCTGACAGCAGTCTGAGTACAAGCGGTGAATGGCTACAATTGCCATTCACCGCTTTGAACAATGATTAGAACGAGCCGCCGCCAGTGGTGGCATTCCGAATAACCAGGAAAAGAATAGTCCGTTCGGGTATTATCAGTAGCATAGTTTTGTGGAGTGCACTCGCTTGGGAATTGACACGCTGATAGGGATAACGGCGATCATCAGTGTTGTCTTTCTGTCTATTGGCGGACTGCTTGCAGTTAAATATTTTCTGCACGCTGCGGATTTGAAAATTCATCACGACGTTACTGATCCACTGTCTCAAACGGTGGGCATGATGTTTGCCGTTTTGCTTGGTTTCATGATCAGTAATTCTATGCAGCGTTTTGAAGTAGCTCGCATCACCGTCCAACAGGAGGCTGCCTCACTAGCCGACGTCTTCGATCTTGCCGGGTCCTTACAAGATCAAAGCAAAGCGAATTTGAGAAGACTGTGCATCCAATATGCCGATCAAATAGTTACCGAGGAATGGCCGCTGCTGAGCAAGAAAAATATCAGCGTTCCTACAATCAGAACTTACAGAGAAATTTGGCAAGAATGCGTTCAGTATCATCCTAAGACCCAACGTGACAGTAACGTGCACCAATCCTTGCTCTCTTCGATGACAGCCATGAGCGACGCCAGACGTTTGCGAATCGAGGCTCTACATAACGGATTGCCACAAACACTTTGGTGGGTTCTGATCATGGGAGGCTTAGCGACAATCGTGTTTACGTATTTCTTTGGAGCCAAAAATACGAAACTTCAGGTAATCATGACGGGAATGGTCACACTGAATATAAGCCTGAATGTTTTTCTACTGTACACATTCAATGATCCCTTTATTGGAGATGTGATGGTTCGTCCGACAGCCTTTGAAACGGACTTGATGATGTTTCAATCTCAATGGCAAGTCGATAAACAGGGGCACGATTCAGTCAGACCAGCACAATAGGCTTCTCTTGCTTCGGTGCCATACCCAAAAACCTTACAAGAGGTTCCATAGTTAAGCCCGGAACAAGCAACGTGAATAGCACCACACCGAAGGTCATGTTGATGATTGCTTCGCGATCTGGAAAAGCAAGTGGAAGACTAAGCGCCAAAGCCATTACCAAGGCACCACGTAAACCGCCCCAAAACATCAAATGCCGCCATTTGTCTGGAATCGGCAAATCTTTAGTTGAAACAAAAGGGCAGATGCCGTAAACGACAAGAAGCCTTGCTGCGAACACCGCAAGCACTCCCAAGCCAATAATGTTGGCGTGCTTCAATAACAAGGGAAGTTGCACCTGCAAGCCGATTAACAAAAAGAGCAATGAATTCACAAGAAATGCGGCGTATTCCCAAAATGAATTGACAGCGAAGCGAGTCGTCGGTGACATGCCCGTTCTGCTTCCATAATTGCCGACAACGATGCCCGCTGCCACTACGGCAATAATAGAGGAAACATGTAAATAATCTGCTAACAAATAAGAACCATATGCGGTGACCATGGTCAATGTTGTTTCCAGCAAATGGTCTTCAAAGGCGCTCGTTATTCTTGAGGCCGTGTATCCGATAGTAGCTCCCAGTATGGCGCCACCAAAAACCACAAAGCAAAAACTTCCGATTGTGTTCGCAGGTAAAAACCGCCCACCAGTATGCGCAAAAGCAAGCATCATTTGAAACAGCACCACGGCAGTACCATCATTAAACAAACTCTCACCTTCAAGAATCATCGTCAGGCGTTTGTCGATGCCCATCTGTCGAAACAAGGCAATAACAGAGACTGGATCTGTTGCCGATACCATCGCGCCGAACAATAATGCTGTCTGCATATTCATGCCTCCAGCGAAGTGTAAGATCGAGGCAACTGCCAACATGCATACGATCACACCAACTGTGGCTAAAACACTTATCGGAAGCCAGTCGCGGTGAAGTGCATTTATATCCATATTCCACGACGCTTCGAACAAAAGCGCAGGTAGGAAGATTTCCAAAACCAGTTCAGGTGTCATCGAAACTGGTGGCATTACTTTGGACAAACCGATAATCAGCCCGGCGATAACAAGAGCAACAGAGTAAGGTACGCGCACCCACTTAATTACTACCGCCGTCGCTGAAGCAACAAGCAGCAATGCCAGCAGAGTTTCAACGTGAATAGAGGCGTCTTGTGGATTCACTACAGTCCTTTCCTGCAGTCATTATAGTTCTGAGACGGCAAAATCACCAAGATAATGACTAGTGGCGAGACACTGAGCCTGGCGTATCGCGGAGATGTAAGCGGATCGGAAATGCGCGCCGCGGCTCTTCAACAAACTTTGGCTTCTTCAAGAGAAGCCAGTTGCTCTGCTTATACGTCAGCGATCGATCCAATCCAATCTTTATGATCTTATCAGTGGTGGCATTGCGATACCAGCCTTCGCCCCAAGCGCCCATGTCGGCGTAAAGCGCTTCTTTAATGCCAAGTGCAACGAGATCATCGTTAAAGGTAGCAAACGAAATTGGTCTATCGCTTTCAATTATGCCAAAAGTGCCTTTAGTAGTTTGGCAAATTGCTCGTCGCTGAAATTTGCTTTTATCTTTAAACGATGCCGGTTTGCATTCGTGGACAATCAAGAATTGCTGAAACAACGATCCGTGCGACTGTTGCACGCCCTGCAAAACTTCCTCGCTCAAGGCTGCCCCTTTGTCTGACGGAAATAATCTGCACTTCCCGTTCTCAATGATGATTGCGCCACCGAGATCTTTGTTGACCGCACTGCCATTTCCGATCGCGCCGTTGCTTATAAAAACTCCGTCAACTTGGTTGTGAGCCGTTGTGAATGCAGCGGGAATACACAACAGGATGTCAGATCGCATGGGAGACGGACGCACAACAACAAAATCAAAAGCTAAGTTGCCCTGGGAGAAAAGGGTATAGACCACGCCACTAGCAAGCTTGACGCGCTTAGGCACAAGCTCGTTTGCCGCCATAGCTGCGGAGTTGGCGAGCAAGCTAATCAAAAATGCCCACACAACGAGCCTGAGCGCCCGCTGGAACAACTTCCGAACGCTGAGTGCGTTTCGTCCGCTTCTGGACGCTATCAGCCCACACATGGCTCTGGATGAAGGCGTTTCACAAGTTTCCAAATAGTATTGAATCTGCATGTAGGCATTATGGACCTGGTCGGTACCGAGATCCATAAAAATCAAGAAAACCTCCAGACTCTCCTAAAATCCTCGAAGCGGAAGTAAGCCTTATGTCGAAGGGAATCTGGGCACATTTCCACCACTTCACAGAATCTCGACAATTAGGTGTAAGGATGGGAGCGGAAATCCAAATTCTCGGTGCTGTTACAGCAAAGCTCGAGGGAAAATCATGTTTCAGTGCGAAAGCAAAGCCAAAACCAAATTTTTCAGAGTCGGAACGCTGCTGGCGTCACTCTTGTCCATTAGCTCAGCCCAGTTAGCAACATTTGCGGCAGATAGTGTTGAATTAAAGTCCCTCTCGCCACAGATCGATACGGCGCCTGTAGATCTTACGCCGCCGCCTCCAACAACAGACGACACACCGGCATCGAAAATCCACAAACTTGAAGCGAGTAAGCAAGCACTTAAGGAAGAAGCTTCGGACGACTCCGCACCGGCCTTATCAGTGGAAGAAGGTCAGCAACCCGGTGGTCCGCGCATACATATGAATACGTTTTCGTTCAGAACTAACATCACCACAAGCGTCAACAACATCACGACCAGTAGCAGCACCAGCAGCGGCAGCGGCACATTCGGCTCAATCGATCCCCTCGTAATGCTTAAGGCAATGTTCGGAGGAGGAGGCAAGGGGATCCAGAAGTTATACGCCGAGCGTGACACCGGATACGGTGTCTGTGGTTTTCTGATGAACATGCCGATTGGAAAGAGAGGTTACGCCGAAATACTAAAATCATTTCCGAGCATGCCAGCTGCTGAAGCCGGTCTTAGGCCAGGCGATCTAATTACATCAGTGAACGGACAGTCGACGCTCGACATTCCTCCTCGAGAAATTTGGGATTGGTTTACCGGTATGCCCGGAACGGAAGTCAAACTAGAACTTCTTCGCGGCGCTCAACCTTTTAACGTCACCTTGAAACGGATGGATATCGGTCGCATTCCGGATTTCGGCACAAGGGCAGAGTTCCTGACAATCTTTGAGCACAATGGAATGAGTAAATTTGTGCAAAAATAAATTCGGAACCTAACGAATGGTCCCCAAGTCACTAAAACTTGTACCGCTGTTTGGAAAAATCGAATGTTTTATACGAGAGCAATTTCTGTTATCGCCCTTTGTATCTTTGGAGGTTCTGTTCCAGCTTTGGCCACGGAAACAAAGGACGAAGTAGTCGAAATATTGCGTAGTACTGAACTGCCCAGCGGATCCACTGACCGTCTATCCGACCGCCAGCTCAGTGAAATTGCATTGCTTTCGAAGACCGTAGAAGCAAAGCGAGACTTGTACGCACGAGCTTTGGAACTTTATATTGAACGAATTGGTGCGGGCAAAGATGTTGACCAAGCCCGGATTGAATACGAGAAGGCTGAAATCTCGCTAGCCGCTGAGTGGAAGGAAACGCGGAAGGTTTTCGCGGTGTTAAATAAGCAATCAAAGTTGGCTCACGAGTGGAAGAAGCACCGGTCTTTGCATCCTCCCGAGCACCATCCTGCAGAACATTCCGCAGAACATTCTCCAAATCATCCTTTAGAACATGTTGCCAAGCCTCAGGCCAAGTTAGACACCGGCGACACGTTCTGGGTGATGGCGAGTTCACGGAATCAGAAGTGATTTACGGCACAGAATGTGGATGTCATCGCCAGAAAGCGAATGAGAGATAGCTGGACGTCGTTCATGAGCGCCCATGCATTCCAAAATCTTCCGAACAGCCAGCGGCAAACTACACAGAACCATCACATTCCAAATGTAGTATGTCAGTCATCGGATAGGAAGGAGCAGATTATGAGCGAGCAATTGGAACGGGGAACGCGCAATGCAGACTCTGGAATGCTCAAACAATTCAAGGAACAATGCAAGGCATGCGACTGCAGAATACAAGGTCATGGTCCGCAGAGCTATTACCTCAGTCAGTTTCTCAACATTCCACCAAAATGGAAGAGCAGTCATGTTCACACGCAAATGCTGCGAAGAATGCAGTCAAGGAATTGGTTGCTGATAGGATTCGATAATATTTTCTTTGCTGCAAAAGTAGGTTTTAACGCCCTTGCAGGTTACACCGCAAGATCCCTAGCTGGTTTTCTAACCGCGCAACAAGCACGCACATTCAGTGTTTATGCAAGTGCTGTGCTAATAGCGATACTGACGCTTGCGGTGTGCCGAGAAATCAATATTTTCTGCTTCAGGTCAGTGGCGCAAAATGAAAACGCAGCAACGGCTCCTCCAAGTGCTGCTGAAACGAAGTCCATGATCTCAACTACGCATCAGAATCTATTCCTGGCACGGCTTCGCTCCCTTATATAAGTTCAACTGTATGGCGTTCTATTACATCCGCATGCAAGGTCTACGCTCCTGAATGCTCATTAAGCAGGAGAGTCTAGTCAAAGATACATCTCAACAACGGTTCTGCCGAACGTCAAGCAATCGAGTCAGTGAGTCTCAAAAAGTAAGCATGACGACGAACTTGTGACTCTATCGAACTTGCAAAGCTAAGCAATCATACCTGCGATGCGGGACGTAGATGGAACATACCTTTGATGACAAGAAACACAAGCGGTAGCACTCCTGCGCACACAAATGTCAGATCACCTGCGATGCGCATCCATGTAAACATTTGGAAAAGGTCAGAGTGAATAAATTCTGGACTCCGCGCATACCAAAATCCATGCTCATAGCTTGCCAACATTTGAATAACGCCAGCGGGAAAAATATTCAGGACGATCATAAGCATCAATCCGATGTTCAAACCCCAAAATGAAATAGCAGCAAGGCGGTTGCTCCAAGCTTCATCTTTCATCAGATAGCGAGCGCAAAACAGAATTGCCGCCACGGCAAGCATCCCGTATACACCCATGAGAGCAGCGTGCCCATGATTGGATGTGAGATAAGTCGCGTGTTCGTAATAGCTGACAATTGGTGTATTGACCAAAAAACCAAACACACCAGCGCCCAAGAAATTCCAAAATCCGACCGCAATCAAAAACATCATTGCCCAATAGTGAGAGAAATTTTTGATGGAACCATTGACCTTAGCCAATTCAACGAACTTCCAGGCTTCCATGGTGAGCAACGTTAACGGCACCACTTCCCAAGCAGATACCATCGCACCCAGGGCCATATTAATCGCTGGTTGGGCAGTCCAGTAGTAATGGTGCCCTATTCCAACAATGCCGCTGCCGAGGTAGAGAATGATATCGACATAAATGACAGAGAGAGCTGATTTCTCTGAGACCATGCCGAGGCTACAGAAGAAATAAGCAACGATGATTGTTGTGTACAGTTCAAAGATGCCCTCAACCCAAAGATGCACCACCCACCATCGCCAGAAATCCGCGATGGCAAAGTTGGTGCCAGGATGATACATCATGCCAAAACTGAAGAACAAAGGTATTGCTATGACACCATAAAGCAGCATGTACGGTAGGCTGCCGTGATCTTTTCCTGCCAGTAAAGGACGGATGCTTCTGAAGACTATAAATGCCCAGAGCACCATTCCGACGGTTAACAGAGCCTGCCAGAAGCGTCCCAATTCTAGATACTCCCAGCCTTGATGACCGAACCAGAACCAGAGACTTCCGAGCATGTTTTTAATGCCAAGCCATTCGCCGCCAATGCTACCTACAGCAACAATTAAAATGGCGACAAACAAAATCTTCACCAGCCAGTGCTGTCCTTTGGGTTCACATTTAGACAGCAGCGGTGCCATAAACATACCGGCGGCTAGCCATGCAGTCGCGATCCAAAAGATGGAGAGTTGCAGATGCCAGCTGCGTGTAATGCTGTACGGGAAAATATTGCGAATGTCGAAGCCATAGAATCCTTGCTCAACAATGTAATGCGCAGTTACGACACCAAAAAGAGTTTGGAAGAGAAACAACAGCACGACAACTACAAAATATGGATATAAAGATGTCTGAGATCTGTACGGCTCAAACGATTTAACATTGTCTTTCATGCCCTCGCCATCAGGCATCCAACCCAACCCAGGAAAGGCGCTGAGCAAAAATTGCGTGAAACCGATTCCCCCTATCAGCATGACCAGACTCATCGCACTCCAGAAAAAGATGTGCCAGTTGGGTCCATTTCCGACCAGTTGATCTGGTGGCCAATTGTTGGTGTATGTGTAATCTTTTCCTGGGCGGTTGGTGGAGCAAACCCACGCGCCCCAAGCGAAAAAGCGACTAAGCTGCAAGCGTTCGGTCGGATCGCTTATATAATTCGCCGGCAAAGGTAGCTTTCGTCCGACACCAAATTCGGTATCATAATAGGGCACAAGTTGAAGATAAGCTGCGACCTGGTTGTCTGTCCAAGTCAGCGTTTTTGTCTTGGCATCATATCGATTTTCTTTTAACTCTTTGTGCAAAGTACTCGTCAAATCGCCTTGAGCGCCAGCTTCCAACTGGGCATACGGCTTATTGAATCGCAATTGCGACATTCGATCGAGTGCTATCACCGCTTCTCGATGTAAATAATCGGCGGAAAAATCCGGGCCGTTATAGGCACCGTGCCCGAAAAACGATCCAACATCCATTAATCCATATTTTTGAAATACAGCTTGGCCTGCCATTATGTCGCTGCCACTAAATAGCAGCTTGCCATTTGCATCAACTACTCGATCTGAAACAGGTGGCGCTTGATTAGTCGTTTCATGACCCATAAAAATGAGCGTTGAAAAACCGGCTATTAATACGAACAACACCGCCAGTTTCCATCTCCAGGACATATGAACCTCCGATGGCTTAGCCTCGCGAAGTCTTTGACAAGTTCGACTGGCGCTGAACAAGTAAAGTAGCATTGATTTGTTGCCGTTGATGGACTGCGAACTGATCAATTAGCTATTTGAGAACCTTCGCGGCTCCAGTCAATTGCTCAGTGCAAATTTTGTAGCCTTTTACACACGGAGTAAGGAAGAGCGAGAATTCGACTTTTGAGATTTCATAGAAACAGCTATTAATAAGCACTCCACAGATTGAGAATGATTCTCAAAACCCGCACCACTGTGTCCAAATTGACACTTTTCCCTCCAACATTCATGATCTAGGCGCTAAAATAGAAACGGGTTAAACGAGGAGGCTTGTCAATGTCATACACAATAGTTTCGGAGATCTGCGAAGGGGTTGCTGATTGCATTCCTGTCTGTCCAGTAGAGTGCATCCATTGGGCGGATGGCAAAACAAACGAGAAAGGCCATAAATATCCGTATATTGACGATGCAACATGCATCGACTGCGGCGCATGCTTATCAGCCTGTCCGGTTGAAGGCGCCATACTTGATGAATGGAAGCCTGAACTCCAGAAACCATAAATAAGCGCACATGCTGTCGTCAGAGGCAACTGTAAGGAATCTGAGTGCAGATCACAGAAAACACAACAGTCAAATCCATTCTCGAAGCGTACCCAGATGCCGTGCAGGTTTTTCAACAGCACGGCGTTGACGTTCCTTCAGAATGCGACGAGAGCATCTTGGATACAGAACTAGCAATCTGCGACAGCATGTGCCACGTCGATAATCTAGATAACTTGATGCGCGACCTGCAACAGTTCATCAACAATAAAAGCGGTTGATGCAAGGAGAAATCATGAAACCAGGTCGACACATTTGCACGGCTTGCAATGCACTATGAAGAGCCAAATGAAAAGCTCGGGTTGATCCAAAAGAGCATGTGCATGAGAATCACTGTGTTCAAAAGTCAAAATAATTGCTAACTCGCTGGCAGTTCGAATTCCCTACCTGGCGTACAGTTCAAGATAACCACAGTTTGTGCAGCGATACGCCTCAACATGGCGCTGGACCTTCACCTCTATGTCTGTGAAAGGGAAATGCCTTTTTGTGACTGGACCTTGCACCCACTTAGTATCGGTCTGGTTAGCATTGTAACCTTGGTTCTCGAGTAGAAATCCGTGCTCCATCTGATTTTGGCATTTGGGACACTTTAAATCAACGAGAGGGGCAGCAGTATTTGTACCTGTCGATGCTGTGCTGTCTTGCTCCTTGCGATGTCGCGCGTCGGCCGTAATCACCGACACCATGAGGAACAGACAGCAAACCACCATAACCCTGGACCAAGACTTCATAGCTTTACAGCCTCCGAAATTGAGTGCCTCATAGTCTTTCCTTTCATTGTGCTGCTGCCACCGTATTCGGTAGCAGCCAAATAAAAAGAATGCTGTTCTTTCTGATTCTCCGATGGTCTGTGACACCGGAGAGCATTACAGGGTTGCTAGAACCATTGCAGAACGCGCTTGCACGTGCAGCGTGTCTTCCGACAACGGCAAAAATTCATACTTGCCTGCTGCGTTGAGATCGATGTGCCCCCACGGAACTCCGATCTCATGATCAAAAACAACCAACCACTTTTCTGCACTTGCGTCTGCGAGCCATTTGGTTTTTTGATCGCAGGAAGCTAACGGGTAGTGGTCGTACCCCATTACCCAGGGCGGTGTAACGTGACTTTTAGTGGGCATTAAATCCGCGAAAAATACCCCCTTCTGATCTAGAGATTCGAAGTAAACAATTTGATGATGTGTAGTATGGCCGCCAGTTAGTTTTACCCAGATGCCAGGCACCACTTCTGTGTCACCATCCATAAATACTATCTGTCCATTTAGATTCAAAGGCTCATAATCATCCGATCGATAACTTGCACGCGCGCGAGGATTGGCATTGTGTGCGAATTCCCACTCGCCTCTTTGGACATAGTACTTAGCATTCGGAAAGGTCGGAACAAGCTTTCCATTTTCTAAGCGCGTAGCACCACCAGCATGATCGAAATGCAAATGCGAGATGATCACGACATCAATTTCCTCGTTTTTCACGCCTACTGATTTCAACATCTCAGAGGAATTCACAAGAGTCTTCAGCTCGAAACGATCGCGTTCCTTCTCTGTCCAACGGTCTCCCATGCCAGTTTCAATCAGAACCTTTTTGCTGCCAGTATCAATCAACAACAAATTACAAGTCATCAAGATACGATTTAAATCATCCGCGGGCGAGAGCTTGTTCCACAACGTTTTCGGCACAACACCAAACATTGCACCACCATCTAATTTGAATGTGCATTCCCTCACGATCGAAATTTCAAAATCGCCAAATTTCATACTGCCTCTCTTGGCTGCAAGCGCTCACGCGGAGCTGGATCCTAGAATCATAGCAAACCCGCCAGCAGGTTAAGCGCACGGTGCTGACATTGCAAAGGGTTTGTCACGACATTGTCTAGACAACAATGACAAGAGTTCCTCGCTCGGTGTAAAAGATGACAGTCCCTGAAAAACGTCGCAAAACAAAGAAGTTCGATATTCGACTCAGTAGCGAGGAACACTTGCTAATCAAACAAGCTGCGGCATTGAGGCGAACCACTCCGACTAGTTTTATTCGAGAACAAGCAGTCGTCGCTGCCTCAGATGTTCTGCATGAACAAACGAGATTCGTACTTACAGAAGAACAATGGAAAATTCTGAATGACAGCTTTGCCCAACCTCCGCGCATACTTAAAAAGTTAGCGGAAAAACTTACCCAGCCAGATCTTTGGGATGCGCAGTGAGTGGTTTGCGGGAAACCAGCCTTAACGGACTGGCGCGCTGGTATCACTTTTTGCGATCGAATTCCTGATAAGCAGCGCTGTCATTGCGGTTACCAACGACTGTGATAAACACCGTTTTGTCGTCGAATCGGTAGATAACTCGGAATTCTCCTACGTCTTTTCTAAAATGGCTGCCGTTGCCCATTGAAATAGAATCATTAGGCCTTGGCTCTTCCCAAAGGCCTATGATGGCTTGAAAAATCTGCAAAAACTGTTTGGTATCGCGCTTCTTTAAAAAGTGCACCGCGTCGTTAGTGAGATCAGGCTTCAGCATTCCCCTTCAACGTCTCTCTGAAAAAGTTAGTCGTGGACTCTGTTCCGATGTAACCGCTCTTTTCCGCAGATTCCACTCGCGTTAACCAGTAGTCATTTTCCATTCGTATCAAACGCTCGTAATCGGCCTGGGGAACGATCACTGCTATGGGTCGACCGTTTTTCTCGATAGTTACCGGCTCTTTTTGCGCAGCATCAAGAGTTTCGCCTGTCTTGGTCTTTAATTCGGTAGCCGTGACGGTTTTCATGGGCGAGCCTCAAGGTGGAATCGATTCGCACATTCGTACGCTTTGTGCAATCCATACAATGTATACGCTTCATACAATATGTACATTTTAAGCACTTTATGCAATATTGTCAAGACAGACGCAACCAGCGCAAAACGCGACTGCCTTGGGCTGCAGTACAGGCTGCAATGACTGACTGTTGCTTGGCAAAAGAGGCGATCAGTGATATTCTATTAATTGGACGGACGCGTCCGTCCAATTAATGAGGCACTTCTAATGAGTAAGACGATCACCCGCGGCAGACCGAAGAAAGATCCCGGTATCTTTGAAATGCGCAACGAACACATATTGGCGGCTGCCTGCAAGATGTTTTCGGAACGAGGCTACGCAAACACAGATGTCGAAGAACTTGCAACAGAGTTAGAAATTGGCAAGGGCACCATATATCGCGCGTTTCCGTCAAAGCAAGCATTATTTTTTGCCACCGTGAACCGCTCTTTAGAACAAATGGCCACCTTTATAAGGAACGAAGCAGACGAGCAAAACGCACAGGGCGTGCACCGAATTCAGGCTGGCATCAGAGCATTTCTACGCTTCTTCGATAAAAATCCACAAGTTATCGAGCTGTTTATTCAAGAACGTGCAGTATTTTCAGCAGAAAAGTGCAGCACATTTTGGGACCATTGCCGTAAAAATTCGGCACGCTGGGAAGCTTTCTTTTCTGAGCTGATGGAGCTTGGTTATGTACGAACATTGGATGCCCGCTGGCTTGCGGAAACTTTGAATCAGCTTCTTTACGGACAGCTTTTCTTGCATCGAATGGATGGAACTCAAGTGTCCTTGGAAAGTCGCAGCAAAAATATCCTCACTCTGTTTTTTACCGGTATCTTGACGAGCAAGGGTCTGGAAGCCACTGCATTTGGTGCCGATATGGGAGGCCTACATGAATAATGGTGCAGTGATGGAAGAATCAGTACAGCGAACCGCCGCTCGATCAAACCCCGCTACCGCAATGAAAGTAGCTAAACTCCCCGTTAGACAACTGGTCATTGCCACATCATTGTTATTGCTTGTAGTCAGCTCGATTATAGGTGGAACCATATGGTGGCGGTACATGTCCAGTCATGAGAGCACCGATGATGCATACGTAGATGGAAACATCACGCAAATCAGCAGCCGCATCAGTGGCAATGTCTCAAAAGTATTGGTCGAAGACAATCAACACGTCAAAGCGGGTCAGTTACTGATACTTCTCGATCCTAGGGACTATGACATCAAGATTGCGCAAGCTAAAGCAGCTTTAGAAAAAACTGAACGCCAAGCTCAGGCAGATACAGCTGATGTCGCAGTTACAAATTCGACAGCAGGCGCGCAATCGGATACAGCCTCCAGTGAAATATCCCACGCCAACGCTTCGATATCGTCTGCAAAATCACTAATCGACAACTCCCACGCAGCCCTGGGCATGGAGCTCGCGAAACTCACAAGCTTACAAGCACAAAAGCAACAGTATCAGATTGATCTAAAACGCTACGAGAGTTTGGCAACGCAGGGTGCCATATCCAAGCAACAATATGATCAGGCCAGAACTCAATATGATGTAGCCGTTTCACAAATTGCAGCCGAGAATGAAGCGATCCAACAAGCGCGAGCGAACGTCACGAAAGCGGAAGCAGACTTGCAACAATCGTATAGTGATCTAACCAAGACGAAGGCTTCGCTGAAAACTGCAGAAGCAGCTCACGAACAAACAAACGTAAAAACGTATCTCAGCGATGTCTCGAAAGCAACAGTGGATCAGGCTAAAGCTGACCTGCAAAATGCTTTACTGCAGCGCTCTTACACACAAATTGTCGCACCTGTTTCTGGGCGTGTCGGCAAGAAAGCAGTTCATCCTGGCGAGCAAATACAATTAGGTCAATCACTATTCACCATAATTCCTGAAGATTCTTGGTTGACTGCTAATTTCAAGGAAACGCAAATTGGTGGCATGAAGCCTGGCGAAGTGGTGGACATCACATTGGACGCTTTCCCCGGCAAACATTTCGCCGGGCAAATCGATAGCATAGCTCCGGCATCTGGTGCGAAATTCGCCTTGATGCCGGCGGAAAATGCCACCGGCAATTTTACAAAAATCGTTCAACGGTTGCCCGTAAAAATCGTATTCGATAAGAAGTCTGTCGCCGATTACAAACAGCTGATCGCACCCGGGTTATCTGCGCAAGTCACCGTGAGTGTAACTGGACGCTAAGGAAACTATCATGACTGCCTCGATAAGAACCGCACCGCCAACGATCAAAAAAGCACATGAAACCGCCGAAGCACCTTGGCTCAAATGGGTGATCGCGATCACAGTTTCGTTCGCAGCTATTCTCGAAGTAGTTGATTCCAGCATCGTCAACGTCGCCCTTCCTGACATGCAAGGAAATCTAGGAGCAACTTTGAGCGAGGTAGGTTGGGTAATCACGGGCTATGGCATCGCCACCGCGATCATGATTCCATTGACCGCCTGGCTCGGTGACTTCTTCGGAAGAAAACGCTACTTCCTTTTTTCGCTGATTGGCTTCACGCTGTCTTCGGTATTCTGTGGCTTCGCGACTAGCTTGCCTATGCTGGTAACTGGACGGATCTTGCAGGGGCTGTGTGGTGGCGGACTGATTGCTAAAGCTCAGTCGATTCTCTTCGAAACATTTCCAAGAGAAGAGCAAGGCATGGCTCAAGCATTATTTGGAATCGGAGTAATCGTTGGTCCGGTAATTGGTCCGACTCTTGGCGGATATTTGACTGACACACTCGGTTGGCGATGGATCTTCTTTATCAATATTCCGTTTGGAATTCTAGCCACCACAATGGCGGCTCTATTTTTACCGAACCAAAACGAGCGTAAAATTTCCAAAGTCGACTGGCTCGGTATTGGCTTGCTCGTGCTCTTCATCGCTTCGCTGCAAACTGTGCTCGAGCAAGGACAGCAAGAAGACTGGTTTTCATCGAGAATGATTACAACGCTGACGATAAGTGGGATAGTTGGGGCCGCTGCTTTCATTTTTCATGAACTGCGCACGAAAGCTCCCGCTGTAAATTTACGCGTGCTGAAATATCGCGCCCTCAGTGGTGGCAGCATGTATTCCTTAATGCTCGGCATGGGTTTATATGGTGCAACTTTTGCAGTGCCTATCTTCTGTCAAAATATTCTGCACTATACAGCCATGCAAACTGGCATGCTTATGCTGCCTTCAGCGATCGCATCCGGGTTGATGATGCCGGTAATCGGCAAGTTATCGGGCAAAGTGGACCCACGCATTATGATCGGCGGCGGTGCAATCGGAAGCGCTGTCTCCATGTTCATGCTTGCCTCAATCAACCCTGATACCAGTGCCGACACCATGTTCTGGCCGCTTCTGTTGCGCGGAGCATCTAGCGTTTTCATGTTCATGTCTTTGAGCATGGCTTCTGTAGGCGCTTTGCCTAAGGCTTCTATTCCAGATGGAAGTGGCATCTATAACCTATCCAGACAAATTGGTGGCAGTTTAGGTATCGCGATTATCACACTCGTACTGGAACAACGTGAAGCATTTCATCGCGCAATGCTTGTGGCAAATTTCAGCGAATACAATCCGATCTTTCGCGACCGCTTAGCCGCATTGACCGGCGCCTTTCAAGCGCACACGAGCGACTTTAGCGTGGCTCATAGCCAGGCGATCGCCAGTCTAAACAACATGCTCAACGTGCAAGCAACGATACTGTCGTTCGCGGACATTTTTAGAATGGTGGGCTTTGCATTTATTATCAGCCTGCCCTTGCTGTTCCTCTTGTCGAATCCAGCGAAATCGACGAAGCCACTGACGGCACACTAGGCGCTGAGTGCTTCTTAACGATGAGAATCGAATTCGAAGTCACATGAGATCATCAAAACGACGCGATGCCAAGCCAAGTGCATCCTACTGCTTGGAAGCACCACCCGAAGGATCTGCCAAGTTCTTTATGGCATCAATTTGAGCTTGGGTAATTGGATCATGTCCACTTAACTGCAACGCTTTTTGGAAATCCTTCATCGCATCAGAGTACAAGCTCAACCCCCGATAAGTTAGCCCACGATTGAAGTAAAAAACTGCACGGTTAGGGTCATACTTAATCGCCAGATTTTGACCCGCAAGCGCCTCGTACAAATCACCCCTTTCAAGGTAAAGCGAAGCCCTATTGTTGTACGCCAGAGCGTATTGTGGATTGAGCTTTATTGCTTTGTTGTAATCAGCCAATGCTGAAGCTTCCTCATTCAATTCGGCGTAGTCCACCCCTCGATTTAAATAGCAGGAAGCAAAATTAGGATTGATTGAAACGCAGTCGTTATATAACTCCAGAGCAGCACGCTTATCCTTACTGGCAAGTTGATTTGCCCATGAAATCATCACACCGACGTATGCCGGATTATTGTGCCAACCGTCCTTATAACTTTTCAAAATAAGATCGCGATTCCCTGTCAAGACGCCCAATTGACCCATCAATAACATAGGTCCATTGGGAAGCCCCTGGACCGCACTGAATACAGCGCCAAGAGCAGCGAGCACCGTTATGCCCAAAATAATGCATATGCGCTTTCCCCAGCCGGGGCCGCTCGATGATTTCCGGCGTGCGGTCCAAGGGGTTAGAGAATCTGCTTTGGCGCTGGTCGAAACACTCTCGACTCGCGTTTGACTCAGAGCCGATATGTCATGCTGCGGTAGATCTTTACGGACACTCTTTGGCTGCTGAAAAGACTCTTGAAGCTCATTCTGTTGGGAATCTCCGGGAACAAGCTTAATTTCCTCATCTTCCTTAAACGGATTGTTTGAATTGTCTTTCACATCAACGCCTGCAAGCTGTCTTTTTATATAGTCCCACTTTTAAAACAAAACCGCGCACCATCCAAAACTAACGTTAAAGAGACTAAGACTGCAGCTTATTCGGATAGCTTGAACTCACACAAGATTTGGGAATGATTAATTAGTACCCCAGCGGATAAGTTTTTCTTGACACAGGATTCAAACGAGATTGATCGAACCTCCAACGCCGCTGAATTCGGTTTATCGGATGCTGAATTTCAACGCGACCAGGTGCTTGGCGGGCGCTACCGAGTCCTTTCCTTGCTCGGTAAAGGTGGTATGGGCATTGTTTATAGAGTCGAGCAAATATTCCTCGGGAAAGAACTTGCATTAAAGACGATTGATAAGTACTTGCTGTCGGATATCACGATAAGGCGCTTTCAAGCCGAAGCACGAGCCGCATTTGCCGTCGACCATCCAAACATCATCTCAGTTAACGACTTTGGGCTCTTGGACGATCAGACGCCCTTCTTAGTCATGGAAATTGTAAATGGAGAAACACTGGGAGATCGTTTGAAAAATCGCGCTCTGACGGTTGACGAAGCAATTCCAATCTTTATTCAAGTCTGCTTCGGGCTTGCGCATGCTCACGAAAGTGGTGTTGTTCACCGAGATATAAAGCCAAATAACATCATGCTTTTAGATCATGCGCCGTTCGGCACCGAAGGCAGTGTCAAAATTTTGGACTTCGGAATCGCCAAACTGACTCAGCATGAAGGTGGCGAAATCCAGGCTCTGACGAGAACCGGAGAAATATTTGGCAGTCCTCTCTATATGAGTCCTGAACAATGCACAGGCGGCCAAGTCGATCACCGTTCAGACATCTACTCTCTTGGTTGCGTTCTCTTCGAGGCTTTGACTGGAACGCCCCCTTTCGTTGGTGACAACGCTTTGTCAACGATGATGATGCATCAATCGGGAGCCGCACCGAGCCTAAAGGAAGCTTCTCTCGGTGCAGAATTCCCTCAGGAATTGGAGCGTGTCGTTCAAACGATGCTTGCTAAAAACCCGGCTGGAAGATATCAAAACTTAGGAATAGCGGCTCATGATTTGGCAGCAATCAAACGCGGAGAAACTTCGCAACTCGCCGCTGACTTAAATCCAAAACGAGTGCTGCGACTCGAATCAAACAATAAAACGATATCCATGCGCCGCGACCGCTTTTACTTCTTGCTCGCGGGAATTGCCTTCCTCTCTGCTCTCATGACGGCACTTCTGATGTATTTTTTCCAAGTATCGCCAAAGAAAGAGCGGGTTGAACAGACTATTGGAACCATAACAACTACTAAAGCACCAACACCGCTTCCCGAGTTGACTGACAATGGAGTATTTGATGCAGCAATTAAGAGACGTGAGTGTAAGTTCGACGCAAAATTCGCATCAGACGAGAGCCTTGTTTCATTCAAAGGCTATAAAGAGGCGCAGTCTATTGACCTACACGGCTGCAAGATAACGGACAAGGGCATTGGCAATCTGAAAGATTCAAAAATTTTGATTCTAGGACTCAACGGCTGCGACATCAGATCCGTAGACAATATCGTGAAACTCCCCTATCTACAGCAGCTGGACTTAAGGAGGGCAAGCATAGTTGATTCCGACATTGCTAAGTTGACTCGTCTAAAGATGCTCAACATTCTAAATCTTGAAAATTGCAAAATCAGTGAAGCGGGTCTCTTACAGTTAGTTCCGTTAACTTCCCTTACTAGGGTTACTTTGACTGAGGGGAAATATCCCAAATCGCTCATCGACGAATTGGAGAAGAAGATGCCCCAGTGCTTGTTTATTCATTACGCGAAGAACTCGAAATTACAGCAAGCGGAGATAAATTACAAATCAAAAGATGAGTATTCAAAGTGCGCGTACCTAGCTTCAATCGCTGAACAAGCCAATCCAGACAGTTCTTCAACCGCAGGTTACTTAGGTAGAATGGCTACCCTACGAATGGAGCAGGGGAGATTGCCGGAAGCCCGACAATTATTGAACCGATCAGCTGACATACTCGAAAAAAACGGGGATTTAAAAACGTTGGTTGCGATTCTCACTGTTAGTTGTAATCTGAACTCGAGGGAAAAGAACTTCAAGAAAGCCCTCGAATTAAATGACCGAGCTTTTCAGATTTACTACGACACTCTTTACCATGACGATCCTCTATTGCTTACTCTTGCCAATCTTTCTTCACAACTCCCACAGCAAATAGGAGATTATCCAAAAGCGATAGCTTACTGCAAGAAGGGAATCGCCTTGATGACGCAGTTTCCGCCAAAAGATCAAAGTCTATTGCCAATTTTCAACGAGAGAATTGGGTGGTGCTACTATATCCAAGGAAAATTACACGACGCGCTCCCTTACCTACAACAGAACTTGGTGCTAGTGCGAGCCAACAAAACGGCTGATCCCAATTCTTACGCCAGAGCATTAATTGAACTTGGTCATTGCCTTCCAGATAAAAAAGAGAAAATGGCACTTTATGCAGAAGGAATAAATTTGCTCGATACGCTCAACCTTCCGGAGGATCTGAATTTAAAAGAGCACTATTGTGACGCTTGCGACAAGATGGCTGCCATCTATGATGAGGAGTCCAATCCCACTGAATCGATAAAGTATTTAAGAAAAGCACTCGCAGCAACGTTGAAAATGAGGCACGTTGATACCGCCAACAGGAAGAAAAATTTTGGCAAGGCGCTTGTTACGCATTTAAAAGAAGCTGGTCGTACCAAAGAAGCTCAGGAAGAAGCATTGCAGCTTGGCTTGAAGGAATAAAAAGCTTCGGTATAGCACCGAATGCGGTGCCCAATGATAGAACCAAAGGAATCCGTTGAACTCCTCACTATTTCGGGAATGCATCGCTTAAGTCACTACGGATAACAACCTTGGCACAACCTGATCCAAATGAAATCAATCGAGACGACAGCGCCGTTGAATTTAGTTTAGCGGGTGCTGAATTTCAACGCGGAGAGGTCCTTGGTGGAAGATACCGAGTACTTTCGTTGCTCGGTAAAGGCGGCATGGGCATTGTTTATAGAGTTGAGCAAATATTCCTTGGGAAAGAACTTGCATTAAAGACGATCGATAAGACCTTGATGTCGGACATCACTATCCGACGCTTTCAAGCCGAAGCGCGAGCTGCGTTCGCAGTTGACCATCCAAACATCATCTCCGTTAATGACTTCGGGCTCTTGGACGACCAGACGCCATTTCTAGTCATGGAAATTGTGCGAGGGGAAACATTAGGAGCAATTTTAAAAAATCGCACTCTGTCGGTTGAAGAAGCCATACCTTTTTTCATTCAAGTGTGCTTCGGACTTGCACACGCCCATGAGAACGGTGTTGTGCACCGAGATATTAAGCCTAATAACCTTATGGTGCTTACCCAGATGCCGTTCGGCACCGAAGGCAGTGTCAAAATTTTGGACTTCGGAATCGCCAAGCTGACACAGCATGAAGGTGGCGAAATTCAAGCCCTGACCAAGACAGGGGAAATATTCGGTAGTCCTCTTTATATGAGTCCCGAGCAATGTTCGGGCGGCAAAGTTGATCACCGATCAGATATCTATTCTCTTGGTTGTGTGCTCTTTGAAGCATTGACTGGAACCACACCGTTCTTTGGTGAAAGTGCTTTGTCTACAATGATGATGCACCAATCAGGGCGTGTACCGAGTCTCAAGGAAGCCTCTCTTGGCAAAGATTTCCCTGCGGAATTGGACCGAGTAATTCAAGCCATGCTGGCCAAACAGCCCGACAACCGCTACCAAAATCTAGGAGAAGCCGCTCATGATCTAGCTGCAATTAAACGTGGTGAAACACTGCACCTAAACGTTGACTCAAATCCGAAGCGCACCTACCAACCTGATCCAACCATCAAGACCATCTCGATGCGCCGCGACCACTTTTACTCTCTGCTTCTAGGCGTTGTTCTCATACCGGCTCTCACAACGGCACTATTAATGCATCTATTTTTTCAGGCGGCTCATAAGAGAGAGCGCTATGTTAAGTCGGAAATCAAGGAAACCAACGCATCACCGGACCCTGAACCGCGCAAAGTATTCAACGATAGAATAGGAAAGCGTGCATGTAGGTTTGAGTCAAGTAATTTCGCAACAGACGAGAGCATGCATGTATTTAAGAACTATAAAGAGGCACAAGCAATTGAGTTAGCGGACTGCACCGTTACAGATGACGGTATCGCCAATTTGAAAAACTCTAAAATCTTGAAGCTCAAACTAAGAAAGTGCGATATCACGTCTGTCGATAACATTGCACAGCTCGAGTATCTTCAGGACCTTGATCTGAGACAGGCAGAAATCAACGATTCTGCCATTGCCAAGTTGGTGCGTCTTAAAATGCTGACAATGCTAAATCTTGAAGGTTGCGAACAACTTACTGAGAAAGGTCTCTTGCAGTTAACTCCATCAACTTCCTTGATGTGCGTTTATTTGACCAAATCCAAATATTCGAACGGACTGATCGAGGATCTGCAGAGAAAAATGCCGGGATGCGTGTTCACTGAACATAGTGACGACGCTAGACTACAGCAAGCAGAACACAATTTCAAAACACAGGATCAATATCTCAGATATTCACACTTGCGTTCAATCGCCGAGCAAGCTAATCCACGCGGTTACTCGGTTGCAACATATTCACTCATGATGGGGAACGTTCGAATGGCTCAAGGGCGAATGCAGGAAGCTGGCAAACTATTGGAACGTGCAACAGAAGTGCTTGAGTCAAACGGAAATTTGAAACTCTTGGCACTAGCTCTGAACGACGAGTCTAATTATGCCGCACGTGCAGGAGACATGAAAAAGGCTGTAGCGCTACAGACTAGAGCCGCGCCGCTCTATCTCGACACGCAATTCCATGACGATCCTCAATTACTCAAACAACTGGAAGAGTTGACGGTATACCCAATGCAGATCAAAGACTTTAGTAAAACGATAGCCTACTGCCAACAAGGCATCGACTTAATTGAACAATTTCCCACTCAGGATCGAAATTACTTGCCGGTCTTCTACGAGAGAGCAGGGTGGTGTTACTATCTTCAAAATGATTTGAAAAAGGCTCTCGATTATTTTCAGAAAAATTTGGTTTTAGTTAGAGCCAACAAGAATCGCGATCCGGAGTCATATGCAAGACAATTGATTGAAATCGGGCACTGTCTTCCTGAAGCAAATTCAAGGAAGGCGTTGTATGACGAAGCAATTGGTCTGCTTGATACGCTGGGGCTTCCGGAGGATAAAGATCTCAAAGAGCACTATTGCAGCGCTTGTGCCAACATGGCGGCCATTTACGATCAAGAATCAAAACCGGACGAATCAATTAAGTATTTGAGAAAAGCGCTAACGGCAGTGATGCAGATGAAACATCCTGATACTGGCAACTTAAAGCTCACTTTCGGTAAAACCCTGGTACAGCACTTAAAGGCTGCTGGTCGAACTGAGGAAGCTCGACAAGAGGCGTTAAAATATGGCGTGGTTGACTGAGAATAATCATGTGCGGTGTTCACTGATGCGGGTTGACCGGCGCCACCGATGGCGGTGTCACGGAAGGTGGCGCCGCACTTACTGCGCTGCCCCATTTTGATGATTTTTTAGACAGCCAAAATTCTAGAGTGCCACCAGATTGTAATTGTTCGTTGGTGAAAAATACACGATTCATATTTTTTCCATTCAGCGATGCTCGGTTTATGTGACCGCCCAAACGGGCATCATGAGTAATGATCTGCAAGGTCTTTCCATTGGTGAGTTTAATCGACGCTTGGGGAAACTCTAGCAAACCAAAAACATAATTACCATCCGCAGGATTGACGGGATAAAAACCCAGCGCACTAAGCACATACCAGGCTGACATCTGCCCGCAATCCTCATTACCGCATAGTCCACCAGGAGTATTGTCATACAAACTATTTCGAATTTGTCTTATCCTGTCTTGAGTTTTATTTGGAGCACCAGCGTAAGAATACAGATAGGCGGCATGATGACTTGGTTCGTTCAGCTGTACCAATAAACGGGTTTACTTCATCCCCGGGACTCATCTGTCCAGCCTCTGCTGCGCCTGCCAACATCAGAGAAATGAATAAAGATAGAACTGCTGCAGTATTGGCGAAAAGTAGAAATCGCATCACAGCACCTTATGAATCCGCTCACTACACTGAGCGACGAGCACTCAGGATAGGAAAGAGTACATGATCGCAAGCTATTGTGCTGCACGCATGTGGCCGCCTTCTGGGCACCGATCAACGAAACTCAGAACTAAAGAAGAATGTGAAAAGCTGGATTTCCCTATGATAAGATTACCAGCACTAGAATGATGGCGGGACTTCTATGGAAGACATCACCAAACGGAAGCTTTTGAGAGCCGCCTGCCACAGTGCAGCGCTATGCAGCATGACCATAGTTGTCGTTGGAGTGCCGATTGTCATTTTAATCGTAAGTAACGATCCGCTGGTTCGTGACAGTGCCAGGGAAGCGATCAATTACACAATCTCGGTAATACTGCTGACGGTCGCAGCTGTTGGACTCTTAGTAACGATCATCGGCATTCCCGCTGGAATCATGATGTTGATCGGACTGGCTATCGGAACCATTATTTTGCCAATTTGGGCCATCGTGTCTGTTGTGTCCGAACCCGATAAACGTTTTCGCTATCCTTTTACCATTCGCTTGCTAAAATCGACCGACGTCACTGCGGCTTGAATCTCGAAAGCTCACGTGGATATTTTTTCAAGTTGGCAGGTGACGAAATTTGGATCGTCCACCTGGAACTAGCGTGTTTTCTCCGCGGTGACAATCAGATAATCGAGGAGCTGATCATCCTCTGCTTCCCCATGGTCCACCGACCAGAACAACTTGAGCAACGGGTTCAAGCGTCTAACGATCTCGGGATCTTGAATTCGCTTACGCGAAAAGTTGCGAAACGGGAGAAACACATTATCGCTGATCGATCTGAACCTGCGATTCTCAAACCCAGCAGATTTCAATTTATCGTCGAGAACTTCTGCCGTGTACATATTGGTGTCTGGAATCTGCCAGAGCACCCGACCCAAAGCCTCTTTAATTCGCTGCTCAAAAGTGATTGCTTTCGGCATCTTACGCGGGATGATGTCCGCCAATGCAAGCCGTCCTCCCGGACGTAACACGCGCCACGCCTCGTGCAGAAACGTCTCGCGAGTGTTAAAGTGAAAAGCAGATTCCAGACACACTACTTTGTCAACGCTTTCGTTTTCTAAGGCAATATCGGTTGCTGATCCGAATCGAAGATCGATGCGATCAGAAAGCCCGGCCTGCTCGACTCGCTGTTTGGCCACTTCAATCTGCAATGGCGTGATGTTCAGTCCGATGATCTTCTGCGGACAGAAGCGCTCTGCCCATAAAACATCCTGATCAGCGAAACCGAAGCCGGCATCGAGTACAGTATCTGCCGGACCGAGCTCTGCAGCTTCCCCCAGGAGCATTGCAAGGTCCTGGCAGGCTTTGTCATATGTGATCGCATTTTCCCAATATCCAAGGTTCAAAAAGAGGCTCTGTTCAGCGAGATTATTGTGGGTGGAAAGAAAGTGATACACCTTATCAGGTCTGGTTTTCGATGGGTGAAGGAAGAGGGATAGGAGCTCCAGTGTCTCCTGCACTCGGTTGCAGAAGGTGGGCGCATCACTTGTAGCGCGGCATTTCACTTCCGCACCCAGAGATTGAAAGTCCCCGACAGGCGCTTTATTCTTTTCCTGCTGTTCAGTCATTCGATCAGCCTCAGCGATTACTAAAACTACAAGTAATTGTAGCCAGTCGCTTGATCTGGTACCCAAAAACCAGCTTGCTTCTCTCAATTGTATTGAGTACAATTACTCAACGTATTGAGTAAAATCACTCAGCGTATTGAGTAATTTGTATGATACGTCAGACCATCTACAACGAGTTGCTAAAACGGCTCCATGAAAAGCGCCGATTTGTTCAAGTGCTAGCCGGTCCCCGGCAAGCAGGAAAGACCACGGTGGTTCGGCAGGTAATGGAGGCATCAAAGATGCCTGCTCACTATGCCTCCGCTGATGAACCCACCCTGCGCGACCGCACCTGGCTTGAGCAGCAATGGGACATTGCTAGGCTCAAGGCCAAGGAGGAAAAGACTGGACACTTGCTTGTACTCGATGAGATTCAAAAAGTGGTCAACTGGTCAAGCGTAGTAAAAATGCTTTGGGATGCAGACACACGCTCTGGCGTTCCCCTGAAAGTGGTTTTGCTTGGCTCAGCCCCCTTGCTTATCCAGAGTGGTTTGACTGAAAGTCTGGCCGGGAGATTTGAAGTGATAGCGGTGCCGCATTGGTCATTCACCGAAATGCGCGAAGCGTTTGGCTGGAATCTGGAACAATATATTTTTTACGGCGCGTATCCTGGTGCGGCCGAGCTAATCAGTGATCCGGAACGGTGGCGGCGTTACATTCTGGATTCGCTGATTGAAACTACAATTTCGCGGGACATCTTGCTTCAAACGCGCATTGATAAACCGGCGCTTCTGCGTCGCCTATTCCAGCTTGGTTGCGCCTATTCCGGCCAAGTCCTTTCCTATCAGAAAATGATCGGCCAACTTACCGATGCAGGAAATACCACAACGCTTGCCCACTACCTTGAATTACTGCAAGGCGCAGGTATGTTGGCAGGCATTTCCAAATATGCTTACGGTCAGGCACGACAACGTGCTTCCAGCCCTAAACTGCAAGTACTTAATACCGCCCTTATGAGTGCGCAGGATCAACGCTCCATTGCCCAAGCCAGGCAGGAGAGCGATTATTGGGGGAGACTGGTGGAATCCTGCATCGGTGCTCATTTGCTCAATTCCAGTTTAGGAACGAGCATCAATGTCAACTATTGGCGCGAGCGAAACCATGAAGTGGACTTTGTTTTACAACAAGGCAAGACGACGGTTGCTATCGAAGTAAAAAGCGGCGCACGCCGCGAATCGCTTCCGGGCATGAATGCTTTCGTCCAACAATTCAAGACCAAGCGTCAATTGCTAGTGGGCGGGCAAGGCATCGAGCTGGAAACATTTCTTTCCAAACCAGCTGCTCACTGGCTTCAATGAAACACCTGACGGCATCTTGATTCTAAATTTTTGCGGGGCGAACTTCAAGGTTCAGTGATTCACCTTCAGCGCACACATCCATGATTTTTCTGACATCAGGGTTAAGTGGGTAAGAACCACCCTAATTTGCCAATATTGCCAAATGGCAGTATAATGGTAGGCGAATGGCAAAAGGAGCAACCGTTGGACAAAGATCGAGTTATTCGAGCGCTTTCTGATTGTGTCACCTTAAGAAAGGACATAAATTCAGAAGTTGAGATGCTCGACATTTTGAACCAAGGTCTGCCATTTGAATCATTGGCGGCTATGAAGCGTCGGGGCATCATTGATGACACTGAGGTGAATACTTTCATCGCAGCGAGAACACTTGCGCGCAGAAAAATCGAAAAGAGATTCAGTCCTGAAGAATCAGACATCATTGCCAGACTGGCACGTATTCATGATTTTGCAGTTGAAGTTTTCGGCAACGACGTGAAAGCGCGGAAATGGCTGAGAACAGCAAACCGTGCACTCAAAGAACACCTTCCGCTGGAGTTGCTGAAAACTGATTACGGTGCTCGAATAGTCGAATCTTTACTCGGTCGAATCGCTCATGGCATTTATTCATAATGTTCGTGTACCGAATTTGCGGACGTCCTCACGTGGCGTTAGATGGTGAAGGCGCGCGGTTATACGGCGGTCGCTGGAACTCGCCTGGTCACCCTGCCGTGTACACATCTATGCACTTGTCACTTGCTGCATTGGAATACTTAGTGCACGTCGATTTCGACAATTTACCAACAGATTTGGTGTGGTCGAAAATCGAAATACCAGACACCATTGCCATCGAAAGCTTCCCAAAGCCTACTGCACCGAACGAACGCGACGCCGCGATCTTCGGAGATGAATGGCTGAAGAACAGACGAACGCTTGCACTTTTAGTACCATCTGCAGTGCTATATGTACAATACGATGTAATCTTAAATCCTGCGCACAGCGAGATGGCTGGTGTGAGAACGCTAGAAACACACACATTCGAATTTGATGATCGGTTGTTCAAAGCATAACGATTAGAACTCCGTGCCAAAACTTAGACAGATCTTAGTAGTAACTTGATCTTATGAGCGATTCCCCACGCGAGCAGTACAGACCACAAGAAGCGCCGCCAGCGACACAACAGCTAGCGTGGCAACCATCGGCGAGCGAATACCAGCAATTCAATAGTACTTCGCAAATCCAACTAAATTAGCATCGAGGGTATGGCCCAGCCAGGCGCTACTGATCACATGATTTTCGGCGGCGCGGTAAACGCAAAGCATTACTACGCCGAAAACAACTTACAAACCCTGTTCAATGACATCAGCCAACTGAGCCAGGATGCACAGCACGCCATCTGGAATGCACCTGGTGCTTTTGAAAAGATGACGCCCGAGCAAAAGTCAAAAGTTTCTGCCGAAGCTACGTTTAACGCATTCTTCTTCATGGGAGCAAAGGCACCAATTGCAGAGGAAGTTGTGGACCAAATGGGACTGAGGTACCTGAGCAACAATGGGATGCAACGATTAAGATGTGGGAGTCGCTCGGATATAAAGTCAACGCGATACCGCTGAATAGCCGGTAATAGGTGATAGAAATGAAGTACTGGCAGCTCAGATCCGTCGTTCGAAATGTAGAGCCATTTAGAAGCGTTGCGGAATCAAACCGAGATTGGCAAGAATTTCTGATCTGGTTGAAAAATGAGGCGAGCATTGTTCAGAGTCAAGATCGAGCCAAGCTCGACTACCAGCTCCCGGACCTGTTTGTCAAGACGGTATTGGCACAGTCTGATTTAACTTGCTATGTGTCTCATGACGGATGGTTGCGGTCTTATAAAACGTCGCCGGAAGATGAAGTAGTAACAGTGCTTGATGCGTTCAATAGATTCGGAGCAGACAAACTAGAGGAAGCTTGGGAAAAAGGGTGTGTTGACATTTCTGATGATCTGCCGCAGCCCAAGAATCTACAGTAGGCGTCTCACGAGTGAATTTTCATCAGTTCACTTGGTGCGCGAGACGCAATAAAGCTCTCAGTTTCGATTTAAATTCGCAGTCATCGGCGATCACCAAATGTGGTGCGATCACCAAATGTGGTGCAATCTCAATCGTCGTCCCGAGCTAACTTTCCTATCATTGCTGAAATGATTCAATGCAAAGTAACCATCACGTTGGCGACAAGCGGAGTAATAGCGAGATCGATCACAATTAGCGACACAATAAGCTTAGGACGAAGTGACTTCGCAATAAGTAGCGCCAACACATCAATCAAGATTATAGTAAAAAAGTAAACCACTTCGGACAAAAGCCACGCATTCATTTCGTGAAGAGCTCCATGGTGCAGCTCACTCACGAGTCTAAAGCTGTACATCAGCAAGATACACTCTAGAACTGCCAAGGCAATCGGCAGGGCCCAGATTTGCCATTTCGCGGATGGTTTCACAAAATACAAAACTAAAAGCTTACTTGCAAAAAGAAGCGGGCAAAGCAAAGGCACCAAAAATATCATCGCCGCCAATTCGCCTGGAATTTGATCATTCATAGTCAGCTCTCATTGTTTGCCTGCCTATCTCCACAGCTTGAGTATAGCGGTATGAAGTTCATCCATCGTTAGGGTCAGCTGAAGGGAGTGGTCAGAATGCTTCCGTCGCGATGCCAACGTTTTGCCAAATCCAGCGACTAAATTGAGAGCATCGAAACCGGGATACTCTTATGCAATCAATTGAGCAAATTCACACAACCGATTCAAGCACAGCCAGGCAGCAAACAGCGGGCTTACACGCCGCGCTACTTGATGCATGGGGACCACATCAACAAAACCCATTTGGATGTCCCCAGCAATTTTGGAGCGGTACCGGGCAAGGAATTGAGCAAGCTGTTTCCGATACCATTCAATCTGGTATCAAAGCAGTTTCACATCCAATGGAAACAGTTTCCCACATTGCGAAAAGTACAGTTGGTACGGTTGTATCAACGACATTTGTGGCGGAAGCAGCAGTTCAGTACGTCGGTGAAAAGATAGCAAAAGGTGACACAAAAGGCTTGTGCAATGATGCTCAGGGCTCTTCAAGTTACGTTTCTAACCTCATCAAAAGTGGCTTGGACAATTACTCAAAGCTATCACCTCACGAACAAGGTAGAGTATTCGGACATGACGTTCTACCAACTGCAGCAGCGTTCGTGGTCGTTCCAGAACTCTTGCCCGAAGCCGCTTCTCTCAATTTGGCGTCCAAAGGACTGTTGTTAGTCAAAGAAGAAAACGAAGTAACAAGAATCTCAGCAACCTTTGAGAGCGCGAAAAACTCTATACAAAATATCAGCGAAAGAATTGCAACACTGAACAATAAAATGGAGAAACTCATTCATGGCGAAACGGTTAGCGAAGCCAACATCAAACACTTAGCCGGCGCCGGCGGAGATTGGAAAAAAATCAACGAACGCGTCTCAAAAAGTGTCGTGCAGCAATACCATCCGTGTGCGTGCGTAGGCGCCGTTGGGGAGATGCTAACGAATGGCGCAATTGATCAAAGAACTCTGATGGAAGCGATGAGCGGGAACTGGGGCAGAGAAATACTGGAAAGATGGGCAGAACGCGGGAAACACGCCGCTGGTACAATAGACGGGTTGGCGCGAGAATTGGGAACGGAGTGGAAAACAGCCAGGCACAAAGAAGCACACAGACCGGTTGAACTCGAGAAATTATTGAGGCAAAATCGCCCCTTTGGTGCAGAGCTCAAAACCCACGAAGCGATGGCCCACACAGTTGTCGTGGACGGTATCAATGAAGCAGGCAATATCTGCATTCGCGATCCTTTGAAAGGTACAGAATACGAAATGCTTCGGAATACATTTATCAAAATCTGGTCTGGTGTTGTTTTCAAGAATTGAGGAGACAATCAAGAAATGTGGAAAGTACAGCCACTAGCGATCATCTCAGACGGACATGGAATGTACCGTGTGCAGTGCGACAGCGACAATGGGAATGTTGAATTCGCGTTCACGGTAAGTGCGGAGAGCGACTCGCAAAGCCCCAGTATTAGCCACGACAAGCTCTTCGATTTTCTAAGTATTAATGACTATGGTGGACACTTGCTTGAGCAATCAATATTCAATTTCGATTCAATTGTTCGATCAGGAATTAAATTGGATAACGGCAACGAGAAGTTATTTCCAGTGTCGCTGATGTTGAAAGAACCAAACGCAGAGGGCAATGCACAATACGAGTTGGTTTGCCAAAGCGACGCGCGAAAAAGCGATCACGCTCTCACTCTGAGCAAAATGGATTACTTTTATGTTTTGAAATCGGAGCATGACTCGTGGCGAGGCAGATGGGAAGACCCCGCTCAGTCCTATCGATTCTTCCTTACTCCGCAGGGCGACAATGAAACTAAAGAACTGATGGAATGCATAGTTCGATTCAACGAGGCGAGAGATTATAAAGTAGACCCAGATAAGCTGCGTGCCTTTGGAGATTAGTTGGGAAGGAAATTTTCACATCGCGACTTTGAACAAGAATCAGAACCTATGAGTTTAATCAGAACCTTCTTCTCGAACTGTTGTCGAGAGCGCGGCAGTAATTTTACGCGAATCTTTGTCACGGATTTCGTTGTTTCAAAGTAGCTGCAGGCGACGGCTGGTTGAGGTGACAATGAAGACATTTTCCTATCATTGCTGAAATGATTCAATGCAAAGTAACCATCACATTGGCGATAAGCGGAGTAATTGCGAGATCAATCGCAATTAGCGACACAATAAGCTTAGGACGAAGTGACTTCGCAATAAATAGCGCCAACGCATCAATCAAGATTATAGTGAAAAAGTAAACCACCTCGGACAAAAGCCACGCATTCATTTCGTGAAGAGCTCCGTGGTGCAGCTCACTCACGAGCCTGATGCTGTACATCAGCAAGATACATTCTAGAAATGCTAAGACAATCGGCAGGGCCCAAATTTGCCACTTCGCAGAGGGTTTCACAAAATAAAAAACCAAAAGCTTACTTGCAAAAAGTAGCGGACAGAGCAAAGGCACCAAAAATATCATCGCCGCCAATTCGCCTGGAATTTGATCATTCATACTGAACTCTCATTGTTCAGCTCTACTTTCTCCGCAGTTGAGTATGGCAAATCTTGGATAAAGCTAGTCCAATGAGTCCAATGGCAACCAGTGGACAAAGATCCAGTTACATCATTACGGAGCCATGGCACGAGTTGGTTCCTGCCATGACAGCACATTGAACTGTTGCGTAGCTGATCCTGGTGTTGTATATCCAGGTCCGGAAGCAACCCCACCGGCGCCGCCATTAGAAGGCTTGACCGAATTAGGATCGTAGAGAATACTTCCCTTTCCTGATACATTCAAATTATTCGCCGCTATTGCACCGTGAAATTTGCCAATACTGCCAGTATCCAAACTAACATCTGCATTTGGCGCATACAACAAACCATAGAATGAATTGAATCCTGAGGACATGCTCATCTGAATGGTGTTGACGCCGTTGTAGAACACCTGAAAATTGCTGGCAGCAAGAGGAGCACTGCCGGTCATCGCTATTCCCTGTCCGCCAATGGAGAGCGGCGTGGTGCCAGATGAGTTACCTTGAACAGAGATGCTCACGCCTGTTGTTGAAGAAGCAGGAACGTTCACCTGAATCTGGCCGTTCCCAGAAATATTAATCGAACTGGCTGTGTAATTCCCTGGCGTTAGAACCATTACTTGATTGCCGGAAAGATTTATCGCACCTAAATCTGATACCGAAGACGATGGCGCAACATTAACGGTATTCGATCCGCCAACAGTCATGATCGCAGGCGAGTTCGATGTGATGGACTGTGCTGGTGCCTGATTTAAGACCGTAGCCGCTCCTTGAGTGACCGCGCCAATCTGTGGAATACCCATGATTCCATCGGCAAGCACGTTTGGTGCAGGACCGATACCTGCTTTGTTGAGCGCTACATTAGCTGGTGTGTCTGTCGTAAATGGAGAGTCACCTCCAGGATCGCTTAGATTTGAAATTTGTCCGTTGTAGTTTATATTTCCGTTTATCTTAGAATTTGGTGACGCCACGATGCTAGTTGCAGTCGTTGATGCGTTGTAAGCATTAACGTTCCCGTCTATTGTGTTTTGCGTGCCGAGCAGGCTAATTTGATTATTGCTTCCAATGCTTGCTTGGGTCTGTACTGACGGTGATGAAGTCTCAGTCATCACACTTACTTGTCCATTAAGCTGGAGGTTGTTTGCCGCGAACAAGGCATTGGAAAAGAGAGCGTTCGGTCCTACCGAACTTGATTTCATCATGTAAGGGCCGACGATAACATTAATGGTGCTTTTATTAATTCCAGAAGTTGCCACTGAAGTCAGTTTTCTGTAGTCAGTTGCTTTAAATTGGCTAGTAGTGTTGTAAGCGGATGCGTTAAAGATAGGAGAGCTTGCGAGATTAGGATATTGAGTTGTATCCAACTGGGTGATAGTTGCTACGACATTTGTATTGTTCGTTAAAGACGAGGGCACCATCATCGGTGACGTAATATTGCTTAGCGTGCCGGTGCTTGCTGCTACATTCAGCTGAGCCAGGGCATATTGCATTCCGAGTTCAGCAGCTGAAGCTGTACTACTTGCTACTCCCTGCGCGCCCATATTTTGAAAGATCGGAACCAAAGACGCTGACACTGCAAGAGCCATCAACATCGAAATGAGTCCAAGTGACACGACAAGAATGAGTGAAAATCCACTTTGATTTCGATTTTTCATGGTGTGCTCGTAAAGTTGGATCTGACGTAGGTTTCGGTTCTGAAGGCAACGGTTTTCGCGGTGAGATCTTTCCTTGCTGCTGCTGTGCCGGTTATTTCCATATTGGTCGCTACACCATTTATATTCGGAATATCAGCGGCATTTACCACACCAGGAGGAACCGCACCAGGAAGTGGGTATTGTTGAAAAGTTGTTTGATACGCAGGATAAAGCTTATTGAAGTAACTGAACACTTTTGGCGTCGGTACTCCGGCAGTTGGATCTGGTGTACCAGATGGATCAATTGGACCCACTATTCCAGTGACGATAGTCTCAGGTTGGTTTGAAGGGATGCCCGGGGCAGGCTGATAGCCAGCGAGATGCTCGCCTGCAAAAATTGCTTTCTGCAAAACAAATTGTCCAAGACCTGGTTTCGATTGATCAGCCAATACCTTGTAGACGATTGTGTCTACATTCCATTTACCAGCGATGCTAGATTTGGTCGGAAAGCCGTCGGTTGTGAAAATCGGCACTTGAATGATTAGCGTTTGCTGGTCAAGTGTGTATGGTCGCAGTGGCCACGAAGTGTTACTTGTAGTCGACGGGTAGCCTTGAAATCCGGCAACGGAAGAACTGCTTTGTGAGTACTCAGGATTGCCTGCTGATGGAAAAGTATTGGGTCCATTGATTAGTCCACTACCGAACTGATCACCTATGAAGCGTGCCATATGCACTTCTCGCTCGATTGTCGGCGCCAGCCTTCGAGCGCTGGTCAAGCCTTCAATCTTGCCATAGACCCTGAAGGCGACGGAGTTCTGAACTAGTGCAACTTCACACATTGCGGCAGCAACAAATGACATGATGAAGATGGCAGACAACATTTCAATTAAGCTCATCCCATTTGCTGTTCTCATTGAAATGTGGCTCCGTTCTGGAAAACGACGGCGGTTCTTGTGAGTGTTTTTGTGTATGGCGTCGATGAGCTTCCTTGGCTTGAAATGCCTGCATAGGAGACAGTCACTGTTACCAAAATGGAAGGGACGCCAGTGATTGCACTTGCGTCAGCGAAGGTTTCTGTAGCCAAACCACGAAAACAATTTCCAGTTGATTGGTTCCATCGAGCGGTTGAGTTACATTGACCAGAAAAAGGATCAACAGTGCCGTACACGTTGGTGTCATTAACTAAATCCAGTTGCACTGGCAGTTGTCTAACTGCGGGCAATGATTGTCCTTGTTGATCGAGATTGACGACTAAGGTGTTCGACGGAGAACTTGTAAGGAAATTTTTAAGCCCCGCGTATGGTGTTGCTTTGGCATTTTCTATAAGCAATTCAGCAGCGCTGCCGGCTATGAGCTGATTCTGACTGGCCGTGGATAACGCCAAATTTTCAGAAAGCATGCCCGATATCAAAAGCACAAAGACACCACTTAGGGCAATGGCGACGACCATCTCTAAGAGATACATTCCAGCCTGAGAACGTAATGACCGGCGAGCCATTTCAGCACTCTTGTTTCTTAGGAAACACCTGTAATCTTATCATTATACGTCTCGTAGAGGTTCTGGTATGGCAATGGACAATTTGGGATTCGAACCATGCTACGGCTTACTAGATTAGCGCCAAATTCGCCTTAAAGTTTGTCTGTCATACAGGCGTTCTCGATTGTTTAACCGAACGACAGAAGGTTCGACAGGCTGGTACTACATAAGGTGACATAACAACTTCAGAAAACCAAATTCAGTCCCTGATGCTTGACGGAATAACGGCGACGCAAGTGAAGACGAATACTCATGTTTCGGAATCGCTGCCGTGCAATCATCCGTCATCCGTTCGGTTCTTCTATACCAAACCTCTGCAGTTGCTCCAGGGCTCGCTTTTTGATTTCTTTGGATGGAGATGTTTTATAGACCTTGAGCCAGAGGGATGCTAGCTTTTTCCGAGCCCGCTCCTTGATGTCTGAATCTGTCGACGAATTGTAGATACTGTCCCAAACATTTATTTCCTTTATGGTAGAAGGAATTTTCGCTTCGAGTATTTGAGCTTGTCGCCCAAGCCATCTAGGAGCATCCGGAAATTTCGCGGCCATTCGATAATACTTAGCAGCCTTCACTTCGTCATGTGCATACAGATATTGATTAATGCCAGCGATGAATGGGAGATACCAGGTGTCTTGATTTGACGACATGCCACGTTCAATTATTTCAGCAGCAACCTCAGGCTGCTTGAGTTCATTACCAATGACAAACGCAGCGAAAAAATACGCTTGCACAATTCCTGGATCTAAGATCGTGATTAAGTTGATAAATCTTTCTGATTCTGCATTGTTGCCTTCACCAATGTACTGAACAAATCCAAGCCAATAAACATCTGCTAGAAGACTGTCATAGCCCAAGGAAAGCATTTTCAATGCTCGCGGAGAAGGGAAATACATCACATGCTTAGCGAGCGGATGATTAGTCCATGCTTTGGTCAATCTCTCCTTACAGAAACTAATGATTGAGACTAAAATCAAGCAGATGAAAATTGTCGAATAGGCTCCCTTCAATTGCCACCCCTACATAAGCATACGAGCCCCCTTAGGAGCCCGCACGAGTCAACTTTGTTGTTCGTCTATTGATTCGATAGCACTAAGAATGTTCCGCCGGATGTGCCACTAAGTGCAGTACCTGACTTATTTCCACCCATTATGCCGTACGACGTATTTGCACCATTACTCGCGATAGGCTTATAACCAACAGCACCAGGAGCGCCTAACGAGCCGCCATTTTTGCGAGCATCTTGTACAGCGGTTGAACCGGTGCCTACAGGTGCAACGACGAAAGGGTCGGGAGCATTCTTAAATGGATTTACGGGATAATTGCCAGCGGTGATTCCATCACTAGATCCACCTGGCAGATAAGTTGCGTAAACCGAATCAGCAGCAGCTAGTGGATATTGGCCACCATTATCAGTGGCAAACGCTTCAGCTGCGATTTGTGCAGTACGCATATTTGCTTTCACTGATGCTTCACGAGCTTTGTCTTGCGCGCCGATAAAGTTCGGTAGCGCAATCGCGGCCAAGATGCCGATGATGATTACGACGACCAGCAGTTCGATAAGGGTAAAGCCCCTAGCGCTACGCACCATTTTCTTACTAACTCGCATATCTTTCCCTCTCAGTACAGTCCCCAGGATGATTGTATGTCGGGTTTTGCAGCATTGATACTGTTGATTACCCTAAAAAGGTTTCCGGCTGCTCGCTGCCAGGTCCCTCGAACAAGCTTAACTATACCTAAGGATGCCCATGTCAGTTTTGAAAATAACGGCTGTCACATCCGCCGGCAAAAGAAATCTGGAAATCCCAAATCGACCAATAACAGAGGATCTCGGACCAAAAGGTTCGACCAAAGTGCGTAAATCCGAATTACAATGTCAGTATGAATAAGGCTACTGTTGAGGTCGGGGCGCTCGCATGGGCACACCCGCTAGTTAGAGACTGGTTTCTTGATAAATTCGGATCCGCAACCGAACCTCAAGAGCAGGGTTGGCCGCACATCTTAGCTGGTCGAACAACCTTGATTTCGGCACCAACAGGTTCCGGAAAAACTCTCGCTGCTTTCCTCGCGTGCATCGATCGACTGGTTCGTTTGGCAGTCGACAATAAGCTCACTGATAAAACTTCCGTCGTCTACGTTTCGCCGCTCAAAGCGCTCAGCAATGACATTCAGAAGAATCTAGATGCACCACTTGCTGAAATTCGGACACTCGCGGAATTGCGCGGCATAGAAATGGCTGAGATTCGCACTGCGGTAAGAACCGGCGATACTTTGACGCGCGAACGGCAAGCGATGGTGCGCCGCCATCCCCACATCTTGGTGACGACGCCGGAATCGCTTTTCATTTTGCTGACTGCTGAGAAAAGCCGCGAGCTGCTCGCCAATGTTGAAACGGTAATCGTCGATGAAATCCACGCCGTGGCTGATGATAAGCGGGGATCGCACTTATCTCTGTCACTCGAAAGATTGGACAAAGTAGCCAATAAAACTCCCAATAGAATTGGTTTATCAGCCACACAAAATCCGATTGAGCTAGTAGCGAAGTTTTTGACAGGCTCGCAGGGGGAAACTCCAGTTATCGTCAATGTTGGTCATCGGCGAACGATGGACATTGCCATCGAACTTCCAACTCAGCCTCTCTCCCCGGTCGCATCAATGGAACTGTCGGCTGAAACTTTCGACAGGCTGGCCGAATTGGTGAACGAGCATCGGTCGACTTTGGTTTTCGTAAATACGAGAAAGCAAGCCGAACGAGTTGCAATGCATCTCGCTACGCGTGTCGGTGAAGACAATGTCGCCTGCCACCACGGAAGTTTGTCTAGACAACTTCGCTTCGCTGCTGAGTCGCGATTGAAAAATGGCGAAATCAAAGTTTTGGTAGCGACGGCATCGCTTGAGCTGGGAATCGACATCGGCTTTGTCGACTTGGTTTGTCAGGTCAACTCAGTTAGGACAATTGCCACGGCGCTACAGAGGATTGGGCGGTCAGGGCACTGGCGCGGGGCTATTCCGAAAGGAAGATTATTTCCTTATACAAGGGATGAGCTTGTAGAAATGGCGGCTCTTGTGCGAGCAATAAAACATGGCGATTTGGACAAGCTCGTTATTCCGGAATGTCCGATTGACATTTTGGCGCAGCAGATTGTAGCGATGGCGGCCGTAGAAGAGCTTGACGAGAAACAGCTCTTTGACGATGTAAGACGAGCCTATCCATATCGCAATTTAGAACGCATTAAATTCGATCGGATTATTCAAATGTTGTCGGATGGTATCTCCTCCAGTCGAGGGAGATACGGAGCTTACCTGATGAGAGATCAGGTAAACGGAAAAATCAGGGCCCGGCGAGGTGCGCGATTGGCAGCAATCACCAGTGGTGGTGCTATTCCCGAAAGCGCTTTGTATGGTGTGATTGCCGAACCCGACGGTTTATCGGTGGGAACGCTTGACGAACACTTCGCAATAGATAGTCACAGAGGCGATGTGGTCTTGCTCGGGAGTACGTCATGGCGCATCCGAAGAATCGACAACGTCGCCGGCAAAGTCTATGTAGAAGACGCACACGGTGCATCGCCATCCGTACCGTTCTGGTTCGGCGAGGCACCCGCACGTTCTGATGCATTGTCACACCATGTATCAGAACTAAGGTCCAAACTGGACGAACTGACGAAGAACGTTGGCGTAGATTATGGTGCGCACACAAAACCAACTCCCGAAATCAAGCATGCCATTACTTGGATAAAGGATGAATGTGGTGTCACTGATTCAGGCGCTGAACAACTCATTGAATACATTGTCCAAGGACGAGCCATTCTTGGTGCCGTGCCAACTACAAAACAAATAATAGCCGAGCGCTTTTTTGACGAAGGTGGCGGCATGCACTTGATTCTGCATGCTCCTTTTGGTGGTCGCATTAATCGAGCTTGGGGACTTGCTCTGCGGAAAAAATTCTGTCGCAGTTTCAACTTCGAGCTGCAAGCTGCTGCAACCGAGGATGGATTAAGCATTGCTCTCGCCGAGCAACATAGCTTTCCTCTGGGCGACGTTTTCTATTACCTCACCGAAGCAAATGTTAGGCATACGCTTGTACAGGCTTCATTGGCAACTCCCATTTTCTCCACCAGATGGAAGTGGGATGCCACCAGATCGTTGGCACTGCTTCGATTTATGGGCGGCAAGAAAGTGCCACCATATTTGCAGCGGCTCAGATCTGATGATTTGTTGGGCGCTGTGTTTCCCGGCGCAGCCGCGTGTCAGGACAACAATCCTGGCGATGTTGAACTCCCCGATCATCCCCTAGTCGAAGAAGTGATGAAGGATGTTCTCACCGAGGCTATGGACATCGAAGGTCTCGAGTCGATACTTCGAGACATTGCCAGCGGAGCAATCAACTGTTTGGCAATTGATACGCCAACGCCTTCTCAATTTGCCGCCGAAATTATAAACGCGAACGTCTACGCTTATTTGGATGATGCAGGAGTTGAAGAAAGACGAACTCGAGCTGTTGAGATGCGGCGCGTGCTTCCGAACTCCGTTCTGAACAACGAACTCGGGCGCCTTGATCCAACTGCCATAGCGAAGGTGGTGGAGCAGGCTTGGCCGGACGTACGGAACGCGGATGAATTGCACGATATGTTGAAATCGGTGATCGCGATTCCTGAATCGAATGAGAGGCTCCAAAACGATCCTGCCAAGGACTGGTTAGAGTATTTCGAGAATTTGCAGTCTGCGAAACGAGCCACAAAAATTCAGATCGGCACGGCGAAGTTATGGGTCTGTGCCGAGCGCATCAGCACTGTGAAATTGATTTGGCCGGAAGCGGTCTTTGAAAACGATCTTCCTTCAATTAATGAGGGTCCGACTGACAGATCGGTGGCGGTATTGACTGCGGTGCGTGGTTGGATGCAGATAGTTGGACCAGTTCTCGTTAAAGATATCGCGGAATTGCTGAAGCTTAGCGAGCGCGATGTTGAGATAGCATTCGTGCAAATGGAGTCGGAGGGCGCGATCTTAAGAGGTCAGTTTAGCGATCGAGTAACGTTGTCGAACGTTGTGAAAGGCATCGCCTCACTGGCGATATCCGAATATGAGTGGTGCGAGCGAAGACTGCTGGCCCGTATCCACAAGCTGACAATTACGTCGCTGCGACAGAAAGTAGAACCGGTCACTGCCGGTGCGTATGTGCGATGGTTGGCTACATGGCAGCATCTGGCGCCTGGCACACAGCTCGCCGGGGAGCGCGGTTTGCTCGAAGTGATTCGCCAATTGCAAGGTTTTGAAATTCCGGCCAACGTTTGGGAAAGAGAAGTACTGGCAAAACGAGTGCGAAATTATACTCCGGACATTCTCGACAAACTGTGTATGAAGGGATCTGTGGGGTGGGGAAGATTGAGTATGCATCCGGCTTTAACCGGTGCGGATTTGCCTGCGACTTCAGAACTTAAGAATAAGAAGTCGGCATTCCTCAAACATTTCGCTCCTCCAGACAAATTCGCAGACATATCCGCAAAATCCAAAGGCAATTCGGATTTGACGCTCACACCACCAATTCCAATTGCAAGAGCACTTGAACGAAGAAGCACTCAGAAAGACGCTTCCAGCCAGCCGGAAGACAATCCGAATCCGAATCCGAATCCGAGTCCGAGTCAAACGCCGAATCCAAGTCCGAATCCAACGCAAAACTCAGATCAAAGCAAAGAGAGCGGCGCTGAAATCTTAGCTCTAAGCCCGGGTGCGATTAAGCGCATAGTACCGACAAGCGTGGCGCCAATAACTTTTTTCGTCAGAGATGAAGCTGACTGGATGACCTGCCTGCCTAAATCAGGAGCCAATGCTGATTTATCCAGACTAAGCTATGCAGCTCAAACGGTGGAACAATTCTTAGCGCAACGAGGAGCCAGCTTCTTTGCTGACATTGTGCGGGGCACCGGACTGCTAAAAACCCAAATCGAAATGGGACTTTGGGAATTAGTCACCGCTGGACTTGTTTCCGCGGATGGTTTCGATAACCTTCGCTCATTGATCGATCCGAAACGCCGAAGTGGGCAAGGTCGCGGCTTGACCAAACGCTTCCGCGACAACTATGGAAGATGGACACTCCTGCACGCGGAGCACAGCGTAGAGAAGAAGAAGGGCTTGGAATCAATGTGCAAAATCTTGTTGGCGCGCTACGGCGTCGTCTTTCGTGACGTGCTAAAGCGGGAAACAAATCTGCCACCATGGCGTGAGCTACTCGCCGTGTTCAGACACATGGAAGATCGAGGCGATGTGCGGGGCGGCAGATTTGTAGCCGGATTCGTCGGCGAGCAATTTGCTCTGTCTGAAGCTGTCGACTCATTGCGCGCAGCCAAGAGCAAACAACCTTCCGAACAAACAATCTCCGCTTCAGCAGCCGATCCACTCAACATGATCGGGACAATTCTGCCCGGAGATAAAGTGGCATCCGTCTCAAAAAAGAGTGTGGAACTGTCTTGTTGACTTGGTACGCAACACTTCGCCTTTTCTCGCCCTATGGGCTTCGCGCGGTAAAGTAAGTAAGAAAAGTAAGACAAAGAGGTCGGTAATGACTGCTGCAAGACTGAGAAGGGTGACCTTGAGTAGCAAGGGGCAGGTAACTCTGTCGAGTAAAGCTCGACAGCAATTGGGACTGGCTCCGGGTGCAACATTGATGGAAATCATCGTTGGCAATTGTGTGATTCTTATGCCTGAGAATCGCTTGCTGGCTGATGCCAAGAAGCTTGCACAGCAATCATTGCAGGAGTCCGGCATAAGTATGGATGATCTTAACGCGGAAATTGAGCGCCTGAAAGCGGAACGTTTTGCCAAAGAGTACCCTGACCTAGCCTCATGACGAACAAAGAGCGACGTGCAAGTTGAGACCGGCTGCTTAAAGCTGGGTATAAGTGATGTAGGTCCTGACCAGAGCGCGCGATGGACACAATGAGAACCGATCCTAATGCGGCCAGGCCGAGCTCCAACGGAGGCGGCACTGATTCTGGCGTCCGTCCGCTCAATATTCAATTCAACCCGGGCGACATCGTAGCCGAACGTTATCAGATCGTGTCTGTTCTGGGGCGAGGCGGCTTCGGTTGCGTGTACAAAGTCTTCCAGGTTCTTCTGAGGAAAGAGTTTGCTCTCAAAACTCTGAATCCGATTAACACCTCAGAAATAACCATACTTCGACTGCAAAAAGAAGCGCAAGCTGCAGGCCGCTTGGATCACCCCAACCTGGTTCGTGCGCTGGATTTCGGCATGCTCGAAGACAATCAACCCTATCTTGTTATGGATCTGGTGGAAGGTCCGACGCTTAGCCAATTCCTAAAGCAGAATGGTAAAGCATCGTTGCAAACGGCACTGCAACTATTTTTGCCCCTGTGCAATGCGCTCGCCTACGCACATCAACAAGGCGTCGTTCACAGAGATTTAAAGCCCAGCAACGTAATCCTTGCTGCAGATGCTTCGGGGCAACAGCAATTCGTCCCCAAAATAGTAGATTTCGGCATCGCCAAGCTTCAGTCATCTGAGTTGTCGCGCGCAATGACTCTAACCACGACCGGCGAAATCTTCGGAACGCCGTTGTACATGAGCCCGGAGCAATGTATGGGAGCGGGCGTTGACGGTCGCAGCGATATTTATGCCCTCGGCTGCATGTTGTTTGAGACAGTAACCGGCGCACCACCTTTTGCCGGAAGCAATCCACTCGAGATTATGATGCAGCACGGCACTGGAGTGGTGCCGTCACTGAAGGAAGCGTCGCTCGGCGAGACATTTCCTCCAGCTCTCGAGCGCGTGATCCATCGGATGCTCGCCAAGGAGCCCAAGGATCGCTACCAAGACTGTGCTGCTGTGGAGACTGATCTCGCTGCCATTGCTCGTGGAGACTTCGGTCAAATAAGCGACTCACCAACCGCAATTCTGCTGCGACAACAACGTCGACAGCAAGTATCTTCTTCACTACTGTTTGCCGTCATGGGCATCATCGGTGGTGCCAGCATGGGCTATGCAGCGCACCAGTTTTTGACGCCTGCAGCACCGGTGCAATCGATCGCCAAGCCAGCTGATGACGGTGCTGGGCTGTTTGGGCTGGACACGGGCTTCAGCTACTATTCGAAAATCGAAGAGGACAAAAAAGTCTTCGAGTTTCCTAAGTTCCATAAGCACAAGTTGGGCGACATACTTTGGTGGCAGTCTGGCAAATTACATTCTGTTCCTGCCACTAAAACTCAAGAAGTACCTAAAGATGCAAAGCTCATTTTTAGGGTGGAGAGCGACATGTTGGTGGCACCTGACCTGTGGCCGCGCTTTCATCCTTCGGAATTTCAGGGCATCCTCGTCGATCTCCATAGTTGCTACGTTGATGAAGAGCCGCTAAATCAGTCTATCCATGAGATTACTCAACAACGAAATCTTCAAATTCTGACTCTCTATCAGAAATTGATGTCGCTAAAAACATTTTTGGGTGTAGGCGGTTTATCGCAACTGCGCTGGCTCGACGCGAGCCAGATCAGTGTTGATGATCGAGAAATCACAGGCGAAGTTTTAGCGAAACTTCCAAACTTGCAGAATCTTCGTGTCTTGCGCTTGGAGAAAGTCGATGGCATAACACCCGTTTTAATTGAACTATCAAAACGGAATTCACTGCGTAGACTTTCACTGCCCCACAATAATTTGACTGAGAGTGATATCAAGCTCATAACCAAACTCCAATCACTTGAAGTATTGAGTCTGAATGAAAACGATCTGCAGAAGGTGAACATAGACCTGCTGGCAGAACTCGCAAAAATGCCAAATCTCAAATGCATCGTTATAAATTCGGAAGTGTTGAGCGTCGCTAAACCACAAACTTTGAGCAAGCTGACAGGCTTGTCGATTTTAACGGACAGCTCAGAACTGCCAGCGCCCATCAAACAAGCTATCGCGGGTAACGCGGGCCTCAAGGTAATTCAAGATTCAAAGCTAAAAAAGAGAGATGGCGATTGGTTTGATCCGTCGATAGAAGACCCCGAACCAATCATTGGAAGATAACGCACCGTGACGAAGCCGCTTCGCGGCTAGGTGCCAGCTAGGAAGCCGGCGCTCCAGGTTGGCAAAGATGCGTTAACGGCGCCCCAAACAAAAACGTGCCGCTCGACTCGAGCAGCACGTATAAGAATGATTCTTTCGAAAGGCAATTAGACTGTAGCCAACTCACGTTCAGTGCCAGCTTTGTGACGGTCATGGACAACCTTGCGTGGACGGTTGAGGTGATCCATGAAGCGACGATGAGCCAATGTGTCGATCTGAGACTGAGAAGTCTTCTCTGGAACAGACAACACAAACTCGTCGGTTTTTTGTACCTTCGGTCTGTGAGCAAATTTACCAACTAGATAAAGGTAACCACCGCGAGTAGCATAAACGTAATGGATCATGTTGCCTGCCTTTCTGACTATCTGCCGGGATTGGTTGTAGCCAGCACCATAATAGCGTGATCGCGGAAAAGTTGCTGGGTCACAGCTGCGAACCGCACATACTGTACACCAAGTCATACTAGGCGCGAAGTGCTATTTCAAGAGGAATAATAACAATGTCTGAAGCTTTCGCTTTGCATTGCGTAGAATGGCACTATGTGCCGATCTTCAAAGGCATCGAATTATTTAGATTCGCTAAGGATTAGAGCCAGATCATCCCCAACCTGCACAGTCACGGTGCTTTCTATATCTCCAACAGAGGCATTTACAATATCCCCATGCTCGTCCAGGTCGACTCTGACCTGCTCTGCGTCATCGGAATTGCCACGCTGGGCAATGATTCTTGTCTGCTTGTACGGTCCGATTTTGAGCTTCGATTGTTTGACGGTGACGATGTAACCCTTTCGTTGCAATATCTTTGCAACCTTGTATGCCAAGCCTGGTGTCGAACTGGCGTTCTGAATTGTAATGCGCATTTCGTTACGTAAAGACGTAACAAAACTCGATCCCATCAGGCGAGCGACTATTCCTCTGATCTCAGCTTTGCTGGAAATCCACCCACCACTGCCGCTGAAATTGCCCGGAAGCATCGCCATGGTTTGATTCTTCTTAGGGATGGCGCGCGCGAATGTCGCCATCGACATCATGTCGCCGACACTCAAGTCCGTCGAAATATATTGGTTAGCAATCTCCAGGAGTCTCGGAAGATGGCTCCAGGAGTCAGGTTGAAGGGCTTTGGCGAGCACAGCTCGGATAAAGATTTGTTGCCTCTGCACGCGTCCAATGTCACCAAGGGCGTCATGCCGAAAGCGCACGAAACCCATAGCCTGGTTGCCCGTGAGCGTATGCGGACCAGGCTCGAGGTCGATCTTTAGCTTCGCCGTCCAATCCATATATTTCATTTTCGCGGGTACGTCGACGGTGATGCCGCCGAGTTCATTGACCAGGTCTACCAGACCGTGAACATTGAGAACCACGTAATGGTCGATAGGAATCTGCAGAAGATTGCTTACAGCGCGCACAGCCAGATTCGGACCGCCTATCGCGTTAGCCGCGTTGATCTTTTGAACTCCGTTGTCTGGAATCAACGCTTCGGTGTCGCGCGGAATCGAGAGTATACCTAGCGCATCGCGAATTGGATCCAATCGACAGACCATAATGGTGTCAGATCGTCCGGTGAAAGCATTCTGATCAATTTTTTTATTGCGCCTACCCAGGTCGGTGTAAACCACGTCTGTGCCAAGCAATAGCACGGTGGTAGGCTCGGTCAAACTGCCAATCCGGAAGGAGGGTGGTATCAAAGTCGGCTTGAAATACAAGGTCAAAATATAGCCGACGACGCCCCCAAGAAGGACGCAGATAAGTAAAACAAGGGACCAATTTGTCGGTCGCAATCTCGAAATCCTAAGTAGAGTCTGGGATATTATATGAAGATGATTCCAAGGTTACATAAGACAAACAAAATACTGGCCATCAATTTTGGCGGCATCGGCGACGAAGTTCTCTTCTTGCCTACTCTTAAAACGCTTCGTAAAGCTTATCCCGACGCGCACATCACGCTGATGTTGGAGCCTCGCTCTCAATCAATTAAACAAATCACCAATCTAATAGATGACACGGTGACGTTTGACATCAAAAAGCGACCGCTATTCCTCGCAGATATTGTCGAGGTGGTTCATCTTATCCAAGACGGTGAGTATGAGCTGGTTTTGTCATCGGGAAGCTCGAAGATGGTGTCGATTCTTTTGTTTCTAGGTGGCTCAGAATGGCGCATCGGCTATGACTCAGGGCCACTCTCCAGGCTGTTATTGACGCATCCAGTCCGGTTGAATCGTGAGCAGTATGCTTCGGACATGTATCACGATCTGGCGGCGTGCCTTGTCGAACCGACACCTGTGGTGGCATTCGGAATGCGATCGACTGACGGTCAGATGCCGGCTGGGAAGCCGGCGCTCCCAGGCACCATTCCAGAGATAGACATACCGGCCGACAGCATGACGCGCATGGAAGATTTCTTGCGCAACAGTGACACCAAAGGCGATGCCAGAAAGGTATTGCTACACCCGGGTACAAGTCGCTTGGCTGTTGAAAAAGGAATCATCAAAACTTGGGAAATAAATGACTGGATCGAGCTCATCAACAAGCTTAACGCTGATTCGACATTGCAACCAATCCTTGCCGGTGGTCCCGATGACACCGAAATCATCCAGTCCATCCAGGCTAACTTGCCACCGGGTTCCAAGCTGATATCATCAGCGGGTAAAACCAAGAGCCTAGCCGATCTTGCTGCTTTGACCAAGCTTTGCGACGTGCTTGTTTGTGTTGACTCGGCACCCATGCACATCGCAGTGGGCGCTCAAAAGCCAGTCGTAGCAATGTTCGGACCAACCGACGAAGCAAAACTGCTGCCGAAACATCCACTCTTTAAAGCATTGCGAGCCGCTACTGCTTACCCGCCGACTCTAGCCGTTCGCGGCGTTCAGCTTCCGCCAAGTACTGTGTTCCAGTCTGTGAAGGATTTATTGAAGGAATTGACAGCCCAAGAAAGCTCTCTGGCACTTCACCATTAACGAGCAATTCACCATCTTCTCCGATTACAGAGATGAGCGCGTTGACCATTTTGGGATCGAATTGAGTGCCAGATTTTTCACGCAATTCGGCAATAGCCTTGTGATGTCCGATCGCCTTGCGATATGGCCGGTCTGTTGTCATGGCATCATAAGCATCAGCAACAAGAATGATTCTTGCACCGAGCGGAATTTCGTCACCTTTGAGCCCGTCAGGGTAGCCGGAGCCATCCAAAAATTCATGATGGTGCAAAACGAATGCGCGAGCACGCACTAATCCACTCAGCTCTCCAATAATTTGAGCGCTCTTGACAGGATGCTCAGACATAATTTTGTGCTCTTCAGGCGTGAGCTTGGCTGGTTTCCAGAGAATAGACTCAGGCACACCAATTTTGCCGATGTCGTGCAGAACGCCCGCCAATTCGACATCTTTCAACGTTTCCAGAGGCAGACCAAGGGCTCTTCCGATCAAAACCGCAAACCGGCTGACTCTCAAACTGTGTCCGGATGTGTAATCGCACTTCGCGTCAAGAGCGTCTGCAAGAGCTCTGATCGCCCCGGTGGAAAGCTCCTCAAGTTGCCCAAAGGCCACTTTGAGTTCGCCGATCAAGCGAATGTTGTTTTCCTTCAGTTCATAGGTCTCCAGAGCGCGCTTGACTGTCAGTCTGAGCTCGTCTGCGTCCCACGGCTTGGGAATGTACTTGTAGACATGACCGGCGTTGATCGCGTCGATCAGCGCCTGAACGTCGGTATAACCGGTGATCAAAATTTTGATTGCGTCAGGGCGAATCTCGATTGATTTCTCAAGAAGCTGAACGCCGGTCATCATGGGCATGCGCTGGTCGGTGATAATCAAGCTGACATCATGCTCCAGCAGCGCTTTGACGGCCTCTTCGCCACTCATGCAGAGAATCGTTTCGTGCTCATCGCCCAAAACGCGGTTGAGCAGCCGAACGTTTGCTATTTCGTCGTCAACAACCAGGATTTTGTGTCGCCTTGCCATCAGTGATCTCCGTGGGGCGGTTGCCAACCGCAAAGTACGACCAAGCTTTCTTTAGTCTGGGTCATAAGCCGAATCTTGTACAGTCCTCACCAAGTCCGAAGGTCTGGCATAAATCGGGATTTCTACCCGAAATGTCGTTCCTTGGCCCGGCGATGATTCGCAGAAGATCTGCCCGCCATGCCGTTCGATGATCGAATGGCAAATAGACAAACCTAATCCCGTACCTTGACCAACTGGTTTGGTGGTGAAGAAAGGTTCGAAAATTTTACTCTGAACCTCTGGTTTAATACCAGACCCATTGTCAGAAATAGAAGTTACAACATTGTCGTGATCGACTTCAGTGCGGATTGTCACCTTTGGCTCAGCAACCGAACCCATAGCCTGCGCGGCGTTTGAGAGAAGATTCATCCAAACTTGATTGAGTTGCCCTGGATAACAAAGCACGGGTGGAATATTCGCAAAGTCGGTTTCGACGGGAATTTTGTCGCGTCCATAAAATTCCGAAAGAATCTTCAAGGTTGACTCGATGCCCTCTTGAATCGATGCCTCCTTCAGTTCGGCTTCGTCAAGACGGCTAAAGCTGCGCAAGTTTCGGATGATCTGCCTGATTCTGTCAGCCCCTTCATTGAGGTCAGCGAGAATATTGTCCAGGTCGGTGACCAGGAAGTCGTATTTCAGAGACTTCTTCAACCCGTCAAACTCACCTTTCTGATCGCTCTGAATCTTGTCGCCAGCGCCAATTATCTTTTTCAGATCTTCAAAGTATTCGCGCAAATAGGGCAAATTGCCGTGAACAAAGTTAATCGGATTGTTCAATTCATGCGCAATGCCGGCGACCAATCGACCCAGCGAAGCCATCTTCTCCTGGTGGATGAGTTGTGATTGAACGGTCCTCAACTCTGAATTCTTGGCGTCCAGATTGAGGTTTTTGTGCAGCAAATCTTTGTTCTTGCGCGAAAGTTGGTCAACCAACTCAGCATGTTCAATGGCAACAACCACTTGTCCGGCAACAGATTTGATCAGATCGAGCTCGGAAGCGACCCACTGCCGCTTGTTATCACGCTCACCGATCAGCAACACACCTTTTGACTCATCGGCATACATCATCGGCTGGATAACGAGCGAGCTAAAGTTGAGGCGCTCGACTTCCTCCTTGATTGGCTTAAAAGTCTCATGTTTAGCAGGATTTCGGAAGACAAAAACTTTGATCAAGTTGTTGTTGACTGGATCACGTTCATAGGTAGATTTATTTTCCAGAACAAACGCACAAACGACTGAGTTGAAGATGCCGTGGGAATCTCCATTGTCTGTCTTCAAAGCCGAGCTAATCGATTCACACACCACCGGTGGTTCGTCAGGATAGGAACTATGACAAACAATCGCGCAGCTGCTCGCTTGCAATGCCCGGCCCAACTCATCTACTGCTGTTTCGAAAATTTGGTTGAGATCCAGGGTGCTGCGCAAAGCTGAATTGATGGAATTGATCAAGAGTTCACGAGCAGCCTGTCCTTTCACTTCGTTGACTAATTGTTCGTTCGCCTTGAGCTGCTCCCTGAGACGATTTGCGCCCTGCTCAGCTAATCCCGACATGTACTCACAAAAACGTCCCCAAATAAATGCCACGCTGACGAGCAGTGCGCTTCGACCGAGAATGCGCCGCCACAGTTGCTGCGAGTAGGCGCCGGCGAGCCCAGTAGTCTTATCAGGGTCAACCAAATAGGGAAGCAAACTGGCATTTTCAGCCAGCAAAATACCGACATATGAGAGTGAGACGAAAAGCGCTGTGCGAGTGATTCCCTCTCGTCCAAAAGTATAACTGGAAAGCAGAATGGGCAACAAATATAAAACGTAAAGATCTGATTCCACGCCGCGAGTGAAGTGGACAAGTCCCGTCAAAGCAAGCACATCGGATCCAATCAGCACCGCATTCAGTATCGCCAATTGCTGGTCGGTCGACAACAGTCGTACCTTAAGGGCGAGCAAAGCCAGACCAGCGTAGGCTAGGACGGAGATAATCAGTATGAGAACGGGCTGATAGTCGAAGTCTGTGCGTGTATAAAGACCGATACCGATAGAGAGAAACATACCGACAGCGGCGAAGGCCAGCCTGAAAAAAAGCAGCTTCTCCGTCTTTAGATAGAGATCCGAAACCGGCTCCAGAACAACGACTTCATCGGTCATTGCTACATGTACTCCGAAGCACGTTTGAACACTTCAGCGGCTTCGCCAAAGCGTCCAAGCGTCTTAAGGGCCGCGCCCCATGCGTCATAAACGTCTGCATCGTAGGGGTCTATCTCTGAAGCTTTTGCGTACTTCTCCAGAGCTAGCTCGTGCAAACCGAGTAAGGATAAGCTTTTGCCCCACGAGTAATAGAGCAGGGCGTCACCGTCAAAAACAGTAGAGGCTACTCTAAATTGTTCGTCAGCTTCCACGAACCGGCCTTGAGACAAAAATATCTGTCCCATTAGAACGATTGCATTACCGTTGGTCGGATCCTCTTGAATCATGCCCTCAAGCAAACTTAGCGCTTCAGGCATTCTGTTTTGTGCCCGCATCGCTTTGGCCAGACTAAGCTTGGCGTCGGTATCCATAGGCGAAATCTCCAACAACTTAAGAGACCGAGCCATCACCGCATCAAAGTGAGAGGCACGCAGCAAAGTTTCAATCACTTCCTTTTCAGGAAGCAAGCATTTCGGATCTCTGGTAATTGCCTCACGATACTCAAGCAGCGCCGCGTCGCCTCGTCCGACCGCCTCCAGACTGCGTGCCAGATGCAAGTGTCCAAGCGCATATTCGCGATTCAACGCCAGACACTGACTGAACTTGTCAATCGCTTCGGCGTGTTGACGATTAAGGGCAAAACAGCATCCCAAGCCGTCGAGCGCCATGTAATTCGTAGAGTTTTGAAAAATCGATTTTTCGAAATTCTCTTGCGCAGCGGCGCTGTTGCCCAAAGCCAAATTGGCGTAGCCCAGCCAGAAATCGAGTTCGGAACTCTTGATTCCTTTCGCTTGAATTTGATTCAAGCGGTCCAATGATTCCGAATAGCGACCCACCATCAAATAGGTAATCGCGCTGTTCAAGGCGATTTCCATTTGATTTGGATTGACTTCAAGCGCCTTTTCAAACGCCTCAGCGGCAAGTTCAAATTCTTGCAACGAAGTACGCACCAATCCCAAATTGAGGTGGGCACCCGCAAAAGTGGGATCAACATCAACTGCGTACACCAACTTTTCAGCTGCTTCATCCATACGATTGGCACGAAACAAGTTCACGCCCCAGTCGTTATAAGTGACCGCTCGATCCTTCGCAGAAAGGACGCGGGTCGTTACCCCGACCGCTTCTTGGTAGTGCCTAATTGCCTCGTCGACTTGACCAAGCTGCACCAATGCCGATGCCCAATTTCTTTGCACCACAGCGAGAGAGTTGTCTACCTGCCAGGCTTTTGCAAAACATTGAACGGCATCTTCATACTTTCCCATCGCCGCCAGTGTGACACCCAAACCGTTGTAAGCCTCTCCCAGCATGGGTGCGACGTTGCACGCCTTTTGGAAATATTGCACGGCTTCTACAAACTGTCCCTGATTGAAACAAGCAACCGCAGCCTGGTAGTAGGCTGATGACATTTGTGGATTCAATTTGATCGCTTGATTGAATTGACCAACAGCACCGCTCAACTTACCCATCGCAGACAGAGCGAGCCCCCAGTGCAAATGACCGACCGCAAAATTGCCTTTTCGCTCACAAGCCTCGCGAAACTCGGGCATCGCTTCTTGCGGACGGTCTTCTTTCAGAAGCGTTAGACCGAGGTGATAATGCGCTTCTGGGCTGTCAGCAAAAATAGACAGTGACGTCTTGAGATGGATCTCGGCATCGGCGTATCGACCCATGTTGAAACATAGAACGCCCAGCTCATATTCAATCTGCGGGTCGTTAGGCTGCTGCGAAGCGTAGCGGCTGAGCATCGAATAAGCTTCGTCCCATCTCTGTTGAGAGATGAGGTCGTTTACTAAGCTCATTACGTTGGCTGCCATTACTAAATGATATCGGTCATCGACGGTTTCACACGGTTAGCTTATCGCAGTAAGCGGAGCACATCCATCTTGGATGCTCATAGCCACAAGGAAAGGTTATAGTCTGACGCGCAATTGAAAAACTTCGTACTGTTCGAAGCACGCAGGATCGCCAGCGTGCGCTCCATTATCGGGATTCTCCATTTCAATCCTATATTCTTGGAAACTTCCTTAAGTCACAGTCTTCTGGCATGCTGCACAAGCATATACTTGTGATACTAGAAGTCAATAATATCTGACCAGTAGCTCTTATAGGAGATTTCTGTTGCCAATACGAAAGTAGAGCACGTGATCTGTTCGGCTTAAAACGAATTACTACAGGTGCCGGCTGGAAGCCGGCGCTCCCAGGATTTAGCGCCAGAAGTACAAGAAGCCTAGAACTGCCACGCACAGCGCAAACTGAGCTATCCAGAAATAGACAACCACCTGCCATTCAGGCACGCCCTTTTCTCCCAGGACAGCTTCGAAGTGGTGATGAAGCGGTGCCATGCGAAATATGCGATTGCCCTCGCCTGGCAATTTATGGGTCAGTTTGTAGATGACCAGGGCTGGCTGCGACATCGGCTTTTCAGGCGTGAATGGTTTTGTCAGCTTGTAGTACGAAACCTGCGCCATCACAGAGAGTGCCTCAAAAATATAGATCAATGAGAGTGGAATGAACCAGATCAAGATGCCGCCTGCAATTACAAGGGCGGCCATGATTCCGCCGATGAAGAGACTGCCCGTATCGCCCATGAAAACTGAGGCCGGATTGCGGTTCCATAACAAAAATCCAAGCACTGCGCCCGCCATGATTGCAGACATGACCGCGAAGTTGATTTGCCCAGTGGCCAGAAAAATTAGAGCCATCGTGGCGAAGACTTGAGTGCTTGTGCCTGCGGCCAAGCCATCCATGCCATCGTGCAAGTTGACTGCGTTCGCGGTTGCAGCCGTAAGAAAAGCGCCAAACAGCAAGTAAAAAGCAAGACCGACATGATGCCCTTGCACAAATACGGTAGCCGGCGCAGTTACCACATGAGCTGGATAGTAAAGCGTGGTGCCAGTTTGGAACAAAAGCCAACCAAGCAAAAGTCCAACGGCGGTTTCGATTCCTAATCTAACTTTGCCTGAAACGCCTTTATTGCCCTTTTGCATCACCTTGGCCATGTCGTCGACAAGCCCAACAATTCCGCAAACAAGACCCCATACGAAAACGAGCGCTACATGCGAATCGAAAGATTTGCAGTCAAACACCATCCAAATAACCATCGCCACAAAACTAGCGATGATTATGCAGAGGCCGCCTGAAGTGGGAGTCTTGGCTTTATGCGCATGACTAGCCGGTCCATCTTCCCTCAGATATTGCTCGATTTGAAACTTCTTCAACCAGCCAATATATGGGAACAGCAGCACAGCAGATATCACCAGCGATACCAACGCTAACCCCAAAAGGTGCGGCGGCTCGGTGTATCCTGGCAAATAATTCAAAGGATGATCTTCGTCGAGACAGAAACTAGTTCTTATCTTAATCGAGATAGTCTTAATCGAGATAGAAGTTAGTGACTATCTTACGATGATCTTTGGCGTAGCTTACAGATTCTAATAATGTATGGCTGGTGTGATAGAGGAAGCAGATCGTCTGCTGTGCTCTGTCGATGATTTCGTGATTGCAGATCTTGCTGGCGTCAGCGAGTGTCATCGTGCGACGTTCTGGATATTCAGTGATGTTCTTAATGCCGATCAGCAGATCTTGCACTTCGCTTGGCTGTTGCCCAAGCGTCTGGGGAAGAATAACTTCGAGACGATCAGGATTCGCGCGTTGCGCTCCGCGAATCACCGCCATGTTGCAACCGTTGGCACCACCACTGGTGACTACCTGGTTTCCTGAGAGAACAAGCGCGTAACTGAGCATCTCAACTAATTGCTGATGCGTCAGTGGCAAATTCCTTGTTCCGATTATCGCCACTCGCCGTGGACCGGATTGCTGGATCAGGAGCAACTCTGAAGCTAGCTCATCAACTGTAGGGATTGTCGCGGCTGTGGGTTCTAAGGGCATATGTTTTGGTACCAGCTTGGGATATTCCTAGGATAGCCTGTGCAGCAAGCTGCTCGGCATAATCTCGGCTCAGGGTGCTGAACGCATATGTTTTTGCACCATGCTAAGATTTTATTTGATAGTCCGCCCCTAGATTACCTGTATTGGCGAGTCTTAGACTGTCTGACTTAAGCGCTGTTTACAAGTTTTAATCAACAGCTGGCTGTTCTTGCCACACAATTAAGTCGGAGTGCATCTTCTCACTGAGTTTAAAGAGCTTACCCAAAGTTTTTGAAATTCGCGCAAAGGCAGGCTTGGGAAGGATTACCGGTCGGAATCATAGCATGATTCCGGACTGCGGCATGTCATGAGCAGTTTATCGGCGGCTATCGTTAAGGGGACACATCATATATATGAGCACAGGCACAGGCGTCGTGGAAAATTCAGCTGATTCAAGTTTGCTGGCAAATCTAAATCCTCAGCAGGCAGAGGCAGTATCTCTAAAATGGGGACCGTCGTTGATCATTGCCGGAGCAGGCAGCGGCAAAACTACCGTACTAACGCGCAGAATAGCCTATCTCATCGCCGAGTTGGGTCAAGAACCGGATAGCATCCTGGCAGTGACGTTCACCAACAAAGCAGCCGGTGAGATGAAGGCTAGGGTCGAAAAGATAGTTGGATTTGATGAAGCTCGCAGAATCACGATCGGAACGTTCCACAGCGTTTGCGCCAGAATCCTGCGTCGCGAAATAGATGAGTATCAAAGCGCCGAAGGCTTCCGCTGGAACAACAACTTCGTTATTTATGACGAGACCGACAGTGTCAACATCTGCAAAGCCGTGATCAAACGGATGAATTTGGACGAGAAGGTATTTGTGCCCAAGAGCACGAGATATGAGATCTCTGCCTTGAAAAACGACGGTCTCAGCTCTGCTCGGTATGCCTCTACCGCCAAGACATATAAAGAACAGAGGCTGTCGGAAATATACTCGGCGTTTCAAGCGGATCTGGCACGCAATAACGCGCTCGACTTCGATGATTTGATCTTGATCTTTACTGAGCTGATGAAAACCAACCCGAACGTCTTGGCTCGCTTGCGCAATCGATTCAGACATATATTGGTAGACGAATTTCAAGATACCAACAAATCGCAAGCCGACTTGGTCAGCATGATCGCAGGTCCCACCTCGCACATGAAAATCGATCACACCAATAATTGGGAAGAGCGAACTTTGATGGTTGTTGGTGATGTGGACCAATCCATCTATTCATGGAGAAAAGCGGATTTCAAAATTTTGCTTGGTTTCCAGCATGATTACAAAAACGCGACGATGATCAAGTTGGAAGAAAACTATCGTTCGACGAGCACCATTTTGGATGTCGCAAATAGCATCATCGTCAACAACACCGAACGTTTAGAAAAAGTCCTTCGTTGCAACAAGGGACAAGGATCGAAAGCTCAGTGTTATGAAGCACAAGACGAGATCGATGAAGCTCATTATGTCGTCGAAGAGTTAAAACGACTGAAGGCGCGCGGCAAGACACTTTCGGAGTGCGTCATTCTATATCGCACCAACGCCCAAAGTCGCGCTATAGAAGAAGTACTCGTGCGCAGTCACATGCCATACACTTTGGTCGGCTCAACTCGATTCTACGAACGTGTGGAAATCAAGGACATAATCGCCTACCTGAAGCTCGTCTACAACCCAAAAGATGGTCAAGCATTCAACCGCGCCATCAACACACCTAAACGCGGAATCGGCAAAACGACGATCGATAAAGTCGAAGCTTTTGCCGAACAACATGCAATCAGTATGTTGGATGCGTGTGAATCGGCGCTGCAAATCCGCGACTTGTCACCAAAGACTCAACAAGGCTTGACTGATTTTGCCGGTCTGGTGCGGCGTTGGCAAAACGCAGCTACAGTCAGCTCGGTCTCAGAACTTTTGCAATTGATTCTCGCCGACATTCGTTATATCGAAAAGCTCGAAGAAGATATGAGGAACAAAGATGAGTTGGCCGAAGGAAGAATTGAAAACGTTCGAGAATTCGTCAACGTGGCCAAAGAATTTGAAGATGTCGCTGACGAGCCGAACCTGGACTCATTTTTGACGCGCATATCGCTAGTCAGCGATCTCGATGCTGTGAAAATGGATGAGGATACGGTCAAGTTGATGACTTTGCACGGTGCAAAAGGCTTGGAATTTTCTGCAGTCTTTTTGATGGGACTAGAAGAAGGTCTCTTTCCTCACATTCGCTCGTTGGATTCACCGAGCCAAATGGAAGAAGAACGAAGACTGATGTATGTAGGAGTGACTCGAGCCGCCGATCTTCTCTACATCACTTTGTCGCGCAAACGAATGTTGATGCAACGAGGTGCTGGTGCAAGCTTCACTTCTTCATACACAATTCCAAGCCGATTCTTGAAAGAAATTACGCCGGGGTTGTTGGCCGGATATTATCCAAGCGCAACACCTGACCCTTCCGAGTATCCGACCCAAGGAGAATTCGGTAGGCACGGAAACTATGCCACCGGGGGTGGAGGCGGCGGATATCAGCAGGACTCCAGCTACCGAGGTGGGAAACCATCGTATGACGGTGGTGGCTCCAAATACGGTGACAACAGCTACGGCAATTCTGGTTACGGAAATTCGAATCGCGGCGGATCGAGTGGAAGCAGTTCCGGCTCCGGTAATCGCGGCGGTTCCAGTAGTAATTCTGGTTATGCCAATCGCGGTGGCAATTCCAGCTATGGCAACCGAGGCGGCTCGGGTGCTCCAAGTTCTGGCTATGGTTCAACCAGCGGCAGCAATAGTCCAGCCCATTCAAGCTACAACGCAAACGCTGGTGCGGGTGCACGTCCATCTGGTGAGCGTCCACGCGCTATGCGACCGGGCGATGCCAGCAATGACCCACGATATGCCTCCAGTAATCCAAGAGAACAAGATGCGAACCGCCCACCAGGCCCCGCTGAAACATTCGAGAAGCTAGTAGTTGGTGATGCGGTTCAGCACATTAAGTTCGGCACAGGCAAAATAGTTCAAATAATTGGCGACAGCGGAAAAGAACTCTATAACGTGGAGTTCGAAGGGGGAGCCGGAAAACGCCTGCTAGATCCGAAGTTTGCAAAACTTATAAAGCTGTCCTGAACGGGTCTGAATATATAAGACTAATATCGCGACACGGATCACCATCTGTGTCGCGATCGGTAATAGGGCATAGTGGCCCGCTCGCTGAATCCCAATACATGCGCTTCTCGCAGCAACTGGATGCGGATGTACCTGCCGATAGAAACAAAGTTAGCACAGTTCGAGGAGTATCAAAGTGGCAGAAGAACGTACATTCGTAGCGATCAAACCAGATGGCGTTGAAAGAGGTTTGATCGGAGAAATAATTGGACGCTTTGAAAAGCGCGGCCTGAAATTGGTCGGACTGAAATTGATGACTGTGACAACTTCAAAAGCTGAAGAACACTACGGTGAGCACAAAGGCAAACCATTCTTCGACGGTCTGATCAAGTTCATCACATCTGGACCGATAGTTGCGATGTGTTGGGAAGGCAAAAACGCAATCGTTTTAGCTCGTAGTGTCATCGGCGCCACCAATCCAAAGGACGCCACACCTGGCACCATCCGTGGTGACCTGGCAGTCGATCTCGGTCGCAATGTTGTCCACGGCTCAGACAGCGCCGCCAGCGCCGAACGCGAAATCGGCATCTTCTTCAGCAAGCAAGAATTGCTTGAAGACTGGCAACGCACCATTCATAAATGGATTGTTGAATAAACCAAAACGATTTAGCGTCGTCGGCGACCGCCGCCGCGTGATCTAGCCTCACCAGCGCCGCCTCGCTCCGAACGCGCACCATCAGCAGCGCCAAAACGTCCAGCGCGCTGACCGTCTTCCGAACCGTGATGGGCTGCGCTTGCGCCCTCTGCGGCGCCGAATCTTGCAGACTGTTGACCTTCTTCTGAGCCATGGTGCGCGGCGCTTGCACCTTCTGCGGCGCCGTACTTGGCGGCTTGTTGCCCTTCTTGAGCGCCATAATGCGCTGCTCCTGCTCCTTCGGCGGCACCGTACCTTGCGGCTTGCTGCCCTTCTTGAGCGCCATAATGCGCTGCTCCCGCTCCTGCTGCCGCTCCATACCTTGCGGCTTGCTGCCCCTCTTGGGCGCCATAATGCGCTGCTTCCGCTCCTGCTGCCGCTCCATATTCTGCCTGGTATCCAGACGCAACGAACGGATTGGCCGTTGGTTGCTGCCAGGTCTTATAATTTGCGCCCTGCTGAACTTGCTGCGTTTTGTACCAAGCTTGTTGCTGCTGCACAGCGGTGGCGTGATAGGCATTCATGTTGTTGGTTGTGGAATTGTTGATATAGACTGGCTTTCCGCCCTGATTGTAATAAGGAGCGGCGGCAGCGCCATAATGAATTGGCGTGCCATAAGGAACGGTGTTCCAACTCGAATTAGTCATGGCGGCCCCGGCCATAGCTCCCAGCCCTGCGGCAGCTGCAGTAGTAGCAGCACTCGGCTGCGAGCTATACATTTGCGGCGGCGGTGCATACTGAGGCGGTGCATACTGCTGTGCGGCTGGCTGAACTTGAGTTGCGCTAGCTTGCAATCTCTGCACGGCGGACGTCAAATCAACCTGCTGGTTATTCTTGTCCACATACCAATAACCGCCTCTTGAACCCATAAAGATCTGCACTGCAGGTCCAGTCACTCCCGGGCCTGGCAGTGGCACGGTCATTCCTTTTGGTGTAAGTACCATTTGTTGGCCAGTGGGACTCATCTGAGTCTGCAATGTGACCATCGAAACATCAGGAGGTAGTTGCGGAGTTACTGGCGGTGCCGTGTTCGACTGCTGCCCGGCCTGATCCTGTTGCTGCCTGGCTTCTAGCCTCTGCTCAATCAACTGGCGTAGTTCTTGGGCGAGCGCTAACTGTGGCAAACACAAAGAAGTCGCAGTTGCGACTGAAACTCCAATAACACCGATGATAACTTTTCTATCGAACTGCATGTGAAGCTCCTCTCGCTATTGTAAAGCCATCTCCCTGGCACCTAGCCACCAATGGCTGTACCTATTGCTGAGATTTATGACAACAATAACACTCCAGCTTCGATTCAGTTCGTCTGTCCCACTTTTCTGAACAAATCTGTGATACACCAAACCGACATTACAATATGCAAAATAACTGCGGGCCATAAAGCTGGCCCGACCGTGCGTGACCAAATACCTACAGCGCCCAAGGTTAGGACCGTGCCAACATTATATAGAACCATTGCACAGACCAAGCCCCTGGCGACTGGGCTTTGTTCGTCATAGCGTGCTAGCCAGTTTGCCACGCCAAGCGCGCACAATGCTGCTCCCAAGAGTCGGGCGAGCGTCTCATTGATTGTCGTTTCAGTTGAAGAACCGAGTAGCTGCTGAACCGCTAGAGACTGGCAGCACAACAGAGCCACTCCAGCTCCTGCTTCGATTACCGCGGTCACCAAAAGCAGACGTTTCACTTACAACGCTGCTCTTATTCCGTATCTGAGCATACGCCGCAATCCGCCCTGGCCCTGGCGACCCATCATGCCGCCCCTTTGCTGATTGTTGTTGGCTTGCATTGCAGTTGGGTTACCAATCATCGGTTCACTCTTGGCTAGTTGTTTATCGACTTGACCATTCGCATCGCGTTGATCTTCGTGCTTGTCGTATTTTTGGCGGCCATAGTCAACATACTGAGCAACGTCAAATTGTGTATAACGCTCGAATGGACGTTGAGCCATGCGTTGATGCATGAGCTGGTCCGTCGTCTGAAAAGCTTCAAACGGAATTTTCGCGCCCTTCACATTGGCTTGAGCAGCCAGGCTTGGATTCAAAATAGCGTCGGAGTTATGCAGTCTGTTTTTTGCTTCGTACTTCGCATCAAAGCCCTGCAAATGACTTCGCATTCTTTCTTGCGGTGAATGTTGCGCCGCATGAGCGAGATGCATTTGAACGAACATCTGATTTTTTTGAGCACGGGTTAGATTTGGATTCAGCCAAACTTGATTCAAGTCATTAGCAAGACCCATTTCAGATACGAGGTCTTTGGGATTCCAGAATCCCTGACAGCATGAGAGAACAGTTCCGTCAGCTGATAGCATGAACATTTGAATGTTGTGAGGACCGGCACCATTGGTGGTGTTAATTGCTTTTCCGTCTACCTCATGTCTTCCGGAGATACCGCAATAAGGTTCGTTGGTGATGTCTTGCGTACCACAAACAAAATAATCTTTGAGTGCTGTGAATGCGGGGTCCTGCGAGAGCGACACGGCTCTCAAGCTGTTACCGGCGCTTCACGTGGACCCGCTGAGATTACCGAGCATATGCATCCAAAAGACCATCTTGCCTTCGCGCTGCGCTTGATACTCAGCTTGAGGCAATGACTGGTGCCATTGGATTTGGGAGGTGAGTTGCGCAACGTTATTCTGCGTGACGTTGCCACTCATCAATTGTGGACCGGCAAAGGAAGGTGAAGTGTTTGCGATGCACACAGCGGCAATTAATGCGGACCAATACTTCATAATGGCTTCTCGCTAACTGTTGTCAACCCCATTAACTCATAAAAGAGGCCGTTTGTCAGCTTTGCTACTTTAGTATTGCTCCGCAGAATATGCCGGATATTGACCTGCAACGCGGTACAAATCAATGGGCAATCCATCGGCTGGCTTTTGCCAAAAGCCTGTGACGTGTTGAATAAGTGCGCCTGGGTCGGTCACTCCTTTCGATCGATCGGCTGGACCTGATACGCCCAGTGGGTCCCAAATCGACACAGACTCAGGATCCCCGATCCCATCCATAAAAGCGCCAAGGTGAACAACTCTAGACATCATTCCTGGCTTCTGTGTGATCGTGTGCGATTTGCTCGGTCCTGCAATCCTATATAACGTGTCGATCTCTGGTGCGATCCACACGACCTTGTCGTATTGCGAATCCATTTGCGCAAGCAACGCCAAACCATCCGCGAATGCTTCATCTGTTAGATAGCACCACTCTGTAATTTGCAAAACTTTGTCGAGCGATGCACTAAGATTCCAAATCATGTAACCATCTTTGTGAACGAACAATCGCCGCCGAGACCCCGGCGGAAACAACAATTGCATCCATCTAAAAGCACTTCGCTCAAGACTCAAATTGTGCGTCTGAATCCATCTCTTGTGCAGAGCTTTGGCGAGATGATGTTCTCCCAACTCGAATGCCTTGTACGATTTCGCTTTTCCCTGCACTCGATTTAGTTTCGCGGTCGCAGTTTCGATCATATAGCGATGATCTGTCAGAGCCCAACCCATCGCACCATAAAATCCATAACTGAACGGCCAAAGCGCTGATATAGGCACTTCGCGCTTGTGAAGCTGCTGCAAACAATCGGTCAAAAGCTTATTTACGAGCTTCTGCCGGCGATGTTGCGGATGGGTAGCCACTCCTGCTAAGCCACCACACGTAAGCCAGCGCTCACCAACGTGCATCGGAAATTCGATTACCGCCGCGACAGCCGCCACCGAATCGCCTTCATAAGCACCCACGATGTAGTCCATGCCGCGGTCGCAAAGAGCAACAATCCGATCCCGCGCCGCCCTGGTGCCTATGACCGGGTCTGCATCTTCCAGGTTAAAGGCAAGCGACCAGAGATCAATAATCTGGTTAAAGTCGCTCTTCGGGACTTCCTTAATGGCATAGGCCGCGGTTTGCATAGTTTTCCCCGGTTTTGAGAGGACCATTTTACCCTGACCAGATTGAACTTCGTTCAAATACGCCCGTGTTTTGGGCTTCTTAGGGTTTCCGACGAGTCTGCCAAAGATTTAAACCGATATCGGTTTAAATTCAAAATCCGAAAGTTGGCTGAATGAGCAACCATTTGCGCAACAATATGCTGCTACTGCCCATTCCAGCGTAGCTGTTTGGCTGGGCCAATACCTGACGTTGCACCTAGCTCCAGACTCCGCTCAAGATCTGAACCGCTACTTGATCGAGCACCATTCCAGCGAACCGTTCAAACAACCGCTGTATGAACTTGTCGTTTTTGAGCGAATCGAGCCATACTAGTTATAGGCGTTCTTGCCTTTGGGTCTGAATTCTTGCAGTTGAGCCATCTCGGTGCTCAAGGACCTTCGAAGAAGCCAGTGGAGAAGTTGATTATGGATTCGATTTTGTGGCCTCTTGCAGCCGTGGTTTTCTATTTTGCTCTGCAACTATGGATCCTGCCTAAGCTTGGAATCCAAACCTGAATGAGCCGTTCCTGCTCGGTCGAGCAGAAAAAACCTGATGCCGGCGAGGAGCCAGCCAAGCTGACAGAGCCTAATCCCATTGAGGTCATGCAGCCAAAGCCCTAGGAAGATAGGGATCTGAGGGCGGCATCCAGTACTAAAGAAGAATCGAGATCTGTCAGGCAGGCGACGGTGCCGTATTTGCAAGTCTTGGAGTAGCAAGGCTGGCAATCGAGATTCAAGTGCACTGTTTCGCACTGAGGTCCGTAAGGTCCGTTTCGTTTCGCCGGGGTGCTGCCAAAAACGCCGACTACCTTGGGCACACCGCTGGCGGAGGCAAGGTGCAGCGGACCTGTGTCGGCCCCAATGACCAGAGCGCTCTTCCTAAATACTGAGATCAGGTCGAGCAAACTAGTCTGACCCGTCAGGTTTAGCACCAGTTGCTTCGGTCGCTTTGCCTCGATGCCTGCGGCGATGGCAAAGTTTGACTCGCTCTCGGCAGGTCCACCGAGAAGCACCAACTGGCAACGATACCGTGCGGACAGTTGTTCACCAAGTTCAATCCACTTTGATTCGGGCCAGATTTTGGTGACCCAAGTGGTGCCCGGAATTAATACTATATTGATGGGAATAGAAACGTCTGACCCTAAATTTGGTACTGATGCCACCTGTGGTATTGGTGCCATGGCTGGTATCGCTTCAGAATACGGATCCAAAGATGACTGATCCTGTGGTACCCCATGCTCCCGAGGATTGTGGAGGACACTGCCCGTTTGATCGACCCATTCGATTGACCCTACTCCTGGTGCCGAACAAAAAGGTGAGATAAGTAGGGCGAGCATCTTGACATCAACCGAGGCTGGCAGTATAGGAAGCGGAAACTCAACTGGGAGGTTTGGCTCAGGCAGTCCCAAAACTTTCAAAACATACTTAGCGACTCGTAGGTTCAACTCGACGATCGGGACTTCATGACCAAAATAGTTGCCCACATTTAGTTTGTGAGTCAAGAACTGGTCTGCAAATTCTCTGGTGTCATCGAATCCTGCCACCACCTTGGCACTAGAAGCTCGGGCCAGAAGACTGCTCTTAAGCAATCCTTGCAACTCGAGAACGGCATCATATTTAGCATCACGCATAGTAGCGAAAAATTGTCGGGCATCCGACATATTTTTGAGCCAAGTACCTGGTTGACTAACCTCCCGCACCCACTTCTTGCCACTGAAGACAATCACTTCGTCAATCGCCGGGTTGTTTGATACCAGGTCAGCAGAGGCCTGCTCGACCAGCCAAGAAATCTTGCAACCCGGAACAGCCTGCTTCAAATAGGCCGCCACCGGAAGAGCGTGAATGACGTCTCCGATGGCGCTTAGCTTGACGATGAGGAACTTCAAAGATGTCCTGGTACGGAACGTGAGCCCGCGATTCTGAATGGTGCGACCTGGTGCGCAGCTATTCTAAACCAGCCCTGACAACATCGGGCGATTATAGGCTCCCATATGTGAAGCACTCGGAAACTGCCGCCGGGATCTCCTGACGCCGGGATCTCCTGCCGCCGGGATCTCCTGCCGCCGGGATCTCCTGCCGCCGGGATCTCCTGCCGCCACCACTTTGCCTCCACAGATGGTTCGGAAGCTGGTTCGTAAGATGGCAAGGATGCCGACACTCCCAAGAAGATCGTTTGAACGCGCCTGGCGGGATGGGCGTCTGACTTTATCACTTCTTTCAGCCACCATATCTGCCTCCACAGATGGTTCGGCACCACCTAAAGTAATGTTCTGTAACTTTTAATCATCGGCGATACCAGCCATTAAAAGTGGTGCGGCACCAGCTGTGGAGCGCGTTCCGCGAATCAACGCGCCCGCCGGGAATAGCAGAGGGCACCAAAATGTATATGCATTGCATGGCCACTGCATAGATCTTTTGATACAATTGATTTGCCACCTTAGTTGGTGGTAGGTGGCAAACCAAACCTCAAGTCGCTCAATCAACAACGAGCGGCTCGCTAGGGCTATACCGGCTGCTACCGGAAGCCCTGAACGTATTTGCTCGGAACAAATTTTCTGAGCCCACGTTCTCCAGGCAATCCAACTATCCCCAAAGTCCAAAGGAGAGAGACATGACAGGAAATGCGCGCAAACCGGCTGCTAAGTCGAAAGCAAAATCAACAGCTAAATCGGCTCGTCCAGCCAAAGCTACGCACAAAAAAGTAAGTCTGGCTCGGAAGGTTGCTCCTCGTAAGAGCGCCGCCAAACATACAACCAAAGCTAAGGCACCATCAGCGTCAAAGTCTGACGGTGATTACATGAAATTCAGCGGCAAATTCACAGTACGTTTGCCTAAGTCCTTGCACCAAGCTCTCGTTGATCGCGCAGAAAAAGAAGGCGTTAGCCTCAATCTGTTCGTCACGAATGCTCTCTCTCGCACCGTCGCAGTATCCGGCAGCAAAAAGAGATAGTCCAAGACACTGGCTCGCAAGAGACGTCTTCGAATCGTCCTGAGCGGCTTAGTCCAAAAACAAAAAATTCAACGAGGGAGGTTCACTGGAACCTTCCTTTTTGTATGTGTCTGATACATTGTGATCATGAGAAGAAATTTTTAATGATGCCCAGATGTGCAGCGTCTAATTCGAGAAACTTGCAATTGTCGGGCGATCCGAGCCGTTAAAGGTTTCTCACCAGAATGCACTCCGCAACCTTATTTTGTGCACCTGTTACTGGCGTGACCAGACAAGTTAGACTCTGTCCGTCCTCAGGTGATTACTTACCAGGTATCAAATTCGAATGACAAATATTCCCCTGCTGAATCTCAAAGAGCAGTACAAATCCATTGCCACCGAAATAGAACAAGCGGTGCTCGACGTTCTTCGAAGCGGAAGTTACATCCTCGGTCAACATGGTGCGCGACTTGAAGAAGAAATCGCTGCCATAAGCGGATGCAAATATGGAATCGGCGTTGCTAACGGCACCGATGCGCTTATTCTCGCACTGTGGGCTCTAAACATCGGACCAGGCGATGAAGTAATCACGTCACCATTCACCTTCGCCGCCACTGTCGAAGCGATCACCCTCCGCGGTGCCACTCCAGTTTTCGTCGACGCAGATGAGTGGACGTTTAACATTGATACCAAATTGATCGAAGCAGCGATTACCAAGCGCACCAAAGCAATCATGCCGGTGCATTTGTACGGGTTGCCGGCAGACATGGACCCAATCATGGAATTGGCTGAGCGCTACAACCTGAAGGTGATCGAAGATAACGCTCAAGCAATTGGTGCTCTATATAAAGGTAAGCCGACTGGATCTTTTGGCGACGTCGCTTGCACCAGTTTCTACCCCACGAAAAATCTTGGAGCAGCAGGCGATGCAGGTATGATCGTCACCAACAGCGCCGAATTGGCTGAACGATTGAAGTGTCTACGGGCACATGGTTCCAAACAACGCTATTTCCACGAAGAGCTGGGCGTTAACAGCAGACTCGACGAAATCCAAGCAACAGTGCTTCTGACCAAATTGCCCTATCTCAAAAAATGGAATCAAGGACGTCAGGTAGTGGCAGACCTTTATGAACACGCCTTTAACGGCATCCAAGGCATAATTGCTCCTCGCATTGGACTGCCGGGAGCCCCGGCTTCAGTGGCTCGTCAACTCTTGACTCACGTCTGGCATCAGTACACAGTGCGCGTGTTGTCCGATGAAAAGTCGAATGCGAACGCCCGCGATCAAATGGCTAAGAAGCTCGCCGAGCGTGGAATCGGCTCTATGTGCTATTATCCTGTGCCTCTACATGTGCAACAGGCATTTGCCTATCTCGGATACAAGCATGGAGACTTCCCGGTCGCTGAAACACTGGCTAACGAAGTGTTGTCGCTGCCTATGTATCCAGAGCTGACAAATGATCAGGTGAAAACCATCGCTGCAACTATAAGAGAAGTACTGGCCGAACGCGGTTCATTTGTACCTGCGACCGGCGCAACACCTGTATTCACTGGCTAAAATGCTGCAATCCGTCGATATTAGCTGCTCATCAATCAGTCCTGACGCTAAAATCGGCCAAAATGTGACGATCGGACCGTTCGTGATCATAGGCGCTGGCTCGGTTATTGGTGATGGTGTCGTAATCGAACCAGGCACCATAATCTATGAGAATGTGCACCTGGGCGCCAATACTCGCATCGGTGCTCAATGCATCCTCGGTGAAAGAATTGGTGGCTACTTGAAGAGCCCGCCAGAACCAAATCCCGATCTACACATCGGACCCGATAGCGTCATCAGGGCTGGAGCGATCATCTACGCCGGCAGCACTATGGGTCGCGGCTTCCAAACCGGTAATCGCTGCGTGATCAGAGAAGATAGTCAGTTCGGCGACAACTGCAGCTTTGGTACGCTCTCGCAATCAGATGGATTCATTAAAGTGGGCAACGACTGCCGTTTCCACAACAACGTCTTCATTGCCACCTATACAACTGTGGAAGACAACGTGCATTTTTATCCAATGTCATGCACTGTTGATAGTATGCACCCACCTTGCCAGAAAGGTCGAGAGGGTCCACATGTGGGAGCGGGATCGATCATTGGCGCCAAAGTTTTGCTTATGCCACGTGTGAAAATCGGCAAAAATTGTGTTGTCGCGGGCGCTTCGGTGGTCACACACACTGTTGAAGATGGCATGGTGGTGGCAGGTGCGCCAGCGCGAGTGATCAAGAAACGCGATGAAGTTCGCTGTCACCTTGAAGATCGTCCCGCATACGATGTAGCCCTGGAATCGGTCAAAGAGTCAAATTAGTCATGAGCACCGTATTCAGTGGCGGCTCAAGCACTAGCGTGGAAGAACCGGAACCGCATCGATTCGGTCGATTGATCAAGTCAGAAAAACAGGCGACCGTGATCGCGTTAGCCGTGGTGTGCATATTGGCAACACTTGCCTATTCCTCCATCCTCTTTAATTGGTTCGTAGGAGATGACTTTGTTCATCTGGCATGGTTAAAAGACGCAGTCAAAAATCCCGAACTAATCCTGAGAAACTTCCACAGTTCATGGCTTGATGGCACAACTACCAAGTTTTACCGTCCCCTAATTTCAATATTCATGGTCTCTGACTACCTCATCTCAGGCACCAACGGAATTGCTTTCCATCTGACCAACTTGTTTTTTCTGCTGGCCTCATCGATGCTACTTTTTTTTGTTGTCAGGGACACTCAGAGTGCCACCACGAACCGCACCAGCTTCTGGTTTCCACTTATGGCGGCCGGGCTTTTCGCCTTGTATCCGCTGCACCCCGAGGCGGTATCCTGGATAACCGGTCGAGTCGATGCTATCGTCACCGCCTTCTTCCTGGCCAGCCTGTGGTGTTACATGAGATGGCGCACCAATCATGGCGGTCGTGGCGGCATCATTTTGCCCATCATATTTATGGTGCTTGGACTTACCTCCAAAGAAATGGCGATTACTCTGCCAGCTACGTTTTTACTTTATGAACTAGTTATCGCTTATGACTGGCAAAAGTTTCCAGGCATAAAGGATGTGCTGGCAATGATCAAACCAACCGTCCCATTTTGGTTGTTGTTGGTGGCATATTTTGGAGTTCGATATTGGGCACTTGGAACATTTGTTGGCGGTTACGATGATTCGTTGACCTTCATCTCCAACTGGCACGAATTCATCGGTGGTTGGCTCCATGGACTGCGAATGCTGTTTGTGCCTGTAAACAGAACCTTGATGGGCGATCACAACGGTTTCACCATTGGCTGGGAAATTGTCGTCACAAGCATGTTTGGGTGGGGACTGTATAACTGCTATCGAAACAAAGGACTGGCCCGTTGCGCCGTTTTCTTCGTCATCTGGACGGCCTTTTGCCTGGCCCCGGTGTACAAAATCTTCGCTATTGCAGATGACATGCAAGGTAGCAGACTCGCTTACCTAGCCACGGTACCAATAGCGGCGGGACTGGCACTTGCCTTCGCTGATGGTGGCAGTAGTAGTCGCGGGGTATTGATATTCAAACGAGTCTTGTTTATCGCTGTTTGGTTTTTTGCCGGAGCGTTGCTGACTTTCAACAACGCTCCTTGGGCCCAAGCGGGTCACCAGGCAAATGCGATTCGAAAAGGACTGGTGGATTTATATAGCAAGCTGCCCGGCGATCCACAAGTAATGTTGGTCGGTTTGCCAGACGAAATTCATGGTGCCTATGTTTGCCGGAATGCGGTAGCCGGAATGACCATGGAGCCTCAATTTCCTCGCACGCTTCGAAACTGCCTGATGGTCAACAGATTCGAACCGATTCTGCCGGTGGGCTTCTTGAAAAGCTCGATATCGCAACATCGAGACTCGATAAAAGTGGCTAGGTGGAATCAAGAACACGAAACCTTCGAAGAAGTTGTGATTCCAAAATTCACCGACTTAACCGAAAGCGGCACTCGTCAGTGGACCGGAAAAGCGCTTGAGCAGGTATCTTACGGAACTGGAGAAACCAAAATAGTAGATACATCTGGCAGTGGTATCACGATCCACACAGACAACATTCGCTCCAGACCAACATTGCTGATCAAACCTGCGAATCTTCCGTGCTTTAACACTGACTTTTTGCAAATCACTGTTAAAGGTATTCAAGTGCGTGGACCTGTAAAACATCCAGGTGCAGACCTTGTGTTCACCAATGATCTGTTGCCGGAAACAGATTTCCAAAATCGAGTCCATTCAAATCTAGAACTCGTCGACAAAGCACAAACCGTTCTCTTTCCGTTGCGCGCACTTCCAGATTTTGCCCTTGGTGGCACAACTCATGCGTTCAGAATTCTTTTTCCAGAGGCATCAAAAGTGACAGTCCAGTCGATCGAGCTAGTTCCAGCGCACCAGATCATGCCCTCGATTAACTTCCCCAATTCGGATTATCTGGGCTCAAAAGGTTTTCTACACCTGGGCAAAGATAAACTTGAGTGCAAAATTTCATACGATGCATCTGGAGTAGCGAATGCCCAGTCGATAATTTTCGAGGTCACCAGACCGAATTTGCTGTTCAGCTCACAAAACACCGCAGAGCCAAGCACAGTCCTGATGTCCGAACTTCACGGCAACGAAAAATCGACTGGTTCAGTCACATTAGAGCGAAAAAACTTCCCCGCATTAGGATTATATGAGGGGAGAGCCTGGGCTATAGACAAAAATGGTACTAGAATAGGCATTGCAGGAGACCACATTGTTATTGCGGTAGATTCTTAGGCATCATCCAAGGCATCGTGATTCAACCGGAAAAATTGCAAGCGAGTTTGATCGGGCAAAGATTGCTCGAGTCTGGACTGCTATCGGAAGAAAGACTGCTTGAAGCTCTGCAGTTGCAGACTGAGACAGGTCTTTTACTCGGCGAAATTTGTCTGCTAAAAGGTTGGTTGCCTTATGCAGGTCTAAAAGAATGCTTACCGCCAATGCGATCACGGCTAGGCGAGCGACTTCTTGGACTTGGTTATATCGGTATGGAACAGCTTTGGCTGGCCATCCTCGAACAGCGAACCTGCGGTGAAAGACTCGGTGAAATTTTAGTTCGCCGCGGTTGGGTTGATCGACAGGTGATCGAACTAATTGTGTTGAACAAGCGTCCGGCCAAGTCAGGGCGACCACGCACCGCTAAGTTAGTCGTCCGTACTAGTATCACCAAGCACTAAACTCGCAGTCTTTTTAATGGAGTCCTCAAAATCTGCTGCTACTTCGCGGCTGGCTTCCTCGAGGGCAAGGTCGTCCGACAAAATGAAGAAGCCTCGCGGATTACGTCTTGGCGGATCATGTTTCGGTTGAACATTGTTCTTTTTATTCTTCAATCCCACGTCAAATTCCTCGTGTAGCACAACAAGATGTATAGGATTATAGCTGTGTCGTCAAGCAGAGCCACTGGACGACGATTCTGGAGATTAGAAAACGACGCGAATCGTACTGGAAAGTGCGTATCCTTAATAGATGTGCAACCAGGGAAGAGTCTAAACTCAAGTCTATGGAAGAATCCGAACCTACTCCCAAGCACCAAATTGGAAGCCAGACATCAGCGGGCTTTCCGTCTCCAGCAGATGATCATCTCGAACTGCCGCTCGATTTAAATTTGTTCTTGATCAAAAATCGACCAGCCACATTTTTCTTACGAGTCAAAGGCGAGGCAATGCTGAGCAGTGGCATTCACGATGGCGATATCTTGATTGTCGATAAATCGGTGACGGCCTCCCACGGAAAAGTAGTTGTTGCTGCAGTGGATGGCGAGCTAGTCGTTCGGCGCTTCCAAAACAGCGATGGACAAGCGAGTTTAATTGCAGACGACGCATCCAAATCTATCGTTTTAAATGACAATGACGCCGTAGAAATCTGGGGAGTGGCAACCAGCGTAGTGCACCATTTGTAGTGGCACAACTTATGGAACAATTTGCGCTTGTTGATTGCAATAATTTTTATGCCTCTTGCGAGCGGGTATTTAATCCAAGCCTGCGAGAAAAACCAATCGTAATCCTTTCCAACAACGATGGATGTGTCGTTGCGCGGTCCAATGAAGCGAAAGCCTTAGGCGTGAAAATGGGTGTGCCTTTTTTCAAAATCACGAGCTTGGTTGAGCAGCACAAAATCCATGTCATTTCCTCGAACTACGCTCTATATGGGGACATGTCAGCGCGAGTGATGAAAGTAATTGGCGAATTTGCACCTGCACAAGAAGTTTATTCGATCGACGAAAGCTTCCTGCATCTCACCGGCATGAGGGATTTGGCGGGGATTGGTAGTCAGATTCGTACACGGGTAAAGGATTGGCTTGGGCTGCCTGTTTGTGTAGGCATCGCTCCAACAAAAACCCTCGCCAAGCTATGCAACGCCACTGCAAAGTCTTACAGCAAACTTGAAGGGGTTCTGGATTACAATTCGTTGTCTGACGAACGAAAGGCACGACTTCTACAATCGTTTGAAGTTGGTGCAGTGTGGGGTATTGGAAGACGTTTGACGGACAAACTGAAGATGCTCGGAATCACCACTGCATATGCACTCAGAGAAAGCGATCCAGAAGAAATGAGTAAGCGCTTCAGCGTAGTAATGAAACGCACCATTACAGAATTGCGCGGCATCAGTTGCATAGACATGGAAAACATCGACGAAGCTCGCAAGCAAATTCTATCCTCTCGATCGTTTGGTCGCGCCGTCGTAGACCTGCATGAGCTGGAGGAGGCAGTCACTATGTATACGAGCCGAGCCGCAGAAAAACTGCGCGGTGATGGCTCTCTGGCAAACGAAATAAATGTGTATGTTCGAACCAGTCCCTACCTGCAAGATGCCTATGCTGAAAGTGCAACGGTGAAATTTCCGCATCCAAGCGACGACACCATGTTTCTTATCAAATACGCAGTGGAGGCACTTCGCAGCATATACAAACCTGGGCTTGTCTATCAAAAAGCAGGAGTGACGCTACTAAATCTGGTGCCGAATGAAGGGCAACAGTTGTCACTTTTCCATTCGCAAGCGAATGATGCGAAATCGAAAAGAATGATGCAGGCGTTGGATCAAACCAACCAAAAATATGGACGCGGATCGCTCTTCATCGCCGGCGAAGGCATCAACAAGTCCTGGCAGATCAGAGCCGAGTACAAGACGCCCGCATACACTACAAGTTGGGATGAACTTGCCATTGTGCATGCACGGTAAATGCTCGAGAATACCCGCTGTTTGAAATGGAGCGCATCCATCTTGAATGCCCGACATTTCAGTATCCGCTAAAACTGCCAACACGTCGTCAGGCTCAATTAATCTATCAGATTTGTTAACGCAGAGAGGTTCGACACCAAAGTAATCTATGTTAGCGATAGAAGATAAATTGAATAACAGAAGGTTGGATAACAGGATTATATACATCGCAAATTGGAGCCAGCAATGCCAAACGACTTGCCCGACTTCGTTCCTAGCGACATTCCAAAGTCCGCCATACTCGATTTAAGCCATACCCTCTCAAACAATTCGATTGATTCACTAACTCAGGTTGCAGGTTCGGTCACCTACAGTCCAAAAATTCTTGTCTTGCCTGCTGACTATGTCTCTCCGGACACGGCACAGCTAACGCGAAACATCGCCAAACAATGGAGCGTTGATAGCGAAGGCAAAACGCTGTTAATTGTAGTCGACCTCAAAGGGCACAAAGTGCGGGCTCATGGTTCTCCGGAACTAAACAGAGCCGGTGTGACAAGCGAATACATTTCGGACACTTTGATTCCAACGCAGTTTATCCCCTACATGAAAAAGGGCGACCTGGCAACCGCCATCCGCTTGACGGTGCTCGACGTGAACCAGAAGCAAGCACAACCATCACTTACACTGACGCAATCTTCTTCTGTTGCAACGGTCTCTGTGCCGAGAGTGTTACCGGCTGAAAATGCTCCACAAGCGAATTCAAATGACATCGGGACATTTATTCTAGCCATTGTCATCATAGGATCATGCATTGGAGCAGGTCTTTCGTTCGTTCTGTTTAGCAAACGAAAATCTAGCAATAGAATAGCCTTGCAAGATTTGAGGGTTACTCTTGATTCGCTGTATCGCAAAGCGGATCAAGTCGGACAAGCATCCGAGTACATACAACCCGGAACCGACGTTCAGATTTCGCACGACATTGCTGATTTCTTCGCCCGATTGGAAACGGTGCAAAAAGCTCAGAGCCAAGTAGAGGAACTTTCGAAAAACGGATTTAAAATTCGAGAAACAGAAGTCGCTCTACAAAAATGCTGTCGCTACGCAAAGATTATGGACTTCACCGCAACCACTCTGCTAAATCAGGTCAATGCGAAAACTGGCGTGGTTAGCTCGTACCAAGCCAATGCAAACATTGATGTAAGTGAGGGTCCCGCATCCACCTTGCACCTCAACCAGGGTATTAGCACACAATCCAAAGTTGATCCGTCTGACCAAAAAAAGGATTTCGTGATAAACACCAATAGCAGATATCGTTCGCCCAGTTGGATTGCTGATTCCCGCTATTCAAGAAGGAGCGATGATGACGATGGATTACTCGCTGTGTCCTCTTTTCTGAATACCGTGGATAGGGATAGCTATCCGCCGATTCGTTGGCAAAATGCCAGCGTGACAAACTATGGCGATTCCGGGACCACTAGCAAGTCCACGTCCACAAGCTTGTGGAACGACAAAAGCAGTGATGGAGGCGGAAGCTGGAACGGCAGCGGCAAAAGCAGCAGCAGTCCTAGCTCTTGGAATTCCAGCAAGTCTTCAACCGAAAGCAGCTCTAGTAGTAGTGGAAGCAGCGACGGCGGGGGAAGCTGGAGCAGCAGCTCAGATAGCAGTTCCAGTTCCGATAGCAGCTCCAGCTCGGATAGCGGCTCAAGCAGCGACGGAGGCGGAAGCTGGTAGTCTGGCAACGGCGATTTTGTTCTGACGTGCAGTGTCAGTTCGCTGAAGCCATTGATGCTGCCACTCAATAGCTTCATCTCTGATTTTTGGGCGTAGATTTAGTCCGAGCTATTTCCAACTAACGTTGGCAGAGATCCTGCAGGTGGCAAAGAACCTGATGACGGCTGAGATCCTGATGGTGGAGATGAAGCCGCCGGTCCGCCGTTTGAGACGGATCTCGTAATTTGTCCGTTACTATCGGTGACGGTCTTGTTGATGTCGAAAGGTTTTCCGCTTGCTGTCGTTCCTTGGTCCGATACTGTTTTGGTCCAATTCCCCTTTGAACCTGAGGCAGTCTTGTTGTAATCGAAAGTGCCACCCTTTGCAGTGGTGCCTGTATCGGAAACCACTTTGGAGAATTGTCCGTTGTTGTCGGTCACGGATTTATTATAATTGTAGGTGCCGCCCTTTCCAGTCGTACCCTGGTCTGAGACGGTTTTGTTCCAGTTGCCTTTTGAGCCGGTTACATTTTTATTGTAATCATACGTGCCACCTTTGGCGGTGGTGCCTGTATCTGAAACCACTTTAGAGATTTGTCCGTTATTGTCGGTGACCGTCTTGTTGTAGTCGAATGTACCGCCCTTCTTAGTGGTGCCTTGATCTGTCACAGTCTTTGTCCAGTCACCTTTAGTGCCAGTAACATTTTTGCTGTAATTGCCGGTGCCTCCACCAAAATTTTGGATGCCTTGCGAACCGCTTGAATTGCTCGAAGTTCCTAAACTACCTGAGTTGCCTTGGTTACTGGAAGTGCCCAAGTTATTGTTAGCCCGTCCAAATCCCGAGTTTTGCGAGGATTGAGCACTGGAATTATAACGACCGCTCCCAAATCCGCGGCCGCCGAAACCACTGTTTCCGCCACCCGAGAAATTACCATTCCCCCGACCGCCAAAAGCACTTCCGCCACCGAAACCATTGCCTCCGCCGGCAAAACCACCGTTTGCTCCCATGCCGCCGTTTCCAAATGTCCGATTGCCAAATGAGCCATAACTTGAACCATTATGTCCGGCGAATCCACCATTACCAATGGCACCCCGACCTCCAAATCCTCCACCGCCACCACCTCTTGCGTCCGCATGGGGAGCAATTGCCAGAATGCACACGGTGGAAGCTGCAAGCGCCGAAGCGGCAAAAGCTTTAATACTGATATTCATTGCGTTAACCTCACGCCTGTCTAGCCATAAACCAAAGATCTCGATGACTTTGCGAACGAATCGACAATTTCGGTCAACCGTCACTGCTTTTCACTGCGACCATGCTAGCTGTATCGGTGCAATAAACATCTCACGGACGACACATGACTTTAGTCATCTTTATTGGCTGGCGCCGATGTATGCTTGTGTTGAGAGCTGCCCTGAACTATGAATAATATAAAGCTGCCCTGTATGGAAAACGATGCGTTAGGTTTTGACTTTCAAAAACGGTTGCGATGGATCACTGTCATAGTTGTCGCCATCACGGCAACAGCACAGCTTTTGCTATTGCCGGTTCTTCCTCATGTGCTCAACCTTCGGGATATATCTGTATCTGAACTCTTGCTTCTGGGATTTGCTGTTTGGACTTCGTTGGTTGATTATTCCCGCCTATCAACTAGCCGTCAGATTGCTTCATTGATATTAGAAATTGCTCTGGTCGGATGTGCGAGTTACTATGGTGCATACAAAATATTTCATTTCCTGCTCATGTGCCTTGTTGCGAAAGCGTCGCTAATACTTCCTTTGAAAAGATTGATCGCAATCATGGCAACTATTTTTTCCGTGCACGTAATTTGCAGTGCAGCCAAAGCAGCCAGCTACTACCAAACAATCGCGAGTAGTAGTGGTGGCATTTTGCCATCACGATATCCTGGTGTACTGGCATTGGAATCACATCTGTATTTTATTTTTGCCATGGCGATAGTAGCGGCAATGACACGCACGATGGTTTCCGAGCGTCGCAGTCGACTGCGCGCAGAGCAACTAGCAGACGACGTCGAACAGTTGATCATAAGAAACGAGCGATCACGTATTTCTCGTGATATTCACGATGGACTTGGTCACACACTAACATCCTTGAACATTCAACTTGATGTTGCGAAGACGATGCTAGACAAGGATTACAATGTTGCGGTAGAGGCGCTAAATACAGCTAAGGAACTGGCATCAGATTCACTTTCAGATGTGCGACGATCAGTTCACATGATCAGAGATCAAGAAGGAATTCCATTCAATCTTTCAGAGGCCGTGACGAAACTGGCCACTCGGGCAAGAAAGAGCCACGGACCAGAAATTGATCTGTCAATTGACGCTCCGGATCTTCCTTTGTTCAAAGCTCATAATCTTTTTTGCATCGTTCAAGAAGCACTCACCAATGCCCAGCGACACGCTCATGCCAAGACGATCAAAATCATTTTTGATAACAATTCCGACCAGCTCAAAGTACATATTTTGGATGATGGTATCGGATTCGCACAGAAACATGAGTTACCCGGATTGGGATTGCGCAGCATGAATGAACGAGCTCAAGGCGTTGGTGGCACACTTCAAATTGACAGTGCGCCTGGCGACGGCACAAAAGTTTGTTTAACGATGCCCTTGTGAGGAGGTTAGCTTAGGGTGACAACTGATACTAAGTCCATAAAGATCGTCGTTGTAGACGACCAGCAGCTTATCCGGCAAGGACTTTCAACGCTCCTCTCGATAGAATCGGATTTCCTCATCGTCGGCGAAGCGGTAGACGGCACGCACGCTTACCTTGTCGTTGAGCAGTTGAGCCCAGATGTCGTCCTTATGGATTTGCGCATGCCTGCTTGCGATGGTATCACAGCAACAAGCCGCATAAAAGCGCGTTGGCCGCAGATAAAGATACTTGCGCTAACAACTTTTGATGATGACGAGCTGATTATTGATGCCATCGAAGCTGGTGCCTCAGGTTACTTACTGAAGGACACGCCAAGAGAGCAATTAGCGCAAGCGATAAGAGCTTTGTACCAGGGCAACATGTACTTGGGACCGACCATAGCACCCAAACTGATGTCACGAATTCAAAAGTCGTCAGCAAAGGTTGACAACAAAGCGTTAGCCCGACTGACCCCTCGCGAACTGGAAATTTTGCGCCTGATCGGACAAGGACAAAGTAACAAAGAGATGGCCGAACATCTAAGTATCACCGAAGGCACTGTGAAAAATCATGTCTCTAAAGTCCTAACCGCAATCGGAGCAAGAGATCGAACCCAAGCGGCATTGTGGGCCCAACAAAACCCTTGAACAGCAGCCCGCTTTCTGTACCCGCCGGGAGTGGAGTAAAAGAGGCTTCAGCTTAGCGTTCAGCATTCCCGAGATTCTTGAAAACAGGCGGAAGACTATGCGGTTGAGCAGGCAATGAATCTCGTTCTATGTCTGCAGCTTGTCTAAGAATTTGCAGTTTTGTAGGCTTCGGATTTTCTGACAAAAAAGCTGCCCAGCGCGCATAGACCTCTTTGAGGCTGCCACTGTACGAATGAATCTTGGAAAGCTGATTCTCACTCTTGTTTTCAGTTGACTCACCCACTGGAATAAGTCGCAAGTTGTTTTCAGAATCGACCTGATCTGGTGTCAAACCGTTAGCGGCCCGTTTGAGCAAATTGGTAGGGATGAGATGTATAGCTATGAATCTGGAACGTAAATCTGCATGCTTTTTAAAAAAGTTCGCAACTTCGACATTGTTGGAAATTGGCTCGGAAGCCACTTTCTGGAATGTCAGCTCAACTTGGGTTAGATCACCAGTTATGCGTCGCCCCGGATTTAATTCCAACGGTGCCAAACTACAGACTGCTTCTAGACATTCCGCATCGGTTTGATTATCTCCGCTCGATTGTTTAATGCGAGCGTTGTAAATTTTGCCGTCATCGGCAACAAAAAACCCTACGGCTACCGGCTTTGGATCCGTTGATGAGCAACGCCAATTAGCCATAGCTCTTTGTTCTAGCAACTTCAGATAATTCGTATCAGATTCAGGAACCGCAGCAAAAGCGCCTGCTCCCACAACTATGCAATTGACGAATACGAGTAAGCAAAAAAGTCTTTTTATTTGCATCAGAAGTAATTCTATTTATCCACGGTTCCGATCGGACTAACCTTTCCTGTCTTCGAATCATAACGCAGCATCGTTCCGTTTGGCGCGGCTAAATAGCTTGATACATGTTCATTTTTCGCATTGGCTAAATCCATAGGCGAAAAACGATTCGGATCTTTATTGAACAAATCGCCAGGGTCACCGCTAACGATTTTTGCGGAAACGGACTTTGGCTGAGGATTCAACGACTGATACCCATCTTCAGTTCCATTGTCTTCAACATCAACATGGGTGTGCAGTCTTGCAATCGAGATCTTTCCAGGGGGAGCATCAGGAATGGGGGCGTGCGTGGCTGGGTCCAAATTGTCTTTATATCCAGGTTGACCAGGGCTCGGATAACGCTCAGGCATTGTATAACCAAATTTGTGAGTGATCGGATCTTCGTAAACACGAGCACCATATTCTGCGGTTTGAAGTTGAGAAGAGGAATAGGCTTCTTTAAATGCCGCTTTAGCCGCCTCGTCAGCGGTATTGAAATTGCTTCTGAAATTGTCAGAGTCCGGCGCGCTCGCCTTCTCAGCTTTGGTCTCACTGCTGCTCAGATGTGCCACCGTGCTATCTGAAGGCGCGGATCTGTCTGCCGAATCTCTCCCATAAATCGGCTTACTAAAATCTATAAACGCAGGCTCCGGACTAGTTAGAGCTTTTGTTTGGAACACACTTTGATAATCCGAAATGCTGGGCAACAATGTGGAAACACTGAGTTGGTGTCTATCGTTTGGTTTATTTGATTCAGCTGAAGTTTCAATCGACATGTACGCCTGTTCCCTGCGTGGAGCCATGAAAAGACTTTAAAGCCCAAATTTGGCAAAGAATTGACATCGCGCGACAGTATTCGTCCTGATTTTAAGGTGCTTCAACAATTAATGTTTCCAAAAGTCCACTCCTGTCCACGCTCCACTGTTTTTCCATCCTCCGGTATACCTCAATTGAGGGCAACAAAGTTGTAGGTGTTTCGTCAGCTCAAACACATAAGGATCAAATGAAGGCATTTTATGAACGATGAAGCGGATCAAAGGGCAGTAAGTGATTTGACAGCCATGGCGAACGCTTATGTGGATCGTGGACACCTCGATAAAGCAGCTGAATTGTTGCACCTTGCCGAAAAGATTTCTCGGCGCCTATATCAATCCAACATCGTTGAACTGGACTATTGGCAGAAGCAACAGCCAAAGCCAAAGCAGAGTAAGGACGTCAGCGCGTAGTTGAGAAGAAAGTTGACCTCACTACAGCTCTTAAGATTGAAGCCTCTGTGTAGACTTAAGCCTTGGGCGCTTTGAGCAGCACGCGGGAATTATTTAAACGACGAGTAATCTGTTTATCATCAAAGTGACCGAGCAGAGCCATTGCGTACTTGCGATTGGTCGACAAGGCTTCGCGAAAATCTGATGGAGATATCTCTCGCTTGGCGCCCCATATTTTCGCAAGAGCTTCATGAGCCGCGCGAATTGATTGCTCCGAACTGGCAAAATCGTAATTCACAATGTAAGCCTTTTCTTGCAACGTCAAATGTTGCAGAGCAGCCGTCACTGTCTTGCGATCCGAGCTAAGAGTCTTAGCAATTTCGTCGATCTCCAAGCACAAAGTATTCTGCAGTAGTGCGATGATCTGTTCAGCGAGAAGCGTTTGCGCCGTCGACACGCTCGGTTTAACATCAGACTTGATGGATAATTTATCGCCCGAGCGAACCACAAGACCGGCGTCGCTCAGGTCCTTCACCAAATGCTGAAACACCTGCCGATCGATTCCGTGAGCTACTTTCATGCGAACAGATTCGATCGAATGCTCTACCGGGGCGCCATTTGTAGCATCCGTTGAAACATTCTTTATTATCTGATCTTTCAACATCTGACCGCGATGAGTTCCGATGATGAAACCTCCAACTTGAAGGATCGTCCCCGCTGAAATACCATTTTCGAGAACCCGCGTCCTGTCTTCGATTGGAACAAAATCGGCTAATGATTCACTCTTTACAGCAGGTTGAGACATGTTATCCAAGAAAAACTCAGCGGCAGAACTATAATCATGTCGGACTAATTGATCCGCGAATGTGTTTAACTTCTGTCTGGTCATCCAGCGAGGACGCGAATTCATGAGGATTACGCCGCCAGTTATCCCTTCATCGCCATAACGTAAAACGAACCGGTCTCCTGGTTCTGCGACAACTGGATCAGTCAAGACAATCTGCACTATTAGAGATTGAGCCGTTTCAATTACTTGGCACCACCTGAGGTGCCCAAAACATTCGGCTGTTCCATGATAAAGTCGCACCGGCTGATCTTCCAAATCAGACTTTTTCACCCATTCGCTTGCCGGGCCAACCTGCTCAATGCGCGCGATCAACGTATTGACCACTGGCGGATTCCAGTTAGCGACAACCTGCCCACGTGTCAGGGGTTTATTCTCTTTCAGCGACAAATTTACCGCTAAACGTTGGCCAGATTCGGCCCGTTCGATCTGCTTTTTAAAAGTTTCGAGTCCACGCACTCGTCCTTTGATTCCACCCGGTTCAATTGAAATCGACTCTCCAACGGCAAGAGAACCGCTTACCAACGTGCCTGTAATCACAACACCATAACCAGACTTGCTGAAGACTCGATCGATAGGCAGAAGCGCTCCACCAGACGTAGTTGGTCGATCCAATTGCAATACTACTTGGCTTAATTGCCGTTTCAAATTGTCGAATCCAGTCACCTCAGTGTTCGAAACAGGCGCGATTCCCAAACATTCAATTTGATATTGCTCAAGTAAATTTCGCACCAGGAGTTCGACTTCTTTCTGCCGTCCTGGCGACGCAACATCAATCTTAGTCAACACCACGAGTGCCTTGCGCACACCAAGCAGGCTAAGAATTTTGACATGACTGACAGTTTGCGGCATTGGACCTTCATCAGCCGCCACCACAAGCAGTGCCATCTGAATGCCACCAACACCAGCCAGCATGTTCTTGAGAAACTTGCCATGACCGGGCACATCTATAAATCCGATCACCAAATTCGAACCGTCCGATTCGGTCGGGAAATTAAGATGGGCAAAGCCAATGTCCGTGGTCATCTGGCGTTGCTTTTCTTCTTTCAAGCGGTCTGGATCAATACCCGTCAAAGCACGCAAGACACTGGTCTTGCCATGGTCGACGTGACCAGCTGTGGCGAGTGTAAAGTAAAGAGTTTTAGACTCAGTGCCCATATCGAGTGAATATGCGCTCCCGTGAGAGTTCCTAAAGGTCATGACGAGAGCACAGCGGTAAAATTTGCTCTGTTCGCGTCAATCGTAATATAGGTGATACCTGTGCTGCACCAATTTATCGACCCAATTTTGGAAATGATCAAAAATGGGGTCCAGGCTTGGGGATACCTTGGTGTCATCTTGATGATGGCCATTGAATCCGCCAATATTCCTTTGCCAAGTGAAGCGATTATGCCCACGGCAGGAATACTTGTGCAACAAGGAAAGATGAACATTCATCTAGCAGCGTTAGCCGGCGCCGTGGGTTGCGTAATCGGCTCCATCCCTTCGTACTTTCTGGGGATGTGGGGAGGTAGACCATTCTTGCAAAAGTATGGCAAGTGGTTCCTGCTTAAAAACAAAGACCTGGAACTGGCAGACAAGTGGGTCGACAAGTACGGTGACATCACATTTTTCATTGCCAGAATGTTGCCAGTCGTAAGAACTTTCATTTCCTTTCCAGCTGGAGTTCTGAAAGCTCACTTCGGGATGTTCTGTCTCTTTACCTTCATCGGTTCACTGGTTTGGTGCTATTTCCTTACCTGGGTGGGCATCAAATTTGGCGAGAACATGGAGATGTTCCGCGACCTATGGCACAAATTTGATATCGCTATCGTTCTATTCGTCTTAGCTGGTTTTGGCTTCTACCTTTACCATCACATGAAGCCGGAAAAGGCTGCCCCACAGGACTCTTAAGTCTCCTTGAGAATTTAAACCGATATCGGTTTAAATTCGATCGAGCGTTGCCAGTAACAACATCGACGTGGACTGTTAGCGGGTTGCTAGCGGGTTAGATGCGGCGGTGCAAGATGTAGATTGCTATCGGGTTAGATGCCGGCAGGGATGCCGGCGCTCCCAGAAAACAAAGCGGCTTTCCATTTCTGGAAAGCCGCATAAGATTTGCCGAGAGCCAGGATTGAACTGGCGACACAAGGATTTTCAGTCCTCTGCTCTACCGACTGAGCTACCTCGGCACGGCACGACTCAGTTGTTTGGTGGGTCACAAATGAGACGAGGACCCAATATACCACAACGAAAACAACTGAATTGCGGAGTTTAATTACTCAAGATCTAATAATTAGTAGGGAGCGGCGGGTTGCGCTGGCACAGGGCGAATATTGATTCCGACAATGCGCAATCCTTCTTTCTCTTGCTTAACAAGAAAGTCTGCGGAGAGCTGTTGAGTCGCAGGTTGCGTACCGGCACTTTGCATGACAAGTGCACCGCTCATGGCTACGACAATACTACCGTCAGGATTGATGAATTGAGCCTGCACCGAAACAGGTTGGAATGCAGCGGTAACCTTCCCTGTAACGACCGCGTTCTCAATGTCAGGCGTCCAATACCCCGTTTGAAATGCTTGGATCGATTGAGGAGTCATCCACTGAAAAGCCTCTTGATGACTTTGCTTACCGGTGCCTATGCTGTAATCCATTGCCTTGGTCAGCCACCAACTGAGAAACTGAGTGGCCAGCTCTGGAGTCAGGGACTGGGCCTGGGACTGCGCAGGCGCAGCCGCAACCGGTGCCGGTCTATTAGGGTCGGTAGCAGGGATGGGAGTAGCTTTACTCGTCTGTTTCGGATCGTCACTTGTAAACGCAACGCCAACGAAGATGGTCAGCACGCCGACAATCACTAAGCCCAATAAGATTTTGTCGCGCATCAATCGCTGAATCAACAATCTCACCACATCTTGAGGACCAGGCGAACGTGGGGGCATTGGATTGCCTGGGGGATTTACCGGCTCGTTGTCTACGCTACTCACTGACATCTCATGATTGTGGGCTAAAAACGCTAAAAATCAACTATCTACCTAGTGATCCTCCCATGAATAGGAGAGAATTTGTACTCCTGCAAGTTTACCCGCTACAATCAGGGCTACGCTGTTTGCGTGCAACGACCCATTCCTGCCCAATTTGAGAAAACAATCGATGGCTGAAGACGAAGAAGAAGAAAAACGTTTGAACAAAGCGCAATCGACTTCAGGCACACCTGTTGAGGAAGTCGAAGAGCTTCCCTTTGTGATCGACCCTTTCAACACAGGGTCGCGAAAATTCGTGGCATATACGGTGAAGTTGCCAATCGAGCAACTTGCCGCACTGCAATCAATTTGGCTTGAGCTGAAACGATTGTACGGTTCAAATTCACCGGATAAAAGTGGCATGATCCAGCAAGCAACGGCTGATTGGCTCAAGCGTTGGGATGGACCCGAGCGCAAACAATTGCTCCAAGATCTTTTGGAAATCAGACAAGATACACGCAGGCGGCAATATCGAAAGACTCTGTAAAAGGGCTCTTCTGCGTACTAGGCGTCAAAACGAGGGAAGAATTCAGATTCTTCATCTTTGAACAATTCGTGAGGAACTCGCACCTTTCGGCGCGAGCTGTAACCCACGTCAGTGCCGCACGAGTAGCAGTAATTGGCTTTTTCGGGCAGGAATGTGTTGCACTCAAGGCATAACTTCAAAAATGGCAAAACCCTGTTAGGTTGCGCCTCTCCGCACCAGCAACAGAATTTGTCTGTTGCCCGCAAAGCTTTCCAACAAGAAGGGCACTCGGGTGTAGTCAGATCAGGAGGAGCTTCCAGAGACTCGCCTTGCTCAATATTCAGAGCCAGCGGTGGTGCATTATCTACGACATCAAGCTCAAGGCTGTCTTCGATTTCCTCTACGTTTGGTGAAGACTGACGAAATTCCAGATTCGCATCGTCGGTAATTTCTGGCGCGACCATGCTATCCAATGTTTGAACAGCACTCACAACTGCCACGGTTACGCCATCACGCTCGAGATCCAAGCGCGATTTCCCACACTTGCGACAAAATTTCGCATCTGACCTATTTGAAACATGACAGTCAGGGCAGAAAAACATACAACACCGCAGACGTGGGCTTTTAAAAGTCTAGCTCAAAATGCCCATCCTTAGAGGAGAAGAAGATAAGCCGGGCAGCTTGCTGCAGGAGCCGGGCAGCTTGCTGCAGGAGCCGAGCAGCTTGCTGCAGGAGCCGAGCAGCTTGCTGCATAGGCCCTCCTCGGATAGGCNNCTCGGATAGGCCCTCCTCGGACAGGGTATCCGCGGATACCCTCGGCGCTCCTGCCAGATAATTTTATCCTTGCAGAGATCAGTAATTTAATGCTATTCAGTGTCTCGCGATTCAGCTCATAATTTAAGGGAATCCTTTCGATGTCAACCGAATTCAAACCATGCTTTGCATCATTGCTAACGACACTTCTTGTGGCGTGTGGATCTACTGCTCAAGCCGCTGATCAATCGGAAACCACAACTCCTTTTTTTGCCAAACCGTACTTGCAACTCGGCGATCACGCGCAGCTTGCACCACTTGAAGCAGAGGAATTACTCTGGCTCAGCAAAGAAAACAAACATTGGGCAGTTGATCTCAAACCACACGAAAGTCAGATTTGGACTGAGGTAAAAAATGCTATCCATCATCATCGGCTTTTGGATTCTCAACAACCAAACCTGGAAATCTATGCATGCGAGCTCAGTGGGTTAAAACCGGGACAACTGTTCGACTATAGAGTGCGAATCAATAAGCAAGAAGTGTTTCAGGCGACCTCCATGGCTCGCAAAACTGCGGAACAACCGCTGCACATAGCTATTTTTGGCGACTGCGCCTCCGGAACCGATGGGCAGAAAAAAATAGCGTACCAATGTAGTAAACAGAATCCAGATCTAATTGTGGTGCCGGGAGATATTGTCTACAATCGCGGGCTGTTTTCTGAGTACGCTAGCCGCTTTTTTCCAGTCTACAACGCCGATCATGCTGATCCAAAGGTCGGCGCACCGATAACGAGATCGCATCTTTTAGCGCCGGTCTTAGGCAATCACGACATTGCATTTGCAAATGACACAAACAGTACAGACCTGAATAAATTTCCAGATGCGCTCGCCTATTTTACTGTGTGGTCACAACCACACAATGGACCTATCACCAAGAATGGTGCCAAGGGTGCTCCTCCTCTCAGCGGAACCGAGTCAAACAAGAAAGCTTTTTTACAATCCGCAGGCGTCAACTATCCGGTCATGGCAAACTATTCGTTTGATTACGGCAATTCCCATTGGACAGTTTTGGATGGAAATTACTACATGGATTGGACTGACTCGGCGCTCAGGGACTGGGTCAGGAAAGATCTTAATGCAGCAAGGAATGCACGCTGGAAATTCGTCACGTTCCATCAACCGGGATTTAGCGACGATACTCAACATTCCATGGAACAGCGCATGCGCTTGCTCTCGGATATTTTCGAAGAATGCGGAGTCGACGTTGTTTGGGCCGGCCACGTGCACAACTATCAACGAACATATCCTCTATTTTTCAAAGCAGTTAGGAAAGACGACAAACCTGTTATGAACGCTGACGGAACTGTCACCGGTACATTCAGGTTAGACAAAGCATATAACGGCAAAACTGTAACCAAGCCTAAGGGGGTGATTTACGTTATTACAGGAGCCGGTGGAGCTCACCTTTATGGCGTCAAGCAACAAACTGAAAAGGTGGATTTTATAGACAAGTTCAATGGCGAAGTCCATTCATTCACAACGTGTGATATTAATGGCGATACCATGGTCGTGCGACAGTTGAACGACGAAGGAGTTCCGCTGGACGAGTTCAAATTAACGAAGACGTGAGATGTCACTATGGTAAGTTAGTCCACAATACTTGCTGATGGTGATTGATTTGACTAGCTTTATCGAGATTGCGCGCAATTACATGCTGATTATGGCGTTCCTCGTACTTGGCGGCGGTGTTATGGGATACGTCAAAGCCTCGAGCAAGGCTTCGTTGATCTCGGGCATTGTCAGTGCTGTGATTCTGGCGATTATATTTGGCGTCGCATGCAATGGCCAAGTAAAAGAAGCCATGATCGCATCATTCATCACTTACGCTCTTTTAGACACTGTCTTTGCGATGCGTCTAATGAAAACAAAGAAATTCATGCCAGCGGGTCTAATACTTATTTTCTGCGTTGTCGGTCAATTGCTTTGTGCAAAAGCCTTTGTTGATTTGTCCAGTTGAACCGAAATGGAGCGCGGCTATCCTAGCCGCCAATAACTATAAGGCGGATCACTTCGGGGTGATCAAGGCGGGTTAAAAACCCGCACTCCATTTCTTCATCGATGACTAATTGGTTTTGTGTTGTTCGAAGCACGAGGGACGCGTGCGCTCCATTTCTCACCGTCACGGCTCTGCGGACGAATGCTCAACCGCGATTTGCTCCTCTCGACGTGCCGAGCGCTTTCTGAAGACAAGCGCGTAAACTGCAGGCAACACAAGCAGCGTTAGAATCGTTGAACTACATAAACCACCGATCACGACCGTCGCCAACGGCTTCTGCACTTCGGCTCCAGCCCCTTGAGAAAGTGCCATCGGCAGAAAACCGAGCGATGCCACCATTGCAGTCATGAGCACGGGGCGCAGCCTGCTCTCAACGCCTTTCCGCAACGCCGTCTCAACATCCAGTCCATCTGCAATCAACCTGTTCACAGCAGAAATAAGCACAAGCCCATTGAGCACGGCGACACCAAACAGGGCGACGAATCCAATCGTGGCCGGAACACTCAGATACATTCCGCGCAACCACAACGCGAGCACCCCGCCAATCAGTGCGAAGGGAACGTTGAGCAAAACGATCAACGCTTCTTTTATTGAGGCGAACGTGATCGTTAGCAATATGAAGATAATCAAAATTGAAATCGGTACAACATACGAGAGGCGTTTCATCGCTCGCTCTTGGTTTTCAAACTGACCGCCCCACGTCATGTAGTAACCGGGGTTCAATTTAACGCCAGCAGCAAGTTTTTGCTGACATTCAGCAACAAATGAGCCAACGTCTCTACCGCGCACATTACATTGAACGACAATGCGACGTTGTCCAAACTCTCGGTTTACAACCTCCATTCCTTGCTCCATGCGGATCTCAGCAAGTTGGCTCAAAGGAATGCGCGCACCACTTGCGGTTTCGACAAGCAAATCTCCAACATTGGCAGGTTCAAGATTGCTGCCCTTCGGTAATTTGACGCGCAAGTCAAATCGCCGACGACCACTTAATACTTGCGACACCGGTGTGCCGATAATGGCAGTTTCAGAAATTTGCCGAATTTCATCGACAGTGATGCCATAACGCGCCAGTTTGCTGCGATCGGGAATGATCAGGATTTGAGCCGTGCCGAATATTTTTTCAATTTGTAAGTCAGTAGCGCCTTTAACGGAGCCGACAATCTTTTGTATTTCGGATGCCTCTTGTTGCAGATAATCCATATCATCGCCAAATAGCTTCACGGCCACATCCGCACGAACTCCTGAAACAAGTTCGTCGACACGCATGGCGATCGGCTGCGTAAAATTGAATTGTGCTCCTGCAATTTGTGTTTCTAAGGCTTTTCGGATTGTCTGTGTAATTGATTCCTTGGTCACACCTGCACGCCACTCATTTTTAGGTTTTAGGATCACATACACATCAGACGCATAGACACCCATAGGGTCTGTAGCCAAGTCAGGTCGACCAGTACGAGATACGCAGGTCTTAACCTCTGGGATTCGCTTAATCAACGCTTCTACATGCGTAGCAACTTCGAGTCCTCCCTGCAGCGAAATGCTGGGGAAGTTTTTGATCTCAACGAGGATGTCGCCTTCATCAAGCTTTGGCACGAACTCGGTACCAAGAAACGGGACAGAGCCCAAAGAAAGGCAAAGTGCTATTCCAGCCAGGGCGATGGTCAATACTCTGTTTCTGACGACCCAATCGAACAACATCAAATACGGTGGCGTGATTAGTTTTAGAATGATGCTTTGGCGTTCTTTAATTCTGTTCGGCAGCAGCAGGCTGCATAACACAGGCACCAAAATCAAGGAGATAAGCAACGACCCAAACAAGGCCGAGCAAACAGTGATCACCATTGGGGCAAACATTTTGTATTCCATGCCTTCCAAACAGAGCACTGGAAGGTAAACCACGGCGATTATGAGAATGCCAAAGAGAATTGGTCGACAAACTTGCCTGACAGAAAGTTGGATGATTTCGTTCTTGTTCGCCGTACCAGCATTGGACATGTTGCGCATGATGTTTTCAACCATGACGATAGAGCCGTCCACAATCATGCCGAAATCAACAGCACCCAAGCTCATAATGTTGGCAGAAATACCAAGCCAGCGCATACCAATAAATGAGAAGGTCATGGAAAGTGGTATTGCTAGAGCGACAATTGCAGCAGCCCTAAAATGACCGACCATCAGCAGAAGCACAGAAATTACAAGGAAGCCGCCTTCAAGAAGATTGTTTCGCACAGTGTCAATCGTTTGCTCGACCAGTCCTGATTGATCGTAAAACGGTTGCAATGCAACGCCTTCCGGAAGTGTCTTTTGTATATCCCGAATTTTATCTTTAACACGTTGAATAACTTCTCGACTGTTGTCACCTTTAAGCATCATCACCAAGCCAACAACAACCTCTCCTTCACCATTTTTAGTTGAGGCACCTTGTCTCAGTGCTGTACCATGCCCCACCGTAGCAATGTTTTTCAAAAGTACGGGCACGTCCTTCTTTCTGGTTACAATGATGTTCTCGATATTTTCAATCGAATTAACTCGTCCAATTCCGCGCACAACGTATTGTTCTTTCTCGTGATCGATAATACCGGCACCGAAATTTTCGTTATTTTGCCGAATAGCGCTGAATACATCCTGAATGGTCAAATTGTATTGCTGCAATCTAGTTGGTTCCACGGTAACGACGTACTCGTCCGTAAAACCGCCCCACGTATTGACCTCAGCCACACCCGGCACAGTCCGCAGTTGATATTTGATGTCCCATTCATGTAGGGTCTTCAAGTCAGTGAGTGATTTACCGGCACCAGATACGGTGTATTGAAAAATCTCCCCCATCGCCGTGCTGGTCGGACCAAGTTGGGGAATGCATTCAGAAGGAATGCGCGCTTTTGCGGTCTGAAGCCGCTCGAAGACAATCTGTCGGGCAAAGTACGTGTCGACGTTGTCTTTAAAAACGACGGTGACAACGGACAATCCATATTTAGATAAAGAGCGGATCTGCACTACGTTTGGCAAACCATTCATAATCGACTCGATCGGAATGGTGACGAGTTGCTCAACTTCCAAGGGACCCATGGCAGGGGCCTCGGTTAAAACCTGGACCTGATTGTTTGCCAGATCAGGAAAGGCGTCGATCGGTAAACGCATCAAAGCATAGATGCCTGCGGCGAAGAAGCCCGCGAAGACAAGACATACCGCCAGTCGATACCTCGTTAGCCCTGCGAAGAAATCTTCCATTCGACTTACTCGCCCTGCCCAATTGTACCTTTCAACAATTCCGCCTTAAGCGTCAAGGCGCCCGAGGTAACAACACGATCACCAACAGCGATACCAGAGGTGACTATATATCCATCCATTATTCGCTGACCCAACGTGATTTTGCGTTTCAGATAGTGGCAGTCTCCTCGGTCAATGAAAGCAAAAATTTCGTCATTGAAGCGCTGCAAAGCGCCGTCGGGTATGTACGCCCCCCTGGAGACATTGGCAGCTTCAATTTCAACTTGACCGAACATACCAGGTTTCAAAAGAAATCCCGGATTATTCAAAACAGCGCGCGCCACGAAAGTCTTGTTATCTCCGGCCTGAGGCTTGATGTAGCTGATCCGCCCGGGGATGGCACGACCAGGTAAACTGTCGCTTCGAAAAACAATGGATTGACCGACTCTTACAGTGGAGATGTCTTTGTCAAAAACATTTATATCGAGCCAGACATTAGAGAGATCTGCCACCACGTAAAGTGGCTTGGAAGTATCAACCACATCGCCAAGAGTAATTGATTTCTCAATAATCACACCAGCTCGAGGTGATAGCAGTGGGCTGCTTGAGGGCACCTTATGAATGTCATATGTTTCGGACATTTGCACGCCATACTGTTTAAGCAACTCTTTCGTTTCCGCTGTGATATGGATTGTGTGCTCTTTCAATCCCGCCAATTCGATTTGGATCAATTCTTTTGCATTCTGGGCTGCATAAACGTCTTTCTGAGGCGCAATACCCTCCTTGTTGAGCTGAGTGACACGCTCAAGAGTTCTCTCAGCCAGCGCTAATTTCGCTTTGGCTTGTTGTTGCTCAACTTCATTTTGATGCAACTGGTGGATGTAATCACCCGCCACCTTTGTCACTTGAGCGTTTTGGATCTGTGCGAGAATTTGTCCCTGCTTTATATAATCACCAAGATTGGCTTTATCAGCGATAACCCGACCGACAACAAGGGAACTGATGTGAAAAACGTTCGGTTCGGCTGCTTTAATTTCGCCTGTGGTTTTTATCTGTGCAGTGCCCGGCTCGGAGATTATCAGAGTTGATTTAATCCCCGAAAGTTCAACGGCCTGGGGATTGAGAATCACCATATCGCTTGAGCCCGTTGGGGCGATCTGCGATTTAGAAGGCAGCGGCAGAGTCATCTCAGACGATTGTGCATGTCGTTCACATCCATGCATGAACACGGCGGAGAGAAGAGCGAAAAGTAGTGGAACGGTTTTGAGTGACATGAGATTAACAAGTTCAGATACCGATATGCTAGCGCTGAATAGCCGGAATATCCAGCTAATGCGAAATATTCTCGTATTAGTACCGCATTTGGTTATTGAAACGGAATGCTGATCATCATGGACGGGAAGCTAAGACGCTAGTGAGATCGGCGCTCTCGGGTTTCAGGTCGGCTTTCAGGACTGAGATTTAAGCGTGCTTGAGCTTAAGCAAACGTTCTCTGCCGGCGACCAGGGTATCCATTTGACGGCTAAAACAGAAGCGCACATAGTTGCGGGCAAGCTTGGCAGCAGAACCAAAGAAGCTGGCTCCTGGAACTACAGCAACGCCAATTTGCTCGACCAAATGTTTTGTGAAATGAAGGTCGTTATCATAACCAAAAGAGCTAATGTCACAGAACGCGTAATAGGCGCCTTCTGGAACGAAATATGGGATACCGACCTTATCAAGCGTTTCCAACATGAAAGCACGGCTGACGTTGTACTCCGCTTCGAGTTCGGTGTAATAACTTTCCGGCAGTTTGAGCGCCGTGACGCCTGCTCGCTGCAGCGGAGCCGGGGCACCTACCGTTAAGAAGTCGTGCACTTTGCGAATCGGTAAAGTCAATTCTTTGCTAGCGATGGCCCAACCAACTCGCCATCCAGTGACGCTATATGTTTTGGATAAACTGTTGATCGTCACCGTCAGATCTTCCATTCCGGGGAAGGAGGCAATTGAATAATGTTTGGCACCATCATAGAGAATGTGCTCGTAAATCTCATCGGTGATGGCTAGCACGCCCCACTTCTGGCAAAGGCGAGCAATGTCTTGCAATTCTTCTTTCGAAAAAACTTTCCCAGTCGGGTTATGCGGGGTGTTCAAAATGATGGCCCGAGTTTTGTCGTTAAAAGCTTTCTCCAACTCAGCTGGATCGAAGTCCCAATTGGGTGGATGCATCGAAACATACTTCGGAGTAGCACCACATAAGATGGCATCAGGTCCATAATTTTCATAAAATGGCTCGAAAACAATGACCTCATCGCCGGGATCAACAAGCGCCAGCATGGTCGCCACCATAGCTTCGGTGGCACCGCAAGTAACCGTGATCTCAGTATCAGGATCGACTGTCATGGCAGAATACTTTTTGCACTTCTCAGCAATTGCTTGGCGTAACAACGCATCACCCCAAGTGACTGCGTACTGATTGATGTTGTCATTCAAGGCTTGTGCACCAGCCACTTTAAGCTCAGAGGGGCACGGAAAGTCAGGCAATCCCTGGGCCAAATTGACTGCTTTATGCTGCGCAGCCAAGCGAGACATTTCGCGGATTACCGATTCCTGGAATTGACTGGCTTTGGCGGACGCAATTTTGCGAAGTTGAGACTGCATCGATCAGCTCCTTGCTTTAGATATTGATGAGTCGACAAGTCTATCCTAGGATGGCCTGCGCAGCAAGCGGGCGGAAAATGAGCGCGGGTCTCCAGACCCGCCTCGATTCGTTATCATGGGCGGCTGTGGTCAGCCGCGCTCCACTATATAGAACCCAAGAATTCAATAAGAGTCTTTAGCGATTGCACGGCTTGATCATCAGGGTCAAGGCGAACCGCCTTATCAATGCAACTTTGAGCTTCTCGCACTTCGAGAACGGCAGCCCGAGCCCGTGCCAGATGAAGCCAGGCGTTCAAATAGTCCCCATTGATGTCTAGCGCTTTAGATAGAACATCTTTCGCATTGCTGATTTTTCCCTGTTGAATGTAGACAGCGCCCAGATTCCCGTATGGCCATTCAAAGTCAGGATAATTTTTGATCAACTCTTCAAACGTCGCCTTGGCACTATCCAGTTCGCCCCGCAAAAACAGGCTGTGGCCCCAGATATTTTTCTTGACTGCATGATGCGGCACCGGATGGCGCGGAATCTTGGTGCGCAGGTACCTCAAAGCTTTGGGACCGACATCATTAGGATCGATTTCATTGGCCAACAAAAGCGCATCCCGAGCCTGTTCGGTCCATCCCATCGTTTTATATTGATTGGCGATGCGGAAATATTCTTCCGCCGACATGCCTTGAGGGACGTCTCTGGTTGGCAATCCAAGAGCGGGCAGCAATATTTCTTCAACCGCTTTATTGATCGCTTCGGCAGCCTGTTCGGTCCACGATTTCAGCGTATTTTGAAGTTCATTTTTGACTTCGATGATCGGCTCGAACTCATCAAGAGCCTGGTCAGCAAAGGAGGCTGCCTGGTGCATTGCTTCAAAGGCTGAGCGGACTACCTCATTTGCTTGATCACCAATTTCCATGGTCGTTTCGACGATGCCCAGCATCATGCCAAGTTTTTTGTATTCCTCGTCACTAAGACCTTCAACCTGCCGAGTTTTCATGGGATTACCGCCTTCCATGGCTTTCTTGGCGGCAATAACCATCTGCTTTTTCCAATTCATAAGCAAATACTGAATACTTAACTTCAAGTATTCATCGGCTGTCAGTCCTGAAGGAACTTCTCTGGCGGGAATCATCATTCTGATTTCCTAAGCGTTACCGCAACAAAGTTATTTGGAATGATATCATTACCGGCTGCGCAACGGCGCGTTTCTAAGCATGTAGGACCTACAAATGAGCATCGATTCTAAACAACTTCAGCAACAAAGTTCAGTCGTGGAATGGGCCGTGGGGCGACGCAGCGTCAAAGTTGCTGAGCAAAAAAGCCCTCTCACTTCTGTCGTTAAGTCGACACCAAGCGGTTTTTTGATTGCCGTCATTGACGCTACTCAAGACGGAAAAGACGGAAACAGGGCAGCGAAGGCAGCCGCCGAAGTATTTGAAGGCTTCACCCATCATTCCTTGGTTGACCTTTTTAATCGAGCCGACCGATGTGCCAAAGAAACCGGTGGGTGTTCAATCAGCGCGACCATTTTTAACACTTCATACCATACAGCTAATTGGTTCGGCGTCGGTAATGTGCAGGGATTCCTCTACCACCGTAGTCCTACAGCCGACCCTCGCTACAACTGGTTGAAGCTTCAGCAAGGTTTTGTCGGCGACAACCAATTCACAATTCGCGATACAACCTATCCCGTACGCATGGGAGACGTTCTCATTCTTGCCACCACGGGGATCAAGCCCGAATTCGCAGGCGCCATGCCGATTGAAGGAAAACCTAGAGTCGTAGCTGATGCTTTACTGGCTGAATACGCAAGACCTGAAGACGATTCGCTAATGCTGGTGACGCGCTACCTTGGCGGCAATAACTAAGAAACTTACTGCGCGTGTTACCGCGAGAAATGGAGCGCGGCAATCCTTGCCGCCCATAGCCCGCACTAACGCTCCATGTTGGATTGGTGATTAGTTCGGGGCGGATTGAAAATCCGCGCTCATTTCTTAAAGAACGGCTGGTTCCTCACAATTTCCGCACTACAGTGCCTGGAAAATAGAACCTGAGAATTTCGCTGTAAGTCTTGCCCTGTTTCGCCATCCCAGCAGCACCCCACTGACACATGCCGACGCCGTGACCAGCCCCGGTGGATTCGACTTCTACGTAGTCTCCCTTACCGCGCATTTGAAAGCGTGTTCCCGGCGCCTTATCCCAACCAAAGCGCTGACCAAGCTTGATCCAGAATTGATATCCCGATATATCTACGATTCGTCCACCTTGATGCAGCGTCAAGCCAGTTGGGCGCTTCGCACAATCGTATGAGTTGATGTCGGGTACTGATCCAAATTCCTTGGTCAAATCTGCAAGCGGGATGCGCGTCCGCGTTGGCTTCCAAAAGGGTGAGTCGCGGCAAAAATCACACCGCACACACGGCATGTAAGGCATGTTGCTGGCTCCTTCGCCGAATACTTTGAAGGCATCACTGGTGCTACCGGCGCACGTTGAGTGATAGAAAATGTGAATCGGTTCATTATGGTAGGTGAGAATTTGCCCCCAAACGCTTCCTACAGCCTTTTCTACAAGCGGAGTAACATAGGCGGTGCCGAAATATGACTCCTGCTGTGTCGAATCACCTATGGAGTCACCGGGGCGTGTCCTGTAGACACGCGTCTGAGTCAGAACCGCCTGTGCCTTGGCGCTTTCAAGTGGAAACGAAATGTCGGACTCGCTGCCAACTACGCTCATTATGTAATCACGCGCTGACACAACGTTTTCAACCTGAAGATTGTCTCGGTCGCGGCGAATGTTCAATATTCCCTTATAGCGTCTTGGTTTGCTCGTGCTGTACTGCATTGCCACGCCATGACCGGAAGTGAGAGAAAATTTCTGCGCATCCATGCGGAATGGATGATTTTTCAGAACAGATCGAAGGTGGATGACTCCGCCCGATGACTCGAAATAATATTTTCCCGTCGGAACGGCGCGAGCTGGTTCAATCACACGAAACGGACCATCAACGTTCAGACGGCTGGACGGAGGATGGGATTCGAAAAGATGAATGGTAAGCCGAGCGGGCATAGCCGCTAAGGTTGGCGGCGCCATAACAATCAGCAAAAACAGAAGAATGAAAACCAAGATGCGCGGCAGTTTATCCTAAGATAGTCTATGCAGCAAGCTGCTCGACTTAACAAGAAGATCGACTCATGCCTAGTGGCTCGATTCTGCATCCAAAAATTCAATTGGATTAACCGATCGGACCCTACCGCGCGGATCACAGCCAGGATGCCCACATACACAGCTTATCGGGACGTCGATATTTTCTTCTTCAACCAATTCGCAACTGGTGCTGCAATAGATCATACCGGGAGCCGGCAGACAGGTGCATCCGGGATGTGTGCATTTAGCGAGTGCCATGGAACGTCCTCCGTGTTTAGCATCTAGATCTGCCTGAGCAGGTTGCGAAGTGCAATCGCGGATAGGCTATTCTGAGATTATGCCGAGCAGTTTGGCTGTAGTACCGGGTAGCTTCGCTAGTCTGGCAATCTGCAGTGTAGCCCCGCAATGTGCACAGGCGCTTCTTGTAGGCGATCCCCGGATGAGGATAAGAAGCCTTCAGCTCAACATTTGTTCCATTCGAGCTGTATAAGAATCTGCGCCTTTACTTCTTTAATGTCAATGAGCTATTTAAGGCAAACTACGCACAGGAATTCAAAAGTGAAAATACTCGTTCCTATCGACAACTCCGAGCATTCCAGAGTGCCTGTAGATGTCCTGCTGATGCGGGAATGGCCACAAGGAAGCGAAATTAGAATCTTGTCAGTTGTCGATCTGATTATATCAGTCGGTGAAGCCGAAGAGTTTGTTGCACGTGTAGTCGAGCGAGTACAAAAGAGATTTCCGCATGCCACCGTTGACAGTACCGTCATGGTTGGTGAAAGTAAGGATGTGATCATTGAACAATCCGCAAATTGGCCCGCAGACCTGGTGGTCATGGGCGCTCGTGGTCGACGCGGATTGGCACGGATACTCTTGGGCAGTGTGTCGCAAACAGTGTTGCTTTATGGTTCGTGCTCGACATTGATCGCCAGACGCCCCGGCGGAGTTGGTGATCTCCGATTGCAGCGCGTGCTGGTGGCAATCGATAATTCGGATCATTCGCGGAAGGCATTAGATTGGATTTTGAAACTGCCATGGAAGCCTGAGACCGAGTTGAAATTGGTCGGCGTTTTGAATCCTCTTGCAAATGCGCATGGCGACGGGTTTAGCGCTCTCTACAAAAGCAATCTCGCGCTCGAGAGAGCAAAAGCAGTAGATCACACACAACAGTTTCTGATCAAATCAGGTGAGAAGTTAAACACAGTGCTTGCGAACAAAATTACAACGCACGTCCTCGAAGGTGAGCCAGGCGAGCAAATCCTCAAAAAGGCAGCCGAATGGGATGCACAGCTGATAATAATGGGCTCAAGAGGACACGGCGGACTATCCAAGCTTTGGCTGGGCAGTGTTTCGCAAGAAGTTGTGCTGCAAGCACCATGCCCAGTGGAAGTGATCAGAAATACCTAAACTCGCGCTAGAGTGATACGGCGAATCAAACTAGGAAATTATTCTCGGCCTAACCCTGGAGCGCACGCGTCGCGCGCGCTTCGAACAAGACCACATCAGCACATCGCTGTAAATTCAATGCTTATCAGACCAGTACTTCTGATCTTCTTTGACATCCTTCGTCATCGTCTTGACGGCATCAACTAGCCAATTTTCATTGCGAGTCTTCAGGTCTTTCAATATGGCATCGGCAGCACCTTTGGTTCCCAGATGAATGTTAGCTGTTTCGTAACCCATCGCCCAGAGGAGGCGACGCTCATCTCTGATGCGGGTCAGCTCGGCAAGGTCAATCTTCGAGCTAGTTGGAGCAAGTTCACGTACCATCCAATTATCGTGCGCTGTCACTAACGGGTTTTGCTCGCGAACAGCATGGCCTGTGATTTCGTCGAAATAGTTCTTCACTTTGGTTATGCCAGAGGCAAAGAAATTGGCTGAAGGCAGCAGAGCCTTGGCTTCGCGCGCAACGTTTTCACCATTGACCTCAGTGCGAGCAACAAATCGTTCGCGTCCGAGACTTCCCATTCCGGCTCGTCTTTGACCAAAACGCAAAGGAAGATTCGGCTCAGGCATTGCATCTTCGAGTGCTTGCTTGGCGTCTTTGGGCACATTTTTACCAGACTGACCGGCCAGCTGAGCATCTAATTTTTTCCAGTACTCCGCGTCCTCGGGCATCTGCTGCTCAGCAAGTTTACCGAGTTTTTTGTTTTGGCTAAGAATGAATGGATCGCCACCATCCTTAAGGCTTTGGCGATAACCGTCTAACACAATTTCGGATGCTTCTTTCAACGAGAGTTGAAGTTTTCCTTGCTGCCTTAATATGTTGGCGCTGGTCAAAAGTCTGACGAGGTCGTTTGTATAAGGCAGCGGATATGCCTCATCAAAATCGTTCACTCCCCAGATCAGTCGTCCCTTCTTGTCTAACCATGTGCCAAAGTTGTCGACATGCAAGTCACCTACTGAGTTTACAATCGGCGCTTCATTCAACTGCGGCAATAACTTCGGAAATCTTTGTGCCCAACGATAATAGGTGCCTCTCATAAACTTGAATACGTCGGAAGACATATCTGCGTGCTTTTGAGCGAGATCTTCAGGCACGACCTTGATCTGATCACTCATCCACTGCTCATAGTTATCAGTGGACTTGAGAATGCCTTTGCCGCCATATTCCACCGACGGACGGAAAGAAGGGTCAACTTTGAATTCCTGCCACTCTGCTTTCCAGGTGTCACTGTATGTTTTGCCGTTAGCGGCTATCTCACTTCCCAGGGCCTTGGGATCGGCGACAACTTGATGTGCAGGCTCGCCTGCGGTTCTTGCTTGAACTTGATTTTCTACTGTTCTTGCCGCAGCCTCTATATTTGCCCTCAGGTTGTAGAACGCCTGCTCAGCGGCTTGGGGATTGGTTTTGCTCAGGTCGCCTATCTGGCGATAAAACGGCTCTGCGTCTCGCGCCAAACTGAGATGTGTGAGTTCATGAGCGAGCTTGGCAGATCCATCATCAGCATTCAGAATGACTGCGTTACCCGGCACATTGGCTTGTGCTTCAGTATCTTGGCCGGTCAGTCTCTTGACGCGGGCGAGCGGATTCTCGTGGGCTAGCTCCTGCAAAAGAGAGTCGCTAATTTGCGCGTTATTTAGCTCACGCCCAACAGGCATGCCCTTGCTCCACGGCTGGGAGTGAACGGCATAATCGACAGCCTTGTTTGCACCTTCTTGAACGACAGGCAGAGCAACGTTGATGAAGCCGCCCTGGGCCATCGTTTGCCAGCGCTCCTGCCAGCTTTCTTGATGGTGCACACCCTGTAAGCCTGCTACCAAATTGGTGGTTTCATAACTTCCCAGACCGCCCACAGAACCAACAGCGAATCGACTGGCGCCTTTTGCCAACCAGCTCGACGAGAGCGGTAAGGCTTCTCCAAATAGGCGGTTCCCGCCAGTGAACACAGCGAACCCGGCCATAGTGCCGGCGGCATTGCCCAAACGAGTTTGACCTTCGAGTGGCTTCTGGGCGAACTCGTAGATTCCGGCGCCGCCTGTCAGAGCGAGACTTTCGCTGGTCATCAGTCTGGCCGAGGCGCCAGTCAGTCCCAGTTCTTCACCAACCGCTCGCATTCCCATACCAGTTACTTTTCCGGCTATCACATAGGGCAGAATTGCTCCTGCTGCAGATGAAAGAGACTGAACACACCAGTCAGGACTGAAAGACTGGGCAGTTGGAACATGGAGATTCTCGGCAGGTTTGTCGGCTATCGTGTCGTAGAGCCGAACTACACCGGTGCCGTTGACGAATGGATGCAAGACATTGTCGGCTAGCCACCCGTCTGATTGGGCTGCTGGCGTCTTGATGGTCTCACTTACGTAGCTGTCGCCAGGCACCGTATCCCGTCCTCTCTTGCCGTGCAGAGATAATAATCACTAGCCGGGCCGTCTTACATGGGGAAATTACGTTGCCTGGGAGCGCCGGCTTCCAGCCGGCATCAAAAATTCTCTAATGGGACTTCGAATTAGAAACTAAGTGCCGCCAGGGATGGCGGCGCTCCCAGGCTCACCGTATATGGTGCCCGGCAAAAAATCGCATCCGCTTCGAGTTAAGGCCAGTCCGAAGCGAACAAAAACTTGTGCGCCTGAGGCACCGCGGCTTCTTGACTGGTTCCAGCAGTCGAATTCAAAACGAACGCATGCTTTGGAGCATCTGTAGGAAAGTAGCCAGTGATCCATGAACTGAATTTATTTCCTCGCGGTGCAGTTCCTGTTTTGGCAGCGATATGCAACTTGTTTTCCGGATCAAGTTTCTGGGCAGTCCCCTCAGTGCATGCCAATTCCATGCCTTGCTGCAATCGATGCCACGTGCCATCGGATAGTTGCAAACGAAATCTTTCTCCATCGGCAGAATCTTCCGCGCTATGCAAAAATGGGACATCGCCCTTGGTGGCAACGATGGCACTCATTCTCAAAATCTGCAGGCTGTTCGGCTGCATGTCTTCTGCAAGTCCCAAAACGTAACGGTATGAAGGTCCATTCGCTTTTGCTGGAAATGCACCAGACTGACGTCCCGCAACAGGCTGATCCAAGCCAAACTTTCTAGCGTAATCTAAAAATGTAGACGTATGCAATTTCTCAGAAGCAAGAACAAAAAACACGTTGCATGATTTGGCAATCGCGTGAGTCAAATTGACACGTCCATGCGCATGCAAACAATTAAACGTTTGCTTGTGCAAAGTGATGTGACCTGGACATTCATAAATTTGATTTGGACTGATCAGCGATTCCTCATGCAATGCAGCTGCCGCCACTAATTTCATTGTTGAGCCAGGCATACCGCTGCCAAGATTCAAACCACTTGGAAAACCTACTTGTCCCGTTTTCAAATCAGCCCAAATAAATACAGGTGCGGCTCTCTCGATGCCGGCAAGGATGCCGGCGCTCCCAGGTTGTGGTATCACTTCCGGCGCCTTAGCCTCAACGGCCTCGTCCACCACGGCGCCTAATCCAAATATGGACTTTAAAAAGCGCCTGCGTCCTATACTATTTGTCGAATCGAGATCGTCGGTCATCTACGCCTTCCAAGGCTTGAATATCTGAGGATAGACTATTGTTCCCTGAGGGGAGCGATGCTTAAAAGCTGCAAACTCCGCAAGCTGCCCGGTTTAACAAGCCCTTCACAGTCATTTGACAGGATTGCAACACCCTTATCCCACCAGTTTAATCGTTGGACTCCATAATAGTTGCAAAGGGAAACACAGTTCTTCAGAAATTGTTGGGAGCTTGACGTGCATTTTTTTGCTGTGCTTCTCAGGATTGTTTTGATCGCAGCTTGCAGCTGCCAATCAGCTTTAGCATTGACAGAAACCCCGGCAAAACTTCAACCTGTCGATTCGCTGCCTGAAGTTGTGCGCCAGACTATGGCGTTGCATTTCGGCGAATCGAATCAATTCAAGAATTTCGACGAGCTAGCGCAATCGTTTGCTGTGCCGGTCAAATTCAAAAAGCCAGCGGGACTTTTCGTCACTCTCAGTCGAAAAGGAAAGACGAGGGCCTGCTGGGGATCAATTTCTCCACAATATCCTAATCTTGTTGTTGGTGTCGTATATACAACTGAGGCAGCTCTTTCGAAGGAATATCGCTACAAAAAAATCAGATCAAATGAATGGAACTTGCTCAAGCCACAAGTTACAGTTATCCGAAGTGTGGAACCCATTAGTTCGATGCGTGATCAAAATCCATTGATGTATGGATTGATGGTTCGCTCAGCAAGAAAAACAGCCGTGATTTTGCCGGGCGAAGCAATAGATGCACACTACCAACTAATGATGTGCAAAGTAAAAGCCGGAATCGCGTCAAATCAACCATGCCAGATTTACAGGATCAAAGCAGATGTATTTAAATGATAGTGCGCCGCGTTCGTCGAAAGGCAATGTCCTGATCTCTTGGCAGTTTATTATCCTGCAGGTTTTGATGCTGCTGGGTGCGGCAGTTTATCTCGATAAACCCACAGGTTCTCTTGCCGGGACAATCGCCTTGCAGCAAGAAAAATTCGGATTATATTCCTACGACCTAAGCAAACACAAAGCGTATGCAATCGCGATTGGACCGAGAGGCACCAACTCTGACGAACGTGGCGTTTGGGTCAAACCAGACGGTACTTTCAAAATCGATCAACTGCCTGTCGGCGAGTATCACCTTAAAGTTCGAGCACCTGGCTTTGGCAACGAGTATGTGGAGAATCTTTTTGTCGGCGAAGCCGTAGTTACCGACTTGCCCAATCCAGTAAAGATGGCGTTGATTCAACCGAGCATTTCGGTGGGCGCAAACGTCCGCGTCTTCACATCCAAAGATAAGCCGAGCTTTTGGGTGAGTGGAACGGGAGTGCGCGAAGCACATCTCAAGCTATTCAAAAAAGACATTATCACGCTGACAAAAACCAGCAGTTTCTTTCAGTTGGGAACAGATTTTCACTTAATCGTTAGCGACCACAAGAACCCCCAAAATCCATTTGCTAACGATAAAGGCGTGGTGCAGTTCACACGTCAATTGATCAGTGATTCGGATGATGCATCAAACGCTCAATTCAAATGCGATCAGCCTCTTGCTCAAGGAGACTACGTCATTGAAGCAACCGGAGTATCTACAAACGGAGCTCCACCGGCAGCTGATTACAGCTGGTTCACCGTAACCGACCTCGGTCTTATCGTTAAGAAAGCTCCTAATGAAACACTGGTTCGAGCAATTGATTTGAATACACTGAAACCAGTGGCAGGCGCAACGATCAAATGCGGTTTCGATCTAACTACACCAAAGGTAGGCAAAACCGGGCTGGATGGCTTCGTGCGCATACCATTCACCCCAGCGGAACAAGTCCAAACTGGAAGTTCAACCTTGGACGTGATTGGCATGAGCGGTCCAAATCGAGCTTATGGCGACGTCAGCTTTTACACAAGCGAATCAGACAAGTACAAAACTTACTGCTACACAGACAGACCAGTATATAGATTGGGACAAATCGTTTACTTCAAGGGTCTGTCACGCGAAAAAACAATCAATGGATATAAAAATCCTGGTGCAAACATAACCCTCACTATGGAAGTAAAAGATCCTGACGGCAACAGCTTGTCGACAGGCGATTTAACAACAAATGCTCACGGCAGTTTCCATGGACTTGTGCAAATCCCAGCCGACGGAAAGACTGGCGGTTACAGCATTAATCTCACCTATCCAGATGGCTCGACTGCCTATGAATACTTTGAAATAGCGCAATATCGCAAACCTGAATACCAGGTTGAGGTTACACCCATAACACCACGCATAGTGGCGGGTCAGAAAGGCAAAATGAAAGTTCACGCCACCTATTATTTCGGCGGAGCTGTGGCGAACGCGCGTGTCAAATACTCAATATACAACTCCTCAAACTGGGGCGGTCGCTATGCCTTAATGAAGAGACCCGCTTACTTCAGCTTCTTTGACGATTGGGAAGGTTCGAATTCCAACAGTGGTAGTTATGGCGGTGACTTCCTCAAAGATGGTTATGTGCAGCTTGACGCAAATGGCGAAGCGATAGTTGACGTCGACACCGTAGCTGAAAAAATCGATCCAGCCAAACCGTATGATTCAAGTTACGTTGATAAAAACTACAACGTTCAAGTCGAAGTAACCGATATCAGCCGATTAACTGTCACTGGTAGCGGCAGCCTGCTTGCCACTGCCGGCGATTTCACACTATTTGTGCATCCTCAATCATATGTGGCAAAGGTGGGAGAGTCCGTACCTGTTGCAGTTGAAGCGGTGGACTACGACGGCAAACCAGTCGCGAACAAAGAAGTAACCGTCAAAATTGCCAGATGGCCTTGGGACCAAGCAAAACATGAATATCGCGAGCGTGAGTTCATGGCGGATCAAAAAGTGACCACCGATGCCAAAGGCAAGGCTACAGCCGTACTGTCCACAAAAGACCAGTGGCCTTCAGATACCTTCTATATCTCCGCGGAAGCAACAGACGCAGGCGGTCACTTTATCTTTGACAGCAGCAGCATGTGGATTTCCAATTACAACTACCCTTATGTTCGTTACGGTGAGGAAGCCGAAAGCGAAGTGCTGTCGATCAAGATGGATAAAGAAGTCTACAAGGTCGGTGACGTCGCCAAAATTATGATCACTGCGCCTGTGCAAGGTAACGAGGGAGTAGAAGCGATCATCTCTACGGAAGGTCCACGCATTTACAACTTCAAAGCTGTAAAAATGGATGCCACCGCTAAGCTGATTGAGGTTCCTATTAAGGAAGAATATGCTCCAAACGTATTCATCTCAGCCACCATTGTGGACAAGCACCATAAGTTCTACACCCAGGAAAAATTGATTCAAGTATCACCTGAAAACAATTTCCTCAAAATTGCAATCGCCAGCGACAAGGAAAAATACAAGCCAGGCGACACAGTCAAATACACGATTAGCGCCAAACACAACGACGATAGTCCAGCCGCTAACACGGATCTATCTTTAGGCGTAGTCGATGAAAGTATCTACGCGATCCGCGCCGAGAATGCAGGTGACATCAGAAAATTCTTCTATGTTCGCCGTGAAAACGAGGTCACGACTACTTGCTCGTTCCCCGAAGAATACTCTGGTGGTCCGGACAAAGCAGAACCTAAAATGCGCAAGGACTTCAAGGATACAGCGGCGTGGATTCCAGATATAACGACCAACGATAAGGGTATCGCGGTCGCTAGCGTCAAACTGCCGGACAATCTCACGACATGGCGTGCCACTGTGCGCGGTATCGATATGAAGACCTGTGTCGGTTCAGAAACACAGAAGGTAATTTCCACTCAAGATCTAATTCTGCGCCTGGCATTGCCGCGCTTCTTTAGCCAAGGAGACGAAGGTCAAGTCAGTGCGGTAGTGCACAACTACTCGGATAAGACTCAAAACGTCAATCTGACAATGTCCATGTCCACTCAATTCAGAACCAATCTGCCGCTCAATCAGAAACTTGAAATCGCTCCGCAAAAGGCTGCACGCTTTAGCTGGCCAGTGCTCATATCTGGATCAGGAACGGGAGTGCTGCAATGCAAAGCAATCGGGCAAGCAGCAAGCGATGCAATGGAAACAAAGTTGCCGATTAGACCGCTCGGCATCCTCACGTTCTCATCAAAGTCGGGCGTAATTACTGATCAGAGCAAGACGATCAACATTCCAGTTGGTTTGAGTTCTGACGCAGAGCGGTCAACTGCAAAGTACGAACTCAGTCTAGCCAGCTCCTCGATTGGTCCTGTACTGGGGAATTTCGGAGCTCTGATTGACTATCCATATGGATGCACTGAACAAACCATGAGCAAGTTGGTGCCATCTATTGTGGCAAAGCAACTGCAGATCAAACTGCATCAACCAATCAGCAAGGAGGACAATGCTCGATTCAACGTGGCTTATGAGCAATCAATGCAGAAACTTCGTGACTATCATCACAATGATGGCGGCTGGGGTTGGTGGCAAAGCGACGCCAGCAACACGTACCTGACAGCGTTAGTGATCGATGGCATGCGGATGCTGAAGGAAGTTGGCTATAACCCAGGTGATGAGATGATCACTGGAGGCAGAAAATGGCTCAAGCTAAATTCCGTCGCACTGGCAAAACAGTTAGCTGATCCAAAACTTCTGAAAGATGATTGGTGGGCGCGCGAGACAAAGGTCGATTTTGCCCGCATGCTTTACACCTTGAGTTTCTGGAAAGAACCGATTCCACTAACCACCAAAGCGTATGTTCTTAGCGAAATCAACCACTCTACGCCGGAGGCTATCGCTTATCTCACCCTGGCATTCCATAACTCCAAGGACGATGTAACTGCGAAGCTGTTTTACGACCGCCTGATGAAGATGGCCAATACCTCAGCAGAATTCTGCAACTGGGAACACAACCATGCCTTGTACAAAAAGCTTGGTCTAAAGAGCGATGAAGACTACACTTACCGCTTCACAAGCGTTGAATCCACGGCGCTTGGCTTGAAAGCGGTGCTGGCCATGGAACCAAACAATCTAGACCGAATTGAATCAATCAAACGCTGGATCCTGCTCCAACGCGGCAAGGACGGCTGGGACAATACAAAAACAACAGCCGAAGTATTTCTTGTCTTGATGCAAGATGAGTTGCAATCACGAGCCTTACTTGGCAAAGGGAATTTCACAACACGTGTGACATTCGATCAAAAATCTCTGACGGATTTCATCTCGAACGAAGACAATTTGTATGCCAGTCAGAAAACAATCAACGTACCAATTCCTGAAACTCGAGGCACGTTGTCTATAGCAAAAGACGGTCCAGGAAGGCTGTATTACAACAGCCTGATCACCTACTTCCGTAAACTTAAGGCCAACGATCAAGTCGCTGATAAAGGACTGCCCCAAGGACTAAGAATCACTCGCAAGTTCTTCCGGCTTGTACCCGGTGCTACCACTAGTGATGGCTCCGTGCATTTCAAAACGCAACAAATTACTGACGGAAACATCAAGGCTGGTGAGACGGTAATGATGAAAGTTATCGTCGAATCACCAACGCGGCTTCCCTACATCATGGTCCAAGCCGAGCTGCCAAGCGGAGCCGAGGTAGTTGAAAGCGACGATCGCGAAGGCAACACAGACACCAGCGAATCTGATTCAGATAAGGCCGGAATCGCAGGAGATTGGTCCCCCGCCTGGTGGCAACATCAAGACATTCTCGATGACCGCATTGTTTACTTCGGAACCAGCCTTCCGCAAGGGAAATCTGAATTCCACACAATGATCCGCCTGGAGCTGCCAGGCAACATACAGGTCAATCCAGTCAGTCTTGAGGGCATGTACACAAACGCAGTCCGCGGCTACTCAGCCCTCGACGCGTTGCACATCAACGAATAGCAAGGAAAGGAAAGAAAATGGAGCGCGGGTTTTTAACCCGCCCCGAGAATTCGAAATAGTTATTATTGAGTATCACTAACGAATGCACCTTGTGATTATGGGCGGCTAAAATAGCCGCGCTCCTGCGAGAAACAATGAACATCTCAGATTTAAAATCAGATTGGAAATCCTACGCATTGACGCTTGGGTTGTTGTTTGTCGCGTTCGGGATTTATTGGATCACCCGTCCGTTTGCGGATATAGTGGCCAGTAAGACTGTGTCTATCGGTGAGCTGAGTAAGGCCCAACGAATGAACATTACTCTCGCCGCGAAATTTCTTGATGGAGCCACAATCAAGCCTGGCGAGCAATTCTCGTTCAATAAGTTAATTGGTCCACGCACCGAGCGAAGAGGCTATCTAGGAGCACCTTCTTATGTCGGTCCGAATTCGCCCTCAACTACCGGTGGTGGCATCTGCCTCTTATCCTCTTGCACTTATCAATTGGCGCTTGAATCAGGCATGGCAATCGAAAACCGCACTCCTCACCTGCGTACAGTGAAAACCATAGCGCCGGGGTTGGATGCGACCGTTTGGTATGGACAGTCGGACCTGACATTCGTAAACAAAACAAATTCTCCGATCCAATTCCATGCTTTTCCAGATGGGTCAGATTTGAAGGTGCAAATGCTAGGAACCAGAGCGGATATTCACAAATGTACAGTCCGCACCTATCAACAAAGGAATGATCGCGACCACCTTCGTGTGCGAGTGGTTCGCTCTGGGTTGGGCCGGGACCAAGAAATCTCAGATGATTTATATGGAGTGCCGCGCGGCTAAGGTAAAACATGTCGGACTGCAGGCCTAGATAGGCGCGCGAAGGTCGGCAAAATATGCGCTATTCTTTCGTAAACGGAGTTGTTCAAGATTCCGCTGCCGATGAGATGCTTTTGACAACTGTTATCAAAGATGAATTGCGAAAGTTGATGGTGAGGCGCTCGACAACGAGCGGCTCGGGGCGGATTGAAAATCCGCGCTCCATTTTCGGGGCGATTGAAATTCCGCGCTCCATTTTCGGGCGGATGCACTACTTGTTATGGTCCGTGACACTTAGCTTGTTCATCTGTTGCTGTACCTCAGTGGTTCTTTCATCCTGCTCGTCCAGTGAAACATCCGAACCGATCAGTCCGGCGGAAGAACCAAAAATCGTTACGCATCCACTTGATCCTTTAACAGAACAAGAAATCAACATAACAACACGGGTGCTTAAGCAAAGTGGCAAATTAACCAACTTAACTCGCTTCGCCACAATATCGCTTTCAGAGCCTCCCAAAAGCACCGTTTTGAAGTTCAAGAGTGGGGAGCCGATTGCCAGACAATCCTTCGCGGTTATTTATGAGGCAGCCTCGAATAAAACTTTTGAGGCACACGTCGATCTGGTTAACAAGAAACTCCTCTCTTACAAGGAGGCTCCTGGTTCAGCGCAAGTGCCTGAGGACACAGCCATAGTTCGCAGAGTTGTTCGCGCGGACAAAAATTGGCAAGAGGCAATGCGCAAACGCGGAATTGCAGATTTAAACGACGTGTACATATCCGTATGGAACTCAGCCTATTTGCCAGAAGGAAAAGTGAATAGCAATCGCGTACTGAAAGCCATCTTTTATCATCAAGGACAAATGGGCAACGCGTTCCTTCGACCTATTGAAGGCATAGTTGCAGATGTTGACTTAAAGACCAGGGAAGTCATTAATCTGTCCGACACAGGAGTGATTCCAATTGCTCCGCCAAAAAGCGTCAGCATCGCTCCGAACATGAAGCCACCACATACGATGCCAAAAATTAGTCCCAATTTTTCTATGATTGGAAACGAAGTGCATTGGAAGAATTGGCGCTTTCGCTTCAATATGCATCCACGAGAAGGCTTGGTGTTATATACGGTATCTTATGATGACCACGGCACAATACGTCCAATTCTTTACCGCGCCTCATGCTCGGAGGCGTGTGTTCCTTACGCTGACCCGAGTTCAGCCTGGTCCTTTCGAGATGCATTCGATGTAAGTCAGTTTGGACTGGGGGCTAACTGTGATGCGCTGGAAGAACTGACAGACGCTCCGCCGAACACACGTTTTTTTGATGCAATCATCGCTAATCAATTCGGAGTGCCAGTCAAACGTCCCCGTGCAATTGCCCTGTATGAGCGAGATGGAGGGCTGCTTTGGAAGCATTATGACAGTCCCACAAAACACAATCTGTCAGTCAGAGGACGCGACTTGGTTCTTGCTTACATAACAACGCTCGGCAACTATGACTACGGCTTCAATTGGATTTTTCATGAAGACGGATCGCTAGAGATGGAGACAATGATGACCGGCATCATGCTGGCCAAAGGTGTTTCCGATAAGTCTGTGCAAGAACCCCACGGTCACACAGTAGAGAAAAATATTGAGGCGGTTCATCATCAGCATTTCTTTTGCTTCAGACTGGACATGGATGTCGATGGTGCTCCAAACAACAGCCTAATCGAGATGAACACAGAGCCGCTGCCAAAGAAAATCGATAATCCTTTTGGAAACGCATTCTGCATGCACGACACGAAGTTGCGCCGAGAACTCGAGGCCCGGCGTCTGCTGAATTTGAGCTCAACGCGGAGATGGAAAATTGTCAATGAACTAGCGAAAAATGATTTGGGACAGCTGACCGGTTACATGCTTGAGCCTGGAGAAAATTCGGTGCCATATTCGTCAAGCGACTCTTACGTGCGCAAGCGAGCTGGTTTCATCAACTCAAACATCTGGGCAACGCCCTATAAAGAAGCGGAAATGTATGCGGCTGGCGACTATCCTTTTCAGTCTGAATTGTCAGAAGGATTGCCAGAGTGGACTAAGGCAAATCGTTCGATCGAAAATCAGGATATCGTTCTATGGTACACAATGGGCATTACCCATACTCCTAGACCAGAAGAATGGCCAATTATGCCGGTCCATCGCAGTGGATTTCGGCTAAAACCTAATTCTTTCTTCTCTCAAAATCCAGCCCTGGAATTTTTACCGCAATCTCCGTAAAGCCAATGTTATTGGACGAACCTGAAGTATTGCAACTTATTAACGACAGCCAAAACGGGGCCAGGGCGTTGACAGCAAGACTAAGCGAGATATAGGATGAGATTAACTTCATTTAACATCAAGGCGCCTCCCTTGACAGGAATTATTCATGCAAAAGATTTTGTATAAATCGGCTCGTAGTCAAAAGGGCAACATGATTGTCCTGATCGCTGCGGTGACAGTCGGGTTGGTCGTCGCATTGATATTCTTCTGCCTTAATTACTCGAGGCTGATCGGCAGCAATGCTGAGCAGAAGAAAGCAATTGAAGCATCAGCATTGGCGGCGGCAAACGATCTAAGCTCCGTAGTGCTCGACACTCCAGAGATGGGCTTCGTCTCCCTTTCAGACCAAGCTCCTGTTGGCACTTTCACAAAAGCCGGCGATCAATTCTTCATGCCAATAAGAGGCATCAACACAATCATTGGCACTGCCAGATTGGATTCGATAATCGCCGACCAAATTCCAGGTGCGACGAGCATGCAACAGCTCGCTCAGAATGACCTGACTAATGCAAAGTCGGTCATAACTAAACTGGACACTGTCTTGACAGCAGCTCTGACCTCAGCCAATTCAGCCCAGGCTGTCGATCGTGATGGCAACCAGGTCAATGCGTATACCGATGCGCAGAGTGCGTACGTTCAAAATTTGATTAGAATGACTGGCTCAGCCACTTACGTTCCAGGCTCATTGGTGCTCACGTTAGGGTCGCTGAACATCCCCAGCGAAACCAACATTCCTATACCGCAGCCTACAGGCATCGCACCTTTGGCAGCGGCACTGGTGCAAAACAATAACTACAAATCATTCGTCAATGTGCCGTACAAAGGCGTCAACTATGTGTTTGGAGGAATTGGTGACACACCCCGGCTCGTTGATATTCGGAATTTTGTCCTTACCGCTCCCGGGGTTGCCTATCAAGTACCGACCATCGTTAAGGCAGAGTGTGACGAGCTAATCAAGACTTCTCAAACACCTACCGGGGCAGTTTTCCACACTGCGGCGTGCGCGCAAGCTTCCAGTAATTTCGATCCAAAGCCGGCACCAGGAGCTATTGCTGTTGAATTTCCAGATGGTCAGGTGCCTGAGTTCGCAAAGCCGGCCGACTTGCTCACTAAATTGCCCTCGCCAGCTGTTATCCAGACCTCACCCGGAGGTGACTATCCAGTCACCGCTGGGGCGCTTTCAGGTGCCCCCGACCCGTGGCCACCGAACGTGGCTTCGACTACCATCGGAGATGCTTGGTGCGTAACCCTTTACGATTGGATCCGCAGAGGAGGCACACGAGCCAACATCACATCTGTGGTGAACATGCAAACCACTCCCTTCGTAGGGGCTGCGCCTGCAATGGTCGATTGGTGGGGCGAACTGACTAGTACTCCACCGCTTACTGACATCACTCAAGCCTTTCCTGGAGTTGGTGGCAAACAACAGATTCCTATGGGTATCATGCATGCTTACAAATGGGACACTTCTGGCAATGTTCAGTACAAGCCTGCGCCATGCGCACCCTACCCTTACGAAGTCGTTAGCGAAAATCAGCTGTATGCTGAAGTACAAGGTATTGCTAACGGTTCATTCAAAAGTTCTCTTCCAGTAATCGCCTTCGATTCAATCAAAATTCCGATGCCACAGGGAATCAAAGGGAAAAAAGGCTCGGTATCCGGAACGATTAAAGCCACCGTTCACTTCAACCAAGATTTTGATATCTATGTTCGCGACCAATGCCGCGTTCAGGGACTGAAAAATGGAGGCAAACATGGAGGCGAGCCGCTCAATGATGCCTTAGTGGCCTATGCAACACCTCCGTCAAACAACATTGCCTGCCAACCGTTGGCGCGTGCCAGAGGGCTTGATTATGGTGCAAGCGGATTCGGCGCAGGCAGCAGTGACAGCGGAGCTACGGGTCCAGCTGTTCCGCCACCGACCGCTGGAAACGGTCTCGGCTCTCCGCCAATTCTATCGGCCGAATCAGACTTTGGTGACACGCCGGCTCAACGAGCTTTAGCTTTTCCTTATCCACCGCCGTATGTCAAGTACGCCACTGGTTCGGCCGGAGGACAGATTCGTACGACCTATCAAACTACAGCTTTGACAGGGAGCATAAGATTCAGAAGACAGATTCAAATAACTGGCTACTTGCTAAACGCCGTCAGCCTCTCCAACTCATCGCCAACAGATATCGGCTATCTAGCCGGTAAACAAAAGCAGCCTGGGGTGACCTACACCACCACTGACCCGTCCACCGGCTACTATCCAGACGTGGACGTTGTTGATGATTTCAAAGACAAGTAGTTAGCTGCGAGCCTGGGAGCGCCGGCATCCTTGCCGGCATCTAGCCTGAACTCTCCGAAAGCGCGGGACTCCAGTCGACTCCAGTCCCGCCTCGTTTCGTGACTAGTAATCAATTCGTGACTATGGCCGATTGACTGGCAAATCGGTCTTCAACGGTAAGATCCATTTTGCTGGTGCAAGGCTTTCTTCTTCAGCAGCTAAATCGACACGCCGATCAATAAGATCTTGCGCGGGGCGGCCGTTGAGCGAAACCTTGGCTTGAACTCTAACGATTGGTCTAGCACCGAGCTGCCGCTCGATGTCCTTTGCTACGTAGTGTGCAAACTGGAGAATCATATCTGGTATCACATACAGATCTTCCATCTGCCTTGAATCAAGCGAATTTTCAGGATTTACAATTCCTTTCATCCCAGTTCGAGGGTCGGCAATTATCATTTGAAAACCAGCTGAGCGCTTGTCTCTGAGCATCATTCGCCAGGCAAACCGCTGCCCTTGCTCAGTCCAACTAGGGTCGCCCGGATAGAGAAATCTCCGCAAGGGCACAACAAGTTGAACAATGACGTAGGCATGGACGAGCACCAGTGTGATCAACCGTGTCTTACCGCAGACAAGCGCATTGGGAGGGGCAATCATGTTGATTTTCAAGGCCCTTAGACACTTGTAGGGCCAATCCTCGGCGGCGAACAATCCAATCGAAGCAATCATCAACCAAGGAAAAATGTCGATGCTGAACATCGCTGCATTTGTAATATGGAAAAAGAATGCCAGGGCTGCGCCCAGCCAAAACGTGCGCCTCCAAGACAACAAGAAGCCAATCGAGAGATCTAGCGCTATGCCACCATATGTGATGAAAATGACAAACCAATGCTCTCGAAAAATGTGACCGAGCAATGGTCCAAAGGTTGGATCAGCCGCGCGTTCAAGGAGCCACCCGGTCTGAGGATATCCCTGCAACCAATCCGAACTGAGTTTGGCGATGCCACTGAAAAAATAAACTACAACAAACTGGAATCGAAAAATCAAGACGTTCCATTTTGGGACGCAATTGAGCTGCTTCTTAGGCAAATTATCAAGTGACCAAACTCGATTAGCTGGCACAATGCAAAACAGTAGACTGAGGAGGCAAACGAGATACAGGTGGTTTTGATAGAGCGATTTTTCGAGAAGAAATACATACGTAAATGCGAAAAAAAACAGGACAGTGGCGGGTCGATATAACAAACCAATGCCTATTAATAGCGCAAGCAGGGCCAAGAAAATTAAATGAATGTGCATGCCCAAACCTGTCCAAGGGCTGATTACTTGAATGAAGCTGAAGTGAAACGCACGGTCGCCAGAAAGAGTGTCGATCCACTTATTCTGAAAAAACTCGTAGACCAGAACAACCATCAATGTTGAAAAGCAAATACGAAAGACAGCTAGGGACGCCCCGCTAACAGGTTCATCCAGATATCTCAACCATTTTTTGATCAGCCCGCGATCCGGCTTAATATCAGCATCGTTTCGATTGATCATTGTGCATTTAAGAATCGTAGAGAAGATTCTGCGGCGGCATTGGTAACGACATCGACAAGCAAGAGCACGACTCCGATGCGCTCCATGATGATTATTGCAGCTTTATGACATTTGTTGGCAAGGAGAGTCTACACCGGACGCACCTACCCCGTGAGTACATCCTGGAACCATCTAAGGCGTCAGCTTGAACATTCAGTTATGCTCCTCTTTGTACGTCGACGTTTCATCAATGAGGTGCGGTTTTGTCAACAAACAAATTGACAGGGGGCCTACTGGCCACCCGAACAGCATTACTGACCGCACTGTTAGTCAGTCAAGTGTTGATCAGCGCTCCAGCCCGAAAGGACGATGGGAAGAGCTCACCACAAAAAGTCCAGACCCAGACGCAACCATCTGACGACTTTCCGTTGACCAATCTCAAACTTGAGACAAAACCTGTTAATCGCTGGGCTTTTGGTTTCGAACCACTGAACGAGGAAAGTGTCTTACGTGCTCCATTCGTCTACTTGAGTCTGCTTGAGAAAAATATGGCCAAGCAGGACCTCGAGCAAGGTTTAAAACCGGAGGACGACAAAAGATTTGAGTCCACGCTGCAGTTTTTCGTTCAGAAGTTGCTGGCAAAAAATCGTACAAAAGACGCGCTCAAACTGGAGCATCGTCTAGCCCGAATCCAAGCAAAGCATCCTGAATTTCACGAGCAGACCCGATGAATCTCAGGCAATTTGCAATCCCAACAATCGGTTTGTTTTTGGTGAGCTGTAGCACACCGGTTACTAATCACTTGCCACCACCTGCACCAATTGATCGCAAAAATGCTGTGATCATCGTCAAGAAACCGGCATACATCCAACATGGCACATTCGTTGAATACGTGAATGTGCACTCTTCTAAAGGGATTACTGACTGGTTTTTTCACTGCTATCCCAAATTTCTATACAACCTTGATAGCACCACAATCAGTGATAAGACCAGGGTTGTGATCACGATTACCAAAGTAACTTTGACAATTTCCTTGCCAATTACTATACGCGTAGGTCAGCAAGCTGACAAAAAAACGTTAGAGCATGAGAATGGACACGTAGATATCGTCATGCAGACCTATGAGAAGGCTCAGGATGCGGCGCGCGAAGCTTCTGAGCCTGTTATTGGATTGCGGTTTGAGGGAGAAGGCGCTGACGCAGACGAGGCCGTCGCCAATGCATTGGACAAAGCAGCGCGTCAGGTCAGTCAAAATTATCGGAAGAAAACGGTCGATGTGGCTAATGAACTATCCCGTAATTTTGATGAAATAACAAAGCATGGAACAGCAAAAATATCAGTTCCAGATGCCCTCAAAAAATCGTATGAATCGTTAATATCGAAAAACCCAGTTAAGTGAAGTAGCGCCATTTTGAGATTTCTTCCGACAGTCCAGGAAAAATTGTTCGTGACATAATGGCTTGAGTGACTGAGGTGAGGGCGTGTGTCTAGATCGTCTGAAATTGCTAACCTGAGCATTGAAGAGTACCTCAAGTTGGAAGAATCTTCGGCTGTACGGCATGAGTATATCGCCGGACACATTTTTGCTATGGCAGGCTCTAGCGAAGCTCATAATGTGATTTGTGTGAATTTGGTTGCCTTGTTGCACGCACATCTGAGCAAAACCGGGTGTCGTGTTTTTACTAACGATATGAGGGTTAAGATCGAAGCGGCTAATAGTTTCTATTATCCGGACATCATGGTTACATGCGAGCCGATTGACGCGAAGAGCGTGTTCAAGAAAGCTCCCATCTTGATTGCCGAAGTGTTGTCGCCCTCGACCAAGCACATCGATCGGCGGGAGAAGCTCATGGCGTATCGCCAACTTCCAAGTTTGATTGAATACGTTATTGTACATCAGGATCGATACCGTATCGAGGTCTACCGAATGAATGCCGAGCAGCTATGGCAAGGTCAGCGCTTCGGGAAATCCGATATTTTGTCGCTCAATTCAATGCCTTCCGGCGTGCTTGAAATGTCAGTCAATGCCATATATGAGCCTCTCAGCTTCGAATCCGTGGTCGAAGAAGACGGCGAAGAGTATCAGGTTTGAGTGAAACGGTAGCACGCATATGATTCATTCGCCCGGATCAGCTAACCTAACCTGTGGCGTCGTTTGTGACGGCTACCTTCGGCTCAATGCTCTTCGGTCCTGAAAAAACGAAGTGATTTACAAGTCCAAGAATGATCACCAATACGGCTAACGCACCGATGGCCATTAAACGATCGTGAGCAGTTGATCCTTGCCCCAATTCAAGCAGTTCATGTGTGAGCAGCGCACTGGAAGCCATGATCCCTGGAATCAGAATCAGGTTTTCGTGACCTTCGACGGCGCGTTGGTAAAACGCGGCGGCCATTGTACAAAACAAAATCGCTGCCACCGAGCCGGCAATTAACATGCTGGAAGTCGGTTCTGGATGAACGAAATAATTAGAACCTGCTGGCAGAGCCACTGCACCACCCAAAAGCAAAACCATCAGCAAACGCTTGTCCTTAGGATCTCGGATGAATAGACTGAAAACAACGACAGCTAAAAAACCCGCATAAAGAGCTGCACTCGTGTAACTGTGTGTCAAATTGACACCCGTGACGTTCGGATTGTACTGAGCGATGAAAGTTTGAATCAATGCCTTAACCGCCCAAAATATACCAGCGATTTGAGCAGTACCAGATTTGGTGGCAACCAACATAGTGGCTCCTAGCACGAGCACTCCGAGCATGCCAAACAACCTACTGGCGATTAGAGTAAAGATGCCGATGTAGATAAGTTGCTTCAGTCCTCTGACTGCGCCCTCTTCTTTGTAATTATCGGTTGTCTGCAAAATATAGGCAAGGAAGTACCCGGCACAGGCGATTGCGGCAATCTTTGGCATCGCTGCGGCAGCACCCACTACTTTGGTTATGACGCACAAAACAGCCAGACCACCGGTCATAGAAAGAACTATGCGCTTGAGATAGACCTTGTCTTCTTTATGCAGCAACGGTCTTTGCACCCATCGTAAAAACATGGAAACAGCCAGGGTGCCCAGAACAATGCCTTGTTGAACACCAGCGTCGGCAGTGCCACCACCAACATGGGTCCAATAGACCGTGACGAGCCAAATCAAACTTGGCAACAGATCCTCTAAAGTTGATTGCTCTGGAAGCAGCAAATTGTCTGAAACCTTCCAGACAAAAAGTGCGGCTATCATTGCCGCAATCGCATTTGTCGATTCAGCAGGCAGCATCATTGCCGCACCAACAAACATGGCAAGTAAGAGAATTGAGCGTTCGAATGGAAGAAAATTAAGACGGGAAAGTACAAAAGGAATGATCAGCGCTGGGGCAAAGTACAACACTGAGCCAGCAACAGTGAGAGCACCAAGTTCAGCGAGACCGAACAATGCCAAGAAGGGCAACAGAATAATCGTCGCTATCTTCAGTGTTTGAACCAACGTCTTGCCAGACAACTCTGTCCATTGCTTGCCTCGAACGAAGAACCAGGAAAACACGAGCGCGGCAGTTGCGAAAAACAGGATCATAATGTTGGTTGACAGCGTAGCCATGTGATCCTCACCCCGTATGATGTAGCGTGTTAGACTGAGACTGTATTTCAGAGGCTGGCTTCATGAGATTCGCCTACCCGTTACTGTTTATTCTACTTGCAATTATCTCCGCGAGTACGTGGATCTATTCACTCACCTTCGCTGATCCGAAGGACGAAGCGATCACATTTTTAACAGATATAAAATCTGGAAACCTTGCGAAGTCAGTCAAACATTTTGGCGGAAACGTGTGCCGGTGCCCTGCTAAGGGTGGCTGGGGATCATTTCTAATTTATCAATCAGGTCAAGAACCAAATCTTGCATTTATGACCGGACACGATTTTGAAATTGGTCGACCAACATCAACACCGATGGATAACACCAAACCGTATCTGATTCCGTGGGAACGTCCAGAAGATTTCGCAGTCGACGTGCCGGTTTCGTTCAAGCCAACTAATTACTCTCCAGTGTTTCTGCCACTTCCGATGGCATACGGAAAAAAAATGACAGAAGCAGAATTCGACAAGTTTTTACAAGATCCTGACAATGATGCGTGGAAAGGTTTTACATTACGTTTTCGCCAGAGCTTGAAGCCAGGAAGCATCGCTCCATCAACTGAACCAATGCCGCCTGAAGCAGCAACCGAATTTGAAGCCTTGCAAAAAGGCGGCGGCAAAAAAGCGGAGGAGGAGAAACTGCCACCCAAAGAATCGACCGATGATGCAATTAAAGAAGCACTGGGTGCCGACGCTGCTGAATACCTTCATCCTAAAGACGCAGGACCCGTAGTCCGCGCTGACGGTACAGTCATACCTGAGGAGCAGATTGAAGCCCGCTTGCCTCGCCTTAAGTCCGCTACTTTGCGATTGCATGTTGTACGGCGCGGACAAATAAAAGATTGGACCATCTACCACTTTGGATTAATGGATCCGGTGCTTGTGGAAAACACCAAAGAAATTTTACTAAAACATGATCGTCGCCCTTAAGTGACTCCATGCAGAGGCACTACCGATAGTGATTGTTGATTCAACAATCAGCTATTAATGCTTTCGATTACTCATGGTTTGCTTGACTCATGCTTTGCCTGATTCTTTTTCAGCTTGATGCACTGCTTGCGGCTCAGCAAGTATGCCAACGCGCTCGTAACACTTCCAGGTATCGGACCACTGCAAGACAACATAGGTGACTTTTGAATACTTCGTTGCCAATCTTGTAATTTTAGCACTGCCTTTGCCCACCAATTGGTAAGCATCTAGCTGCGCGCAGGAACGGCACAGCGCCTCCGTGTCATCCTTAGAATTCTCAAGTTTGACGATATCGCCGCGCACCAATTTCTTGTCACAGGCATGGCACCTGGAGGCGCGACTGAGGGCAAAAACAGTATTCTTCTTTTCGGTTTTCTTATTTTCGGTATTCGCGTGTTCATCATCCGCCATGTGTATTACCGATGCTTCTGCTGTTAACGGATCACTGTGCCGCGACCGGCCAGGGCTGGCTCATGACCGCTTGCAGTGATTGCCACACGCAATTTAGAGTCTTCAGCGATTGCCTCATCCACAGAGTCAATAAACTTCTTGCCACCGTTGCCATTCATGTGGGCCGTATCTCTGAAATCACTGATCACAAATTTACTCGAATCGTTGAGGTCCAAGAATTTGCAATCATTCTCAGCAGCGAAATTTTTCGCCGTCGCCAAATACCGGGCGTACATTCCAGGCGGCATCACAGCCAGGTTTGCTGGCATAAGAGGCATGTTTGTAACTAAAACTTCGATGTTTTGCTCACGCAGGAGCTTCAACAGTTTTTCCAAAAAAGCGGCTTCAGCAGTAAACAATTCTCGCTTATCACCTTGGAATCGCGAACGATATTCGTTTGTATTGTCCTCGAACAAGGTGAGTTTGTGCGGCTCCATCATGAATTCGCCTTCCTCAGCAATTGCCTTCAGCTTGGCGGCCAGAGTCTTATTTCGCTCTGCGTCAGTGACAGGATTAACTGCTATTTGTGGACTTTGCAAAGGTGCAATCGCCTGCTTACCGAGTTGGTCGGCAGACGCCTGCATTTGGAGACGCTTGCCCCACAGTACGAAATTCCTTCCCCAGAGATAGTCAGCGCGCTGCCAAACTTGAGGCATGGCTAAATCGACAATATCATCCACATCCATGAACTGTTGGAAATACTTGAAAGGATGACTAGTGGCAGGATACTGAACATGATGCTCAATGAAATCACGCAGCGTTATTCCCAGCACCACGACTTTAGGTTTCTTTTCCGCAGTGAATAAATACCTTGCCACCATGTAATCGTCAGAAATCATCCCTCCGGGCAGACCGAAGTTGATGCAGGATAGCTGCTTAGAACCAAGCAATGCTCCCAATTTGTCTTGCATGTATAAGCTGTGGTCATGATGAACGCAGTCAAACGGTTTATTGGTATAATCGGCGTCAAGCATTGGCGTTGGTATCATCACCAGCGATGAACCAAGTAGCACCACATCCGGTGCTGTCGGTGCAGCCAAATACGATTGAGTTCGCCACCATTCCCACGAGTGCGGAGATGGCAGAGTGGTCGGATTCACTTTACCGAACGGATTGACCAGCAGAATAGCTATGTCGACGAGCAATAAAAGCACTGCAGCCCAAATAAATTTTGAGCACAGTGGGGATTGTCGACGTATTGCCTGAGCTGGATTCATTTCGCGCACATGCCAAGAGAGAACATATTACGTTAAATAGACGCTCGAACGAGCGCAGCCGGAGTCGATAGAGATAAACTATTTAAAAGAACCACTGGCGCCCGCCAGTAGACGAATCCGGCATCATATGAATTTCCTCCAATCTTCACAATAATGTTCCAGCTCTACATTCCATCGACGATTCCGTATCTTGCTGTCGTGCTGGGGCTGCTGGGACTGATTTGCGTTTTTCTCAAACGAAAACATGACAATGTCCACAGTTACACCGTCGCCTGCCTGGTTTATGGAGCCACTGCAATCGCCACAGCTTTCCTATTCAAAGGCGATGGCTTCGATTTCATTCGCCTTCTGGCGATTGGTGCGTTTCCATGTGGCTTTCTCTTGTTCGCTATATTCGCCGCTTTTGCAGCACGCACCTTCAAGTTTCTCACCGGCTATTTTGTCTTCATGTGTTTGCTTATAGCTGCAATTGGCATCGATGCATTTCTAGTCGAACCGAAAATGTTGGAAATCAATCACGTTCAAATCACCTCAGCCAAGATCAAGCGCCCTATGCGCATCGCAGTGTTGTCAGATTTGCAAACAGACCATGTTTCAGACTACGAGAAGTCTGCTTTGCAAAAAATGCTGGCTGAAAAGCCAGACGTCATTCTCATGCCTGGTGACTACGTTCAATCCGATGGCAGCCGCGGTCCTACGGTTTACGAAAGAGAAAAGACTCGATTGAACCAACTTTTCAAAGAGGTAAAGCTAGACGCACCACTGGGCGTATATGCAGTCTGCGGCAATATCGAAGACGAAAATTGGCCACGCATTTTCGCGGGTCTGCCGGTAAAGTGCTTCCCCACAAGCGAGACAGTTGAACGCGACGATTTTGTGGTTACTGGGCTTACGCTGCGCGATTCATTCGACCCGGTTTATAAACTACCGCACACCGATAAATTTCACATCGCAATCGGACACGGTCCAGATTATGCTCTCGGAAATGCTGATGCCGACTTGCTTGCAGCTGGTCACACGCATGGTGGACAAGTGCAACTTCCTTTTTACGGACCGCCGGTGACACTATGTCGTGCACCAAAAGAATGGGCGCAAGGATGTGTGAAAGAAATCCATCCGGGTACGACGCTAATCCTCTCACGCGGGGTCGGCATGGAAAGGCACTTTGCCCCTCGTATGCGGTTTCTATGCCGTCCACAAATTGTTATTGCAGATTTTCTCCCTGCCAAATCCCAATAATTCCACTAACCTAAGAGCGCCTAAACCTAACCTGGGAGCGCCGGCATCCTGCCGGCATCTAACCTTAGGCACCATTGACAGCGCCTAAGTTTAGTCAATACCGTCTTTCGCAGTCTTTTTGGGCGTAACCAGCAACCAGATCAAGTATCCCACCGGCAGCAGCAGTAACACCACTACCGATACCACATCCCAGGTGTAGCAGGGCAAAGCATGTTCGACCAGCGAAGGTAGTTTTCGAAATAATAGTGCAACAAATCCAGCCAAGAAATAGGCCAGAATATTTCTGCGAGCGAAAAATATTACAAACGTCCAGTACAGAGATGAACTCAAAAATCCAGTCACTGACAGCACTGCGAAGTCTTGCCAATATCTTTGGTCACTATTCACGATTACGCTTTGCAGTGCTGCAATCACAAAAAAGAGCCAGCGTTTCCCGATGTATTTTGCGTAAACTCCAACAACAACTCCAAGCAAAAGTAGATCATTCAATCCTTTAAGAAAGGCGTTGATGAAATAATCCACAGCACCACAATACATGTTTGCATTACTGCAAACATTGGTTAAGTACTTAAGCGGGACTGCCGGTGAAAGATGAGCTTGGAGCGAGTAACCAAGACAATCGATCAACCAGTCACAAACAACCAGCGCATAGGCAGCAGCAATAGCGTCCAACCAAATATTCCTCTGGGCGGTCTTATCTTCGTCGGCTGGTCTAACAGTTGTTCGCAGAATAGATACAATGCTGATGTCTGGAAACAACATGCGGAACACTGCCAGCGCAAACGCACCGCCAAAGGCTACTTCAACAAATTTGCTCATCACACTAGTGAGCGAACTAAGCAACTGCTCAGCGGCAAAAGTAGAGAGCGGTTTTATGGTCATGTAAGACCTGTAGAGCATGGGTAAATCGTTGATTTCTATGACTAGCATAAGCAACGCCACCGGTATCGCCAGCAATGCCGAAACGCGCCATCGAACAGTGCCCGTACGTAACAAACCAAATGCCCACCACAAAACCGCAATTGCTATGAGGACAGTTGATCCGGTTTTCACCTGGCGGGCGATTTCGTCGCGTTCAGTTTTCTTATTACGCTCCCACTTCCACTTGTCTGGCAACAACCATCCCTGTCCAAAACTGGAAACTTCATTGCCCATAAGTGCGGTACTCAATTTGTAATCGGCGTCACCGACCTTAAAGTTTGGTACCTTGAAAGAAAACGTATAGTCCAATCTAGCCGGTTTCAGATCTTCTGATACGTTGACAAACTGGCGATCATTCACACGCGGATTGACTGAACTAATGTATTGTTCCACTATTTTTTTGGCATCGAGTTCGGATACATGTGGACTGGCATCTTCGTCAGACTTAGTAATGTCAAAAGACACTTCTGAGCCGCTGCCGTCCATCTGCACTTCGTACTCATCGACTTGTTGCGGCTTGAAAAACCGCACTCTCCACATCAGGCCTGTCTGAGTTAGTGGTGCCAACTCAAGAACGCGTTGCAAGCCGGCCTTTTCATATACATATTGCATTTCAAGCGTAGAAATCTGGTCGTCAAGCCAAGCGCAATACATATAATTCTCTGCGGAAACACCATGTTTTTCCATGATCTGGCGTGCTTTTGCCAATGCCTGCTCTCGATTGATCTGCAAATGAAATCCGTCACCGACCGCAGGAGCTGAGCGCAAATAAAGCCCCAACGGCACAGCGACTGCGATAACACATACAAGCACCAGAAGCTTCATTCTCGAAAGAGGTCGATATTGAAATGGTGGCACATCAACAGCCGGGGAGTGCTCTGGATGAACCGGACTGGGAATTGATTGATTAATAGCCTGTGAATCTGATACCAATTTACGTCGAGTAAGAATAGACGAGAGCACTGCCGCTGCTAAAAGTGGGATTATCGGCAGGAATGCGCTCAGTTGCAATGCAGGCACAGTCGAACGAAGCAAGGCTTGCGAATCGAGGAATGCGTCCAACAAGTAGTGAGCAGCAATGCAAGGTAGCAAGCCAAACCGATTCATGATCCAACCGAAGACCAAGCCCGAACATGTCAATTCAATTCCACGAGCGTAAGCCGGCTGCTGCGGATATGTGCTGTGCATGAAACCCCAAGCAGCAGCTTGCAGCAAATTGGCCAACCAGAAATTTTTCACAACCATACGAGCTAACGAAAGAGCAAATAACCGATAGAGCACTTCTTCGGAAATTGACGCTTGAACACCTAAACAAATCGCAGAGAAGAAGGGAAAAGCGCTGCTAAGAACCTCATAGTTGGTAATACCAAGCGGGCACCAAACTCCGACACGTTCGCCCACAAGGTAAAACAAAACAACCCAGCCAAGGGCAATTCCGCAGCCGCAAAAACCCACCCACAAACCGACTTTCAGTTGATTCGTCGACAGACCCTTGATGCGGAAATAATTCTCGACTGCGATTTTATCTCCATAGTGAACACGGTAAAAGGTTTCCGCAGCGGCCAAGAAACAAGCGCTGAGCACGAGCACCCGCAGGGCGTTAATGGCCACATCAATGTAGTAGTTAGTGAGATAAGCCTGCACCGTCTGGTTAGTGGAGTAACTTTCAAAGATCCGAGCAGCGTTGTTGCAATTTTCGAGCACCAGTCCCACGGCAAAAACCGCACCAATAGTGAGAACTAGTTTCCACTTGATATTATGAGTGGCGACGGCTCTGAAAAAGAAAAACACTGCTGCTGCGTTGAGCAGATAATAAAACACCCGCGCTATTTGGGACAAAAGCGCGTTGTAACTACGAATCATTTTGAACTTATTTTCCCAGGCCTCAGGCACTTTGAGATAGTGATTAAAACGGGAAACTACGTTGCCCGAAACGCGCACTGAGATGCGCTGTTTAGCACCTCTAATATCCGTTGATTTCTGCTCCCAGGTGAATGCGTGATCGGTGCGCGCAGCCAAAGTTTCGGTGGCATCATTGACCAGCACGTAATCGCTCAACGGAAGCGCGGCTGATTCCGTGCAAAACTGCTGCGCAATCTTCTCAGCCTGAGCGTGGCTAACACTGGGAACCGACAAATCATTTTGCAAATACCAGATAAAAGCGAGCAACCGCCCGTCCGGCGTAACGCATACGCGCATCTCTTCTGGCTGCGACTCGCGGCAAAACCTTGTGCGCCAGTACCAAATGGGCACATCGCCCTTCATGACTTGATTAGCAGCCTCGGCGCCAAGCTCAAATTCAAGGAAAGTTTTGGCGTTCGCATCCCAAGAAAATGTGGTTGATTTGATGCTGCCATTCGGGTCGTAACCCAACTTCTTCGACCATGCGGCGGTGCGCTGAATGATTTCAGCCCGCGGCATTTTCAGGTCAAGAGAAGCATTGGGAAAGACAGCCTCGTCTTTGCCCAGAAAAATAAGCAGCCCGACCATTGCCGCAAAAACCAACCACCAGGGCAGGTGGCTCGCTATTGGGGTTAGGGTTGGGCCGCCCCCTGACTCGTGCGTTTCGGATTGCTCAGCGGCCATTGGTTGAAGCGCAAGCTCACTATATCAAGCGTAATTTGGGATATCCCTCATGATATATTGAATGCAACAACTTTCAGGCTTCTCTTACGTACGTGTTAGACCTTGCGTAACGAGTTCGTGACCACGGAATCAGCGACTGGATTAGCAGCAGACTAGAGGCGCAGCCTCGTAAGGAGACGAACCATGCTTGTGATGGATGAAAAGGCTAAACATGAAGCGATGATGAAAAAAATCGTCAGCGGCGAGAAGCTTGAGTCCCCTGATGAGATTACACAAGAGTATAAAGAACATCTTTTGACGTTGATGATCGCGCAAGCTGACTCTGAATTATCGGGTGCTTACGGTTATGTGCCATGGATTGAAGGCGCTCCAACTATGGCTGAGAAGCTCGCCATGGCAAACATAGTCAAAGACGAAGTTCGCCACGGTAAGGCCATGTATGACCTTCTCGAACGACTTGGAGTCGACGTTTACAAGTTGATTAATGAAGACAAAATGAAGCATCGCATGCAAGTTTTTTACGAGCCCATCAAAACTTGGGAAGACTTGGTCATGTTCAATTTCCTGATGGACAGAGCCGCCGGGCATCAATTGAGAGATGCGGTCGAGTGCAGTTGGGGTCCTTGGTCCCGCACGATGCTGCAAATTGAAAAAGAAGAATGGATGCACGTCAAGCACGGTGAAACTTGGGTTCGAAAGCTTGCAGCTGACATGAAAACCCGACCTGACATACAGCGCGCCCTGGATTTCTGGTTCCCCAAAGTCAACAAAGTCTTCGGCAAAACCGACACTGAAAGCAATAAGGAATATCAGAAATTCAAGCTGAAACAGCGCGACAATCACGACGTTCGCGTTTCCTGGTACGAGGAAATGAAACCTCTCCTGGCAGGCTACGGATTAGTCCTTCCTGCAATCACTGTTGTCGAGTGATATAAAACAGCAGCAAAGCGCTATTATGGTGCCTTCGTTCCAACTGTAAAAACGTCTGTGGCTATACAGTCAGAAGTATTCATGTGGAATAGTCAGCTTGAATGCCTGGCTAGAACTGATCTTGAACAATTGCAGCTAACGCGGCTTGTTCAAACGGTTCAGCGAACCTATGACCGGGTGCCGTTTTATCGCAAAGCATTCGATGACGCAGGCGTGCGCCCAGATTCCATTAAGACGCTGGCCGACCTGAGCCGCCTTCCTTTTACGCGCAAGTCTGACTTACGCGATAACTATCCCTTTGGTCTCTTCTCAGAGCCTCTCAGCAATGTCAGCCGCCTGCACGCTTCCTCTGGCACAAAAGGAAAGCCGACGGTAGTCGGTTACACCAAAGGGGACATTCAAGTTTGGGCGGAAGTCGTGGCGCGTTCGTTGGCAGCCGCTGGAGCTAGACCGGGCGATATCATCCACAACAGTTATGGATACGGATTATTCACTGGCGGGCTGGGTCTGCATTATGGCGCGGAAAACTTGGGGGCGACTGTTGTCCCCGCATCTGGTGGCAGAACTCAGCAGCAAATATTGCTTTTGCAGGATTTTAAAGCACGCGTTTTATGCTCCACGCCGTCATATGCATTGAACATTGCTCTTACTCTGCAAGAGTTGGGAGTGCCTCGAGATTCAATCAATCTGGAAATTGGCATCTTCGGTGCAGAACCGTGGACCGAAGAATTTCGCGTTCAAATAGAGAGTTTGTTGAAAATCAATGCTCTGGATATTTACGGACTGAGCGAAGTCATGGGACCAGGCGTGTCGATGGAATGCCTTCAAGGCAGAAATGGATTGCACATCTGGGAAGATCATTTTCTGCCTGAAATTATTGACCCAAAGACAGGCCAGTCTTTACCCTATGGCGAAGAAGGCGAATTAGTTTTCACAACCTTGACGAAGGAAGCAATCCCGGTGCTGCGATATCGCACCGGAGATGTCTCAAAGCTGACCATTGAGCGCTGTCCTTGTGGTCGCAGCATGGTACGCATGGCCCGTGTTCGAGCGCGCTTGGATGACATGCTAATCATTCGCGGCGTCAATCTTTTCCCTTCTGAGATCGAAAAAGTGCTGCTTCAAATAGAAGAACTTGCGCCTAATTACCAATTAGTTCTAGAACGAAAAAGAGCTTTAGACACGCTCGAAGTGCAAGTTGAGATTACTGAGCAATTGTTGGGACGCTGGGGCACCTTCGATGATGGTCATGTCGAATTGTCAGCATTGACCGAACGCATCCAGTTTCTGTTTAAGGATGGCTTAGGACTGACGGCCGAGGTCACGCTCTTAAAGCCAAAATCTATCGCACGCAGCGAAGGCAAAGCTGTTCGCGTCATCGATCGCAGAAAAGAAAACACCTAAAGCAAGTCAAGAGCAAGGAGAACAGTGGCATGAAGGCGGGATTGGAAATCGGACAATCAGCGGAAATAAATATCCTAGTAACCAAAGACATGCGCACCGAGTTCGTTGGCGAAACCGTGCATGATCTTTATTCCACTTCCGATTTGGTCAATCATATTGAATGGGCCGCACGCAAAGTTCTAATTCCGTTTTTGGAAAATAACGAGGAAAGCATGGTTTCGCATGTGGAGGTATCGCACCTCACACTGACAGTCACCGGAATGAGCGTGCGAGTCAAAGCTACCGTCAGCGAAATCAGAGACAAAAAAATAGTCTGCGACGTGGAAGCCTACAACACACGCGGCAAAATCGCCCGAGGCACGGTGACACAATCTATCATCGAGAAGACTTGGCTCGAAAACAAGATGAAAGAGTTATCGATCATCAATCAACTGGCAAGACAAAATTATCAGGTTTCTAGCACTACCGAACAATCAAAGACATGAGGATATAGCAATGGTTAAGCTCGTCGCACTCTACAAAAAGCCCGCTAATGTTCAGGACTTTGACGATCAATATTTCAACACGCACATTCCGCTGGCTGGCAAAATGCCTGGTTTGAAAAAAGTGGAAGTAGCCCGCATAACTGGCACACCAGGCGGTGAATCAGAATATCATTTGATGGCTGAACTTTATTTCGATAGTGCGGCAGATTTGCAAGCGGCGATGTCATCACCAGAAGGACGAGCCTCCACAAAAAACCTTATGAGTTTTGCCAAGGACGTCACATACGTCATGTTCGCTGACGTTGAAAAGGTGCCTGCGATCGCTAGTACATAGGCTATTTCGGAAGACTATCCGCGGATAGCATCCTCGAACGAAATTGGATAAAGGGGTCTGAACATGCCGCAATCGCCATCGATCGAATCGTCAATCACAGGCGCACCGCCTGAATCGTTTGGCTTTCGTCGAATCATTTATACGAAGAAGAGCTACACCTCGACCATCACGATCAATAGACCTGAGGTTTTGAACTGCTTCGACTACACAACTCTGAAAGAGTTAGCCACTGCATTTTTAGATTCGAGCGTAGACGATAACATCGCGGTAGTCGTCGTCACCGGCACTGGCGAGAAAGCGTTCTGCACTGGCGCTGACTTGAAGGAACAAGACGAGTACATTCTGAAGAAGCCGAACGACTATTACAAGTGGATGTACGCCTTCATTGAGATGCACGATCGGTTACGCAATATCGGCAAGCCGACGATAGCCAGACTGAACGGCATGGTAGTGGGCGGCGGAAACGAATTGAACATGGCTTGTGATCTAGCCATTGCTGCCGATCATGTCACCATCAAGCAAGTTGGAGCGGCCCGCGGCAGTGTCGCTGCTGGTGGCGCTACGCAATGGCTTCCGCTAATAATTGGCGATCGACGAGCCCGCGAAATGTTACTGCTATGCGAGAGCATCGATGCTTACACCGCTCTGGATTGGGGGCTCGTCAATCAAGTGGTGCCTTATTCGATGATCGATGAGACCGTTCAGCAAATGGCGGAAAAACTCTACAATAAATTACCAGAATGCACTCGCTACACAAAACAACAACTAAACTTCTGGCGTGATTTTTCATGGTCAATGACGATCGGACACGCACGTGATTGGCTGACGCTGCACGCTGGTGCAGCTGAGACTGCCGAAGGTTTGAAGTCGTTCCGCAAGAAAACAGAAATGGATTACGGCGTGATTAGATGCAAAGCTGCCGGTCCGACCGGAACGAGTCAATCAAACTCAGACAGCGAGACTTCAGACATCGCAACTTCAACTTGCAAGTCATGCAGCGCCAAAATCCCGTCCAGCTTTCAGTTCTGCGGGGTCTGCGGGCAAAAAATTGATTGAGAATCGCAAGCATTAAACACACAAGGAGATGGAGATGATGACGTTGACCTATCAAAACATAACGACAGCGGTTGAGGATCAGATTGGTGTTGTCACTCTGAACAGACCTAAAGTGCTGAACGCTCTCAATCATGAATTGATGGACGAACTCGTCAAAGCATTAGAAGCATTCGATCGAGATGACGAAATTCGAGTCATCGTTTTAACCGGCGGGGAAAGAGCATTTGCTGCAGGCGCTGACATCAAGGAGATGTCGGATGAGACCACAGTTAGCATCATGTACAAAGATCGCTTCTCCACATGGGACAGAATCAAGAACATCAAGAAGCCGATTATAGCTGCAGTAAGTGGCTATGCCCTCGGCGGTGGCTGCGAGTTAGTGATGAATTGCGACATCATCGTCGCCTCTGAAACTGCCCAGTTTGGACAACCAGAAATAAACCTTGGTGTCATCCCTGGTGCCGGTGGCACACAGCGACTGACCAGAATCGTCGGCAAGTATAAAGCGATGGAATTGATTCTCACGGGGCGCCCATTCACTGCCTGTGAAGCGCATCAAATGGGGCTCGTCAACAAAGTGGCACCGGTGGAATTGTTTCTGGACGAAGCCAAAGCCATGGCCAAAGAAATCGCTAAGAAATCACCAATTGCTGTAAAGCTTGCCAAGGAATCGATTCTAAAAACCTTTGAGACCACTTTGAATGAAGGACTTCAATTCGAACGCAAGAACTTCTACATGCTGTTTTCATCTGAAGACCAAAAGGAAGGCATGAAAGCGTTTATGGAGAAGAGGCAAGCGTCCTTCAAAGGACGCTAAGAGTGGTTAGGTGCCGGCATTCCTGGGAGCGCCGGCATCCTTGCCGGCACCTAACCGCTCCCACCAGCTCAAGTTCATTCATCAAGCCCAAGTCACCAATCAACAACCAACTCAAATCAGCACGCAGCAAGACGCACCCAACATAATCGAAGGAGTTTACGAACATGGCTGAAGAAAACATTCTGCTTATAGAAAAGAAGAATGGCGTCGGTACGATCACTCTCAATCGTCCAGATAAACTGAACGCATTCAACGATGAACTAACCTTCTCGTTGCAGGATGCCCTGAAAGAGATGGAGAAGGACGCAGCGGTTCGAGCCATCATCATCACCGGTGCCGGGCGCGGTTTTTGTTCCGGACAAGATTTGCAAAGCCGCAGCATCAGCCAAGATATGGGTCAACGTCCATCTCTTGGGGATTCAATCAGAAGACGGTACAACCCGATCATCCTGAAGCTGAGAAAAATCGAGAAGCCAGTGATCGCCGCCGTAAATGGTGTCGCCGCTGGTGCAGGCGCAAGTTTAGCCTTCGCCTGCGATATGCGGGTGGTGGCAGACAACACTGTCTTCATCCAGTCGTTCACCAAAGTAGGACTGGTCCCAGATTCAGGATCAACATTCTTGCTTCCTCGCTTGATCGGCGTCACCAAAGCCTTTGAGCTAATGTTGTCCGCCGAGAAGTTGGATGCCACAGAAGCATTGCGTCTTGGTCTGGTGAATAAGGTTGTCGCTCCTGAAAATTTGATGTCGGAGGCCATGACCCTGGCTGAGAAAATAGCTGCCGGCCCATCCAAGGCTTTTGGGCTAACCAAGCGTGCCATCAACAGAGCTATCTTTTCTGACCTGGAAGAACTGCTTGAGTACGAAGCTAGCTTGCAAGAAATTGCGGGTCGCAGTGACGATTTCGCAGAAGGCGTGAAAGCATTTGTTGAGAAACGCACTCCTGCCTACACAGGCAAATAACTTACGGTCAGTCAGTCTATTGTTGCATTTCATGGTCGCGCCATGAATCCGGATGCTTCTTCTGCCAATCTTCAACAGCTTTTTCCAGTTCTTTTATGTCAGTTTTTTGGGGAGGCATTTGTGTGGAAAAGTTTTTCAGCAATTTTTCAGGGTCAAGACCATCCGTAGAAGGAACAATGTTGCCATCTTTGTCCTTTTTAACAACTTCTGCCTTACCATCTTGTCCGACAGAGACGCCTAATCCAAGGTCTTTGTTGAACACGACTAACTTTCCATCTTTGCCACACTGGATGTCAAAACCTTCGGCTTTAAGCTGCTCTGTAACTCGCTTCATCTTAGCTGGGGTCATGTCTCCTACTAAGCTTTTCAAATCTGCAAGATTGCCTTGGCGTAAAGCATCCATCATCGTGTCGGCATCACGCTGATCGCGTTGCTTTTGTGAATCGGCTGGTTCTTCTGGTCCCAGCAAGTCTTTTGGATTGATAGACCCATCTTTCGGATGGATGAACACATCTTTCGGAGTGCCCACATCTTCTGGATTGTTGAGCACATCTTTTGGTATCACAACTCCCGGATGGATGAAAACATCCTTTGGAGTCTGTGGTTGAGTGCCCATGTTCTGTTTTCTCCCTAAAAATATTCGTTAGTAAAATAGGTCCAACAGAGTGGGTAACTCCATCGGGGTGGGGTTTGAAGAGGTTGGATTGGGGTCGGGTCTGCAACTATAATGCAACACGCCATGTGAGAATTTCATGAGAAGTAAAAAGCGGATTTGAGTCCGGCGAGTCACCCTCAAACCTTTGCTTCAGACAACATGTAGTTTCGGTCGCCGTTCAGGATCGTGCTCCGCTTCGCGCAGTATCTCTCGCGTCATTGGCGCAGTTTCACCGTCGCCGAGAAATAAATATCTGAGGACATAGAATATTGGATTGCCTTCAGTCCAATACATGAACGCATGAGGCACACTGCCCGTTCTGTTTCGCAAGGCGAACAAAATCGAAGCGACAGCGTTGGGTACCGCAGCGGTCTTGCACTGGAATATGCCAAATCCATCTTCTTCCGTACCATGCACAGACAAACCTTCTTCGGAAAAATCTGAGGCGTCCCCGACCGTTACTTCCAAAAAAACAAAAGTTGAGTCGCCCAGACGATGCTGTTCTCGCGCCTTTTGTGCGCACGCCGCATAATCATGGCCCCCTGGCAGATGTGCCACAATCAACATTGTTTGACCGCGACACCGATCAATAATTCCGTTGGCAACAGCGTCGAAATTCACATTTCTAGTGCGCAGTTCTGTAGATCTGAATGCCCTCGAAATAAAGGAAATGATGAATATCGTGAGGATAAAGAAACCAGCAATATGAAGCCCTTCAGGTCTTTGTATGACATTCATGATCGTTGTGTAGCAGAAAATGAGTGTGACGCACAGGTACATTATTCGAGCCTTCCAATCTTGCTTGGGAATCGATAGCAGCACCGCAAAAGCAGCCGAACTCATGAGCACCAGTACGCCGGTCGCATACGCTCCCCCCTGTGCATCAACGCTAGCCTTGAAGAGATAAGTCACCACAAATGATACCAGTGCAAAAAACAATACCAACGGTCGAGTGGCACGCGCCCAATTCGGCGCCATGCCGAAGCGTGGTAAATACCTCGGAACGAGGCTCAGTAGTCCGGCCAGAGAAGAGGCACCCGAAAACCAAAGGATAAAAATAGTGGCAATGTCATAACCAGTTCCATAAATGCTGCCCAAGTAATGGTGAGCGATATATGCCAACGCTCTGCCGTTTGCCTCTCCACCATCTTTGAACGCTGCTTGCGGAATCAACGTAGTGGTAATCACACTGCTAATTAGCAAAAATATGCACATGATAATTGCAGCCGCCGTCAACAACTTGCGTGTGTTACGGATTCGCCCGACCGGAGCCGCTTCGGTGTCCGATGCGTCGCCTTCCACCAGGGGCATGACAGCAACTCCGGTTTCGAACCCAGACAATCCTAAGGCGAGCTGTGGGAACAAAATTAGCGACTGTAATGTGATGCTCCAAGGGGTCTGGTAAATCTTGAACACCTGGTTTTGCCAATCGGCAAAGGCGTTTGGTTTGATGGCCAGCTGATAACAGCCAGCAATCTCAACTCCGGCGCTTAGCAACATGTATGAAGTGACAACTACGACGGCAACCCCTATAGCTTCTTTGAACCCTAGCAGGAATACAATGCTCAAGATAATCAACAGAGCGAATGTTACTCCCATCCGATCTTGCAAGAATGACCAGCTGGCACTGTTGTTGCATAGCTCTCGAACATAGTTGTTTTGAGCAATATGTGCTGCTGCGTCGGCAGCTGAAAGAGTGATTGTGATGATGAAATCTGTGGCGGCAAATCCGATCAGGCAAAGGATGAGTGCTTTACCCCACCAACCAGGAAAGAGATGTTCCAGCATAGATATGCTGCCCTGTCCGTGAGGGCTCTTTTCCGCCACTCTTTTGTACATAGGCAGAGCGCCAAACAAAGTTAGGAGCACCAAAACAAGTGTCGCAGACGGTGCCAGAACGCCGGCCGCCAAAGCCGCTATACCTGGTGCATAGCCGAGACTGCCGAAATAGTCCAAACCAGTCAAGCACATGACTTTGTACCAGGGCGCCTTGGCCTGACGCAGCTTGGCACTCGGCTTCATGCCAGAGTAAAACCATGTCTGAAATTTTCTAGTTGTCTTCTGGTCCATCTTTCATGCCACTTTCAGAGCGTGCTACTTTCAAAACGTGAGGGGCTCCGTTTCCGGAGCCCCTTTTCTTTAGTTTTCGCTTTCCCGGGTGGCTGGATCGACTGTTGACCAAGTGTTTGAGTAGAGTGGTCTCAAACTATTGATGGCAGCAGTGATAGCTGAACCATTGTTGAGGATCGTCGCTCCGGCGGGTCCCAAGACGCCCATCGCAGCCAATGCGAACCCCCCGGCGTTGGGAGCGATTGCCATAGCAAGGTTTTGTTTTACCAAAGCCATCGCACTTCTTGCAATACGGATCGCTTCAGGCAGGCGCTCTAAGTTATCATCGGTAAGGACGATGTCGGCGCTCTGTTGAGCTGCGTCTGTGGCACCATGCAGCGAGATTGCGACGTCGGCATATGCCAGCGCTGGTGAATCATTGATGCCATCTCCAATGACTGCGACCACGTGACCCTCTGCTTTCAGCTGTTGAACCAACTTCGCTTTATCCTCAGGGAACGCCCGAGCTATGACTTCGGTGATACCACAGGTAGCAGCAATTCTGTTGGCAGCTTGTTCTATGTCTCCTGTAGCCATAACCAATTTTCGAACGCGCAGTTTCTTCAATTCACTGATCGCTTTCACAACTTCCGGACGCAATTTATCGCTGTATCGAATCAATCCGGCAACCTTTCCGTCAATAGCGACGTAGGCGATAGATTCACCGAGTTTGGTGGCTTGATTTTCGGATTCTTGGGCGTCGTCAATGACTATTCCTTCACTAGTCATCAAATTCTTGCTGCCCACAAGCACCTCGTATTCGCCAACCACTGCTTTAGCACCTAATCCTCGCAAGAACTTGGAAGTTGTTCGCTCGGGAATGGTCAGTCCTTCTTTTTGAGCGGCCTTAACAATTGCCCGTGCAGCGGGATGATGTAATCGCATTTCAACGGCAGCGGCAAGAGCGAGAATCTCATTTTCGCTGTGCCCATTGAAGCGAGACACTTGCTCGACCTTCGGCTCACCTGAAGTGAGCGTGCCCGTTTTATCAAAGACGATCGCTGTGACGGAGGCGAGTTTTTCTAAAGCGGCACCACTTTTGATCAGGATCCCTCGACGTCCGGCCCGATGCATTGACGACAAAACAGCTGTTGGTGCGGCTATGCGGATACCAGTACAGAAGTCCAAAATGAGCATGCTCATCAAACGTGAGACGTCGCCAGTGATAGCAAAACATACCCCGGCGATGAGAAATATGGGAACCACAGCCTTATCAGCAATTAAAGAGGCATGATTTTGAATATTCGTTTCGTGGATCGGGGCGTTGTTCACACACTGGAGAACTAGCCCAGCTCTGGTTTCCGAACCAGTTGCTTGACAGAGCACATAAATTTTACCTTCTACCAAAACAGTTGAAGCGAATACTTTGTCTCCAGATTTAACTTCAACAGGAATAGCCTCCCCAGTCAGTTTGGATTGATCGACTGCAGCTTCACCGCTGACCACAACACCGTCCACTGGAACCATATCACCAGGATAAATGACTACCTTTTCGCCAACTTTCACTTCATCGGCAGATATACAAATTCGTTTTTTGCCTCGAATCAACCACGCCGAGCGGCCGGACAGGCCAAGCAAATCTGTGACCATTTTTTCGCAACGGCGGCTGGTGCGTTCACGAATAAATTCGCCAGTGCCGATCAATGCCGTCATCAGCCCAGCTTCGATAAATTTCCCGTTGAGCAACATTACTGACGCAGCAGCGCCATCCAGAGCGTCGATGCCAACTTTGCGCTCGTTAATCAAGGTGCGCAAGGCGCGACAGGCTATGGGTGCAGTCGAGGCGGCTAAGAGTATTTTGCTTGCCAGAAACGGCAGTTTAAAAACGGCTGAGCTAAAGGCAACAACACCCAATGTGACCTGAATCCAGGGCGGCAAAATTTTCTCAAAAAAGTTGAGGAGTTTTCCCGCCAAGCGGATAAGAATGTTGGGTTTTGCTGTCACCTTGACTAAAGGCGCAATCGAATGATCTTGCCCGTCAGGATAGGAGAGTTCGTCCAGGCGCTGCAACAACCGTTGTTCCGACCAAATGTTGGCATCATATTCCAACACGGCGCTGATGTTCCAACTGTTGCAACGAACACCGAGAACGCCCTCTAGAGAGGCTAATCCGGCAAGAGATCTACTGACCTGGTCAAACTCGAAACGAAGATTTTCTATACGCAGACGAAGACGCCCAGGAATGCTATGAGCGACGACATATTCAAGTCTTTCTGTGTGGCGCGCGGATCCGATGCTCAGCGCCTCGGTACCGCGCTTTCTAAGCTCGGGCTCGATATCATCAGGCGCCAACTCTGCAGTAGACGCTGTCATTTCGGCGTTCCGTAAACCGTTCATTTGTAGCTTTTCCTCGTGTTTTGATTAGAATACAAAGATACCCGCGGCCAAGCTTGGCAGCGGCATATTGATGAGTTGGATTCTTTAGGATGGGTTCGAAAGTATCTGACGAGCTTCATCGAGCTTGGCAGAAACTGGCAGTTGGCGGGAGTTGCCGCATTCTGATTTGGCTGCGCAAGTGGAAATACTTGAGCTTGTTACGTCTAAAATGTCATTGAAATTTATGGTAGACAAGGCTTTCCACTGGTCTGGACAACTAAATCAGAAGATCTGATTTAGTTATCATACAGTTTCTGGGACAGTGGTTTTCCGCCTAAAATCGAAACAGTGAAACTTTCTGCGACTGGAAAAGAGCAATGTATGTGCGATGATGGCACTAGACTCCCATGACTTCGAATCATTATGGCGTACAAATCTTTTAATATTGTCTGCAGCGCAGGACTTCGCATTATCGTTCCTATGGCAAGCTGAAGAGCTGTCGATTAATGTTTACTGAGCAGTTGACTTAAACCTACTTTGGCCAAAACCATATATGCTAGAGACACCTTTCTACAGGGGTGCGCATCATGAGTTCAAGACTAACTCCATTTTCACCTGGTGTTGTTCATTCGAGCACTCACCGGACCAGACTAAAATTACCCAGGGCGCAATGTCACGCCGATCAGGCCAAAATTGTAAAAGATGCGCTTGAGCGAGTTCCTGGTGTTAGGGACGTTCGAGTAAGGTCTGGTGGCAGTGTCGTAATTGAGCACGAAGATCGTGCCGATATCATCGAAAATCTCGGTGAAGCAATTTCTGAGGCAGCACCAGCCTTGATTGACATTTTGACAGATGATTCGCTTAATTCCGGAATTGGGTTGCGAGCGTATGTAAAAAAACTTTTTGCCTCAAGCGAAGAGTCAGAAGCAGACAATGCTTCTGAAACTCCGTCTGCAGAGTCATTGAAGAGACTGGTCCCGCTTGCGTTTGTAGCGGCCGGAGTAATGCAACTTTTGGAAGGCGAGGCCTTGCTTGCGGGTATTGGTCCCATTGCTCTGTTTTATTGGGCATTCGATTCGCATTGGAAATTCCAGCAAAGAGAGCTTACAGAAGAAGTTGAAGTAGAGCTACTTACACAAGACAAGCAGTGAAATGGCGAACCAACCAAAACACTTAAAAACTACCAACTGAGGATGCATGACATGATTGAAGAATTGGGAGAAATATTGATCGGACCTTGGGGCATAGGAGCTGTCATTATTCTAGCTACGCAGCCGGGCAAGAAACTTTTGAGGAAAGCCGCTAAAGCTGTGGTTAAAGTTGGTTACGAGGGCAAAGAGTTTGCTGTTGAAGCCCGGGACAGAATCAATGAATACAAGACCGAACTCGTCTCAGAGATCAAGGCTGAACAAAGCAATGGGCATAACTCGCCAAAAAAACGGATGAAATTGGCGAAAAATAAATCTGATTGAGTGCTTTTCGCAGCCTTGTTTGCAGCGAAAGACGCACAACGGAATTAGAAGCCTGAACATATGCTGAAAGCCGAGGCTAGACGTAGTGGCTTCGTCAAGAACTGCGGATTGACGCGTGCAATCTTCTCAGCACTGGCAAAAGTTGTGCAGCAGACTGATACCGATTTCGCGCCTCCAGCTGAGTACAAGAAACAACCAATTCCGCAACTTCTTCCGAAACGTCAGCATTTAAGTCTCTTGGGTTTGATGTTGAAAGAGCTTCCGGCTCCTTGCCTGTGAGGCAATAAAACAACGTGCATCCAAAGGCGTAGATATCACTCTGAACTACCGATTTGCCTCGGAATTGCTCAGGTGCAATGAATGACTGCTTACCAACAAAAGTCCCCGTAGCTTTGCTCAGAAACTCGTTAGAAGCACCAAAATCGATGACAACAATGGTGCCATCATCTCGCAAAACCAAATTGTCGGGACTTAAATCTCTATGGATAATCGGTGGGTCTTGCTCGTGCAAATACTTCAAAATACCCGCCGCTTGTATGCTCCAATCCAGCACAGTGTCCTCTTTCTGAGCTCCGTTTTGTTTGACAAATTGGCGCAAGTCCTGACCATTTACGTACTCCAACATCAAATAATTTCTGCCTGACTCGCCAAAAGTGTCCAATACAGAAACGATGCCGCGATGATCAAGCTTCATCAAATATCGAGCTTCGCGCTCAAAAAGCTCCTTGGCCTTTTCTCGCATCTCACTGGCGCCATCCTCAGGTAGAACCGCTTCTTTAAGCACGACTAGTTTAGCTTCATCGAGCTGACACAAGTAAACCGCCGCCAGTCCACCCAAAGACAATTGACGCACCACTTTCAAGCTGCCGTTGCGCAGCACTTGTCCTGGTGCCAATGGCATAAAGGTGGTGGATGAAAACCTTCTGCGCAACTCATCTTCCCACATCGCTGTGTAGCTGACTTTGCCATCCTCTTCCGTGTTTGATTTAAAAGAATCTTGCAGTAAGAGCAAACTGGGATCGCGCTCACAAGTTGCTCCCCACATCTCTATTGCCAGCAACACTTGTTCAATTTCAGAGGGCTTCATGTTACCAAGAGCGAGCTTAAGTGGGCGTCCGCGCTCAAAGTAAAAGACCAACTTGTGTGCTGCTAAGTCTGTTTTGGTGCCACTTAGCACATCAATTTTTCTGATCGCTGTCCAGGGCACATAACGATTTCCCGGTCTCAAAAGCACTGGAAATTGTATGCCATTTTTGTCAAGCAACAGACTATTGTTGGACAAAATCCGCATGGAGAGAAGGCAGGTGACAGCTAAGGCAATCCAAGCAAGTGGAACTCCTATCCAATTGACCATGGCAGGCTCTAAAAAATGTTGAAAAAGGGCTGAGACAATGGCAATCAGTCCAGCAAATCCGATGAATGGCGCAATAATGCCCCAAATCGGAAAGGTCAATCGCAGAGCAGTGGTGGCAGATTTGGTGAGCGGAGATTCGTAGCTTGTGGTAACAGTCAACTCAGCCATCAGGCATCCACCTTGATCGCTTCTTGTTCAACTTTGATTGTCGATGAAAAAGTGACTACCTGAGACGACATAGCTGAGGCTACCTCTTCAACTGATTTAAACCGTTCGTTAGTGTCCAAAGCAGTGCATTTTTGAATAATTCGATCCATCATCTCGCTCACCCCTGGCTGTGTTTCACGCACCAATGACTGGGTAATAGGCTCAGGATCTTGTCCTGTCAGCAAGAAAAAGAGAGTCGCGCCCATGGCATAAATATCACTTTGGGTTGTCGGTTTGCCGCGGAACTGCTCCGCCGGCATGTAAGCTTGCTTACCGACAACCACACCACTGCCTTCTTCTTCACTTTGGGCTACATTGAAGTCAATCAGCTTTAGTTTTCCATCTTTCTGCAGTATCAAATTGTCTGGAGTGAAGTCTCTGTGGATAATGGATTTGGCATGCAGATACTCCAGCATGCTGCACATCTGCTCACACAGCTGTTTAACTTGTTCTTCGGCGAGCGCACCTCGATCCTCAATTAACTGACGCAGAGACTTGCCATCAACCCATTCCAAAACAAGATAACCGCGATGATCCTCCACAAAGTAATCTAATAGCCTGACTATATGTTCGCTATTGAGATCGCGCAAGATGCGCGCTTCTTGCTCGAATCTCTCAAGCGCTTGCTTGCGAATTTCAGCTTCGACAAAGACTGGAATGATCGTTTCCTTCAAGACAACTTGAAGCGTAGAAGGTGGCTGCGTATCCAAATGTTGTTTGCACAAATAAGCAGCACCTTGTCCACCAACACCGATGCGTCGAAGCACTTCAAACTTTCCATCTTGCAGCACGCGCCCTGCTGACAGCGGCTCTAGGCTGGCTCGTTCAGGCGGAGCGGCGAGAGACTGTAACCACAACTCCGTATAACTGTTTGCTTGTCGAGGCAACAAGGTTTCCATAAGTTCGGTATCTGCTGCACAATGTGGTGCCCAACGTTCCAGCGCTCTACTAAATCTAATTCGATCATCCGGCGTTAATGCAGCCAGCTCAAGATTCAATTTATTCGAATTGCTCTCGCCCGAGAGGCGAATTGACCAATGGTCTGGACCCGCCGACAGTGTTGGTTTGACGAGCAAAGCACGATTAATCTGAGACCAATTCGAAGAATCAATCGGAATGTTCAATCCACCCGACTGTAAATTCAAATGTGCACCATTGGCGTCCATCACGAGACGATTTGGTTTGAATAACAAGCGCAAGAAATGATAAAGGATTGGTATCAAGCACAGGGCCAAACAAATTGCGATAACAGGGTTTGAGACCAGATTCCAGAGGAACGAACTGCTGTCTGCGATCCCCTTTCCTAGGGCAGACTCCAGTGCAAGCATCATCTCTGTCAGTTTTTCCTGCAGGGCAATACTTGTATTTGGCGAAAGAGCGCTCGTCAAAGGAATTGAATACACTGTTTTGATCGCCGTCAACCACATCGGTGCAGCGACAAGCAAAGTCAGTGAAGGACCCAATCGCGACCAACTCTCTGCCGTTTCTGTAAAAGTTTTAGAAATATCTTTGATCGCTCGGCGGGAATGATATTTGATCTCGGTGCGATCGGATTCTTCCAGAGCAGCTTTGCGGGCTAATTTCTTGCTCTTGCACAATATAGTTATGACAGGGTCGATGGTGCAATGCGGGACTCTGTTTTCAATCAAATTCAGCAACTTCTCGAACTCTTCATATCGCAATCGACCTAAGTTCAGGTCCAATTTTTTTCCGGCGCCAAAATAAAGAAGGAGTGTCGTTGGAGTGATGCCATTTTGTGAATAGATCAACCCGACTGAAGATAGCTCAGCAAGCTTGTAGCGACTGAAGCCTAAGGTTATGAAGTTATCGTCGATTTTAATTTTTCGGCGCAAAACGTCATCGACAAAATAAAGCAGTCCTAGAATCAGGATGATCGGATAACCGGCCTGAAAGACAAAGGGACCACATTTCCCAAACACAAAGCCGACTAATGGTACCAACAGGTACAACCAGGGCGGCAGAAGAAATATCGCCTTGACCCACAGCGCTGCACTGCTCCAGCGATCACCATAAACTAGTATCTTTTCGTTAGCCAAACTGTTACCTGACCGACTCCAACCTAGTCTGTGGCCTCTAACCTAGTTCTGCCCTTTATCAAGTAAACCAAAAGCGGCGACCGCTTGCTTGAAGGATAAATGTTATCCGCAGCTAGAAGCCCGGATCTTTGTCGGCGGGGTCTTCCTTGGGTGGCATGCCGCGGCCATTTTCTTGCTCTTGCTGCTTGCGCATCGCTGGGGATGGTTTAACTTGGTAAGGAGCTTCTGGCGGAGCCACCATTTGTTCAAGCATCTCCAGCCGTTGTTTAGCTTTTGCAATTTTTCGCTGATCAACGGAATAGCGCACAAATTCCTTGTACTCCTTAATTGCTGACGAGATGTGCTTCTCAGCGTCGAACATCATGCCAAGCTGCAAATGAATGTCGGGCTCGGCCATGTTCAAGCTCAGCCCTTTATGCCAGTTTTGCATAGCTCCCTGGTGATCGCCTTTGGCCAGCAAGCAAATGCCAAGATCGAGATATAAGTGCGGATAGTTCATTCCTTTCAGCACCTTTTCGCTTTTGATCATGTCGTTAAATTGAGCGATGGCAGCAACCCAATTCTTTTGCTTCATCATCAGCTCGGTATATGCCATCCAAGCGTCAGTGAACGTCCAGGGCTTGTCACCTAACGCATATTCATATTGCAGCTGAGCTTGCCATGGGCTATCCCTGGCTTCAAAAACTCTCCCATAAAGATAATGACCACGAAGATTTTCTTCCGTGTGGCTGTCGGCATTCATAGCCGCAGAGCACTCGGCATCAGCCTCATCGAGTCTTTTATTGCGCAGATACAGCTCCGCCAAAAGAATATGTGTTTTGAAAGCTCCACCAGTGCTCTGCTCCACCGACTTTTTGCCCGCCTCGATCGCTTTCAGATCCTGTCCTTTAGCCATATAGGAGACACCTAAAAAATGATATGAATCAGGTGCATAATTATTTCTAGCAAAGTAAACCGACTGCAGGAAAGCATCTATAGCACTGTCCCAGTCACCCTTAGCAATGAAAGCCATGCCCAAGTCATGATTTTTCACCATCGGATCTTCTGTGTTTGGTGCCTTTACTTTAGCGCCGCAAGGTTGCACAAAATAAGTAACACTAAAACTTAGTGTCAAACTGAGCAAAAGTATCGTGCTAGTAAGTTTTCTCAAGCCTACGACTCTGTTTAACTCCGTTGCCAAGATTCGGAATGGCTGATCAGGGCGTACCGTCTGGATCTTCAGTCAGCTTACGAAACTGAGTCTCGTCAATTATTGTTATACCAAGTTCTTGTGCCTTAGAAAGCTTAGAACCGGGACTTGCTCCGACAATTACATAATCAGTTTTTTTGGAAACTGACGACGATACCTTGCCGCCCCGACGTTTAATGTTCTTTTCGGCGGTATCGCGTTCCATTGTTTCAAGCGTGCCAGTCAAAACGAATGATTTTCCAGCCAAGGTTTGCGGCAGAGCTTTAGCTGATTCTAAGTCAGAAACAATAGTTTCAAGAGCAACTCCGACTTCCTTGAGTTCATCTATCAATTTTGCTGTTTGAGGATGATGGAAAAATTCGACAACACCTTCAGAGATTGCCGGTCCGATGCCTTCGATGCTGGCAATATCATCGGCTGTGGCTGCAGCAAGCTTTTCGAGAGACTGATATTTGTCGGCCAGCAGTTCTGCTCCACTGGTACCGACGTGGCGAATGCCCAGAGCGAAGATCAGGTTGGGCAGCGGTCTAATACGTGACGACCCAATCGCTGCCAAAATATTGTCAGCTGATTTTTTGGCCAATCGAGGCAGCGTCAGCAATTGGCTCTCGGTTAACCGATAGAGATCGGAAACGTGCGTCACCAAACCGCTTGATACCAATTGGTCAATTAGAGATTCACCGACACCATCCACGTCCATTGCATCGCGTCCGACCCAATGTTCGATACGTCTGCGTACTTGCGATGGGCAAGCGAATGTATTCGGGCAGCGGAATACTACTTCACTGCCGATTCGCTCCAACGCTGTTTCGCACACGGGACAAGAGGTTGGATAAACGAATGGTTGTGAGTCGACGGGTCGATTTTCAACCTTTACACTCAGTACCTCTGGAATTATTTCGCCAGCTTTTCTGACCACTACCGTGTCCCCGACGCGTATATCTAATCGGCGAATCTGCTCGGCATTGTGCAAAGTGGCGCGTTTGACAGTAGTCCCAGCCAGTTTGACAGGTCGCAACCAGGCAACTGGTGTCACCGCACCGGTCCTGCCGACGTCGAAGTGAATCGCCTCAATAACGGTATCAACTTCCTCCGGCGGATATTTGAATGCCACAGCCCATCGCGGGCTATGCGCGGTGGAACCGGCTTGATCCCATAAAGACCGGTCGTTGAGCTTCACAACAACTCCGTCTGTTTGATAATCGAGATCGTGCTTTTTGTCGGACCAATCCTGGCAAAACTGTTTTACTTCCTCAACTGAAGAAGCAAGACGCCTATTGGGTTCGACAGGAAAACCTAAGTTCTGGAGGAGCTCCAAGTTTTCAAAATGGTTATTAGGTTGTTTGATTTCACTGTCGGTGAGATAGATGAAGTAGGTCCACAATCCAAGCTTGCGCTTTGCGGTTTTGCGAGGATCCTTTTGACGCAACGAGCCGCTGGCAGCGTTTCTCGGATTGGCAAAGGTTGGCTCGCCCTGATCATGCAGTCCTTTGTTTAACGCAGTAAAACTGCTCACAGGCATATAAACTTCTCCGCGCACCTCAATTAGAGCTGGCATGTGATTGCTTCCATTAGGCAGCTTCAAAGGCTTCAATTCTTGTGGCAGAGCGGCGATCGTGCGCAGGTTAAGCGTTACGTCTTCGCCAACTTCGCCATTACCTCTGGTGGCACCCTCAACAAGACTGCCATCTTTGTATGTAAGGGCGATCGAAAGTCCATCAATCTTTAGTTCACAAACAAAATTCAGGTCGTGAGCGGCATTATCCAGAGCGCGGATCAATCGTTCTTGCCAACGATCTAAATCATCGTAAGACATTGCGTTGGCAAGACTAAGCATACCAATGCGATGTTTTACAGATTTAAATTCGGTGCTGGGAGCGGCTCCCACTTTCTGAGTTGGACTGCCCGGCAAACAAAGATCAGGAAACTCTTGTTCAAGATCTTGCAACTCATGGAAAAGCTTGTCGAAATCAGGGTCAGAGATCTCAGGTTGGTCAAGCACGTAATAAGAAAATCGATGGTGCTCTACTTGCCGAGTTAAGGATTCGATGCGCTTGCGCGCTTCTTCCGCAGTTGTTGTTTGCTGGTGTGTCGACATCGTTTAGTCAAGACCCTCTCTGGATAGAATTACGCAATCGCCTTGAGCAGTGCCAGAACAAATTGCGGCCGCACCATATTTGACACCACGTCGCTTCATTTCTTTAGCTAGCGTCAGCAAGATACGAGCACCACTTGCCCCAATTGGATGACCGAGCGCAATCGCCCCGCCGTTTACGTTTACTTTCTCGGAATCAACACCCAACATTTGCATTGACTTAAGAGCGACAGAGGCAAATGCTTCATTGATTTCAATCAGATCAATTTGATCGATCGTCATTCCCGCTTTTTTCAATGCTTTCTCCATGGCCAGAGCGGGCACCGTTGCCAGATAGGGTACGTCTTGACCAATCGATGCGTGGGCAACGATCCTGGCTAATGGTTTCACACCCATCTCTTTCGCTTTACTCGGGCTCATCAGAAGCAAGACAGCCGCACCGTCATTGACACCAGGTGCATTGCCGGCTGTAATCGTGCCCTCTGGATAGAAGACGGGCTTCAAAGATTTCAACGCCTCGATATTGGTATCAGCGCGTGGAGCTTCATCTTTGTCTATCGCCTTGGTTTGACCCTTACCTTGCGGCACGTTGATAGGGAGAATTTCGTCGGCAAAGGCGCCGCTTTCTTGTGCTTTGATTGCCCGAAGGTGGCTTCTCAATGCCCATTGATCCTGATCTTCCCGTGAAATTTTGAATTCTTGAGCAACCTTGGCGCCATGAACAGCCATATGAACACCAGCAACTGGGCACTCCAGCCCATCTTGCAGCATAGCGTCCTTGAATTCGACGTGACCCATGCGCTTTCCGAAGCGGGCAGAGTTAGCCTCGACAAGATAAGGGGCTTGACTCATCGACTCCATGCCACCGGCAACGATTATGTCGCCGTCGCCAGCCCGGATGCGCAGGTCCCCGAGCGTTACCGCTCGCATTCCTGAGGCACACACCTTGTTTACTGTTGTAGATTCGCACGTGACAGGCAAACCCGCTTTCAAGAGCGCTTGACGAGAAGGGATTTGCCCGCAGCCAGCCTGCAACACTTGTCCGAGGATAACCTCGTCGACTGCATCGCCAGGAACTTTGTGCTTTTCGAGTAATGCTTTGATCAATGGCGCTGCCAAATCGATGGCGGGCATCGCTTTGAAATTGCCCCCCATTTTTCCAAATGCAGAACGCAACCCGTCTACGATTATCGTTTGGGAATCCTTATCAACCATCTCCACTAACTCCTTGTCTTCCGAGGCACACTAATAGATGCGCCTGTGCTTGTTCGTACCCGGTCATACTAACGCTGAAAACCGCAAAGTAACGTCGTCATCACCATTTTTTCGCCTTTGCCAATCAGAGGTTGTTTGGCAATAAAAGCAGCGAGAGGAGCGCGGCATGTAAGCGCGCATCGAGCGGGTTGGCGCGGAGGAGCCGAAGGCACTGAAGGCGACCTGGATTACGAAGTTG
>PLZS01000181.1 GCA_003153555.1 Candidatus Melainabacteria bacterium | reverse complement strand
CGCACTGCGCCAATCGGTCCATTGAACGGAAGACCAGCTAATCCGATCGCGATCGATGCACCAAGCATCGCCAATGTGTCTGTCGGATGGTCATGATCTGCACTCATCGCTGTGGCAGTAACTTGAACGTCGTTGCGATAACCTTCTGGGAAAAGCGGTCTGATCGGTCTATCAATCAAACGGCTGGTGAGAATGGCTTTGTCGGGCATCTTGCCTTCACGGCGACCGAAACTTCCGGGCACACGTCCAACTGCATAGAGCTTCTCTTCGTAGTCAACAAGCAACGGGAAATAGTCGATCCCATCGCGGATGTTTCTGCTCTCAGTGGCACTAACTAAAACCATTGAATCGCCGCAGTAAACTTCGCAAGCACCTGATGCCTGCTTAGCCATGCGCCCTGTTCTTACTGTTATTTGCTTTCCGTCTACGTCAAAAACTGTCTGCTGACTTTGCATTGTTTGCACGAATCTTTCCCTCTCTTCTTCTACATTCTAAAATTTCAAACTACGGTGAGCTCACCGAGTCTTGACGACGGTGCTGCTTCGCGATCTGAATTTCACTAAACGTCTGGGTTAAGCCGTCAAGGGACATCAGTCCGACGCGGCAGCAAAAAAAAATTGGCGAGCAATCGCCCGCCAATATAGCTTTACCGTCTCAGTCCGAGCTTCTCAATCAGGCTCTTGTATCTTTCTTGGCTCTCTCTTGCAATGTATTGCAGGAGCCGGCGTCTCTTTCCAACCATCATCAATAGTCCGCGGCGACTATGGAAATCTTTCGGATGTGTCCGAAGGTGCTCTGTTAGCTGGTTGATGCGCTCTGTAAGCATCGCCACTTGCACTTCCGGAGAACCAGTATCTTTGCCGTGCACGCGATGTGCGTCGATCACTTCTTTCTTTCGTTCTTGTAAAAGCATCTGTCTACTTTTCCGTTCCTGTTTATAGATGTGTTTTGGTGTCCGTAAATAATAGCATGATTGGTCCACTGGCCTTGCTTTGGCAGACTCGATCACCTTTGTATATGTAGATTTGTCGCCTTAAAATGTCATCAGCGCCTGCTTTTGGAAACCCTAAGATTTGCGAAACAAATGCAATCACAGTACCTCGCATTAGCTTGGTACGATGAGAAAGCTCTGAAAAAGGGGCATTCCAAACCAATAGAAATAAGCAACGCTAGTCGGGCGCGGGCTATGGCTTTTGCAGCTCTGGTTTCCACTCATCCAAAATGGCGCCTTCAATTGGGCAAACTGACAGACAAGCGCCACAGTCAATGCAAGTCGCGTCATCAATATACGTGTACTTGGTGTTCTTCGTGTTTAATTTGCCTTCTGCCCAGTGGATACACTCAACTGGACACACAGGAATGCAATCTGCAATTCCCTCGCAAAGGTCAGCAACTATGGTGTAGGACATTTGGCAAACTCCTCATAGCTTCTTCAAGTTAGTAAGTTGGCAGGATCAATATTTATTTAACTAAAGCAGACCCAAGCCGATTATCCTTCATGCCCAACGGCTTTCTTCAATTTCTTAACACATTCCTGTCAACAAATAAGAAAACCTTGTAAGGTGCCAAAATTGTCTAGCCAGGAAAAACAGGAGCAGGATATGACCGACGTCAAAGTCAATATATATACGCCGACCGCCCAGCACGTGGGATATTTTCTCAATCCTGAAATTGAAGCTTTCCCAGACGGCGATTATGAGATTGTCGGACGTTTTTTTGACGACGTTGGAGAAGCCGTTGGCAAGATGGAATTCAATCCCGAAGTACTTCCGTACATCGCCGATTTGTCAGACGTTAAAGGATTGCCTCACAAAAAGTTGGTTAAGGTCTACTTGCAACGTGGCCGTCAACCGATTCGCATGACCGGAACCGGCTCCAACTAGATGCAATGTTGGTTGCCCACACAGCCTCCTGACGTCACTTATATCAGACACGCGAACCAACCAATTCAGACCGATCACAGACTCTTGACCACAGGCGCAAACCCCGCACAGTAGCTCAGTTGGGTGCTCTACTGAAATTTAAACCGATATCGGTTTAAGTGCGGATTTGGATTATTCCGCATCCCGGATAGAACGCCGTCAACCGATATCGCTTTAAGTTTGAAAACGACTTTGCCAAAATGCCAAAGAAGTTGATCGAAGGGCAAACAAGGTCGGAATGTGCGTGTGCCAAAAGTCCTCTAAAATAAAGAGCAGCCGGAGGGAAGGCTGCTCTTTAAATTCTCGTAGGACTCTTCATTAACCTCAACAAGAGGTCTGGGGGGCTTTTGGTGAGGGTCTTTAGTTTAAGAAATTATCCTTGCGAGATTCGGACCGATAATTGCAAACCAGCAACTATCTTTTTTATAGCAGTCTGGGAAAGACGAGTCCTATATGCTGGGCAATAATTGTTTATGGTCGTGCTTATGTTATCAATGGGGAGCGACGCGGTCTGATACATATAGTCAGGAAGGTTAGGAAACCGCATGGAGTCAATATCTGTGAGTGACAGTGCAGCCAGCACTGAAACAAGCGAGCGCCTGGTTCTGCTGATTGAGCACAATCGAGCAGAGCAGGAACTCTGTCGCAATGCCATATTGTCCCAATCACATCTATATGGTGTGGAAACGGCGACGACGGCAGAGGAAGCCGTAGCAAAGCTTCAAACTGGCAGGTTCGACGTGATTGTCATGGATTACGAACTGCCAGATAACGCTGGCGGCGAGTTGGTGCAAACTCTGCACAAGGCAGTGCCCCACTGTCCAATAATTGTGATCACAAGTGTTGACAGCCCAGAGCTTGCTCTAAAAATCCTGCTGTCTGGCGCCAGCGACTATCTGCCGAAGATTACCGAATATCAGAAGTTTTTGCCGCGAGCGATTACCACTAACTTACAAAGAGCGATGTTGCTAGAAAATTTGCGCGAAACATATCAGCGCGTCGAACAATCATCAAAAGACGAAGCGTTGTTGAATCGCTTGATCGTCAGCATTCACGGCTCGCTTGACTTGGAAGACATCGTCGAAAAGGCTGTACAGAGCCTTTCTAGCGAGCTTGGGATTTCGCGAGCGATTATTTGTCTGACATCGGATCCAACCAGCAGCATTCGCATAGTCAGACAGTTGACGCCTCCAAATCTAGAGGCAATGTCCGAAAAAAGCATTCTCTTTTCGCAATATCATGACCTGTTATTAGACGTGGGCGAGCGCCGTCCCTTGGTAGTTATGCAAGACGATACGTTCGCGTTTGCCAAGGACGTGCGCACCGAATTGGTGCAATTCCAGATTCTCTCAATGATCATGGTACCTCTCGTTTATCGAGGCAGATTGATGGGACTGTTACATCTTGATCAATGCAACTACACACGGGTTTGGACTGTCGGCGAAATAAATCTGCTCACTCGAATCGCCAACCAACTATCCATTGCCATCAGTCAAGCCAGGTTGTACCAGATTGTCGAAACCCAAAGTACAAGTATCGACAAGCTTACCGAGCTTTGCAGTCAATTGAGCACCGTAGTTAATTCAACCAAAGAAATAACTGAGCGCAACGAGAGTCGCGAAAAGGTTCGCGTCAAACTGAGCACACGTGAGATAGAAGTGCTGCGTAATGTGGCAGCTGGTCTATCAAATCGCGAAATCGCCGAGGCTTTGCACATCACCGAAGGCACAACTGAAGTACACGTTAGCAGACTGCGCAAGAAGCTAAATCTGGGTAGCAGAGCCGCTCTTGTTCGGTATGCTTACGAAAATCATCTTTGCTGATCAGATTGAATCCTGAACAATGACTTGTTGGGTGGCGAAATCTACAGTCAACTTTCTACCCGAAAGTAGCTTATGTCCTACTTCGGCGATGTTCCGGTAACTGCCCAACGCCACCACTGTTTGAGTGGCACCACCGACTGACATCAAACCAATGTAATGGTGCAGCAATTCCACGTGACTGCCGATCTGCACTCTGCGTGCGCCCAAGCATCTCCAACCGATGGATCTAGCAAGGGATTCTGGAATGACAATTGCACCGGTAAATTCGAGATTGATTAGGGCCTCAACGACAAGTTCAAAACCATCGGAAGCCATCAATGTCACGGGCAAAAGTACACGGCCTGCCTCATCGATTCTTCCAATGATGGTTTTTGGTTTGGCAAGATACAACAGCACAACTCCTATTTGTTACAGAGAATCGATGGCCGGATTTTCGTTCAGCCGATAAGCAAAGAAGACACACAGCGGATGCTTCTTCCGTGCTCTAGATAGAACTTCCTGGTCATCCTGTCCAAGAAAGTACTTGCCTGAAGTCGGCTCAATCACAACGATCCAGTTGGGATAGCGCTCGCCCAATTCTTCCATCAAGCGCTGAAATATCGGCCAACAGGCTTGATCCAGCTCTTCCATGTCGATGTCTTTGGTCACTATTCTCATATCAGGCACTGTGCTTTCAAAACATATTATTCCCGGTTACTACGGTTTGCCCCCGCCTGACGATGTAACATGTAATGGAGAACGTGCTAGATACTCTTGGCTACCATAGCCTCCTGTGATAGCCTGGGGACCAGCGAATATGGATCGACCGAGAACTTCAGGATTCGCAACGCGGCAAAGTCACAGCCATAGCTAGATCAGTCGGGCAGTTTCCGGAGTCGGGCAGCTTGCTGCATAGACCCCACTAGTGTGCCCAGACTATCCTCGGAAAACTCGGAACCCTTTATGAGAAGCAATTTGAGACTAGCCGTCATTTGGCGCTCTGACAGAACTGTCAAGTCAGGCGACAAAAAATCTGTCGCTGAACACCGGTCAGCAGCGTCGCCACTGACTTCCAGAACAGGTGGCTCTGTTTGATAAGAAGCGATTTGCCAGCTGAGGAAACGTTAGTGGGGGAAGCTGTTCCTCTCAAGACAAACTTCACTCCTTTCAAAATTGTCCGCAAATTCTTGGCTCTTTGGATTGCTTTTATTGGCATTTTGATTGGACTGGCCTTGGTGGTCGACATTGATTGGGCCAAGCCATATTGCCAGCGAGCCTTAACGCAAATGTTCCACAGAAACGTCAGAATCGGGCATTTGACCTGGTCGTTCGGGCTAAATGGACTGGAAGTAGACACAACAAAATTGGCGGTGTTCGAAGCAAATGGCGCGCCGTTTTTGATCGCCGGCAACAGCGAAATAGGCATAGGCATTCTTCCTCTTTTGAACAAGAAAATGGTCATCAGCCATTTAA
>PLZS01000174.1 GCA_003153555.1 Candidatus Melainabacteria bacterium | reverse complement strand
TAGCCGAGCTATTTGGCCTGAAGGCGGTACGTCAAAATGAAAATCAGGTTGCTGAAAAGTCTCTGGACTACGTTGCACCCAGCAAGCTGTTTGCGGCTCGTGAGTTATTGCGTCGCGCACTGGAAGAAAATATGGCTGACGAAGCACACAACTTTAATTCCCCTGCAGTGGTAAAGGATTATCTGCGGCTACATCTTGGCGGGCGCGAAGAAGAACATTTCGTAGCGCTTTGGCTTGATGCACAACATAAATTGATTGCAGTAGATAATTTATTCCGAGGCACCCTGAGTCAGACCTCTGTATATCCACGCGAGGTGGTAAAGAACGGACTGAAATTCAATGCATGCAGCGTGATTTTCGCGCACAATCATCCATCAGGAGTCACTGAATCGTCTTCATCTGACAGAATGCTTACCGAGCATCTGAAAGGAGCGCTGGCCCTGGTTGATATAAGGGTCATCGACCATATGATTGTTGGTGATAATCAAATAATGTCTTTTGCGGAAACAGGAATTATTTGAATTCGCATACGTAACACAAACCGTCCTTCCTCTATGAGGTTGGGCGGTTTTTTTATTCCCCACGGCTTTATGGAGCAAATGCACATAGACGCCGCGTAAAAAATCCCTCAATTTCACGTTATCGAAATTGTCTCAGCAATCATGGTTAACATCGGCTTGGGTTGCGCTTTCATCTCGGAGGCGTTTGGTTCGCGCATGACGAACATGTGGTTTGATTTGGTTTCTTTGGTTCTTGCTGATAATTTTGATAAAAACTCCTTCGGAACAGTTTTTAAGTAATGTTCGGAATGCGCATCAATGCAGAACTCTACGCATGACGGGCAAGTGAAATGCTTACAGTATGGGTCATGGAATATTTCATACTTTGCTGGGTTGTTGCACAATGGACAGTTTTGATTATTGATGGTGGACATATATGAACCTCGGAATAAAAATCTAACAAGGCAAGGGCTGCGCGAAGGTGTATTCGCGCATCCCCACTTGACCGTAAAGTCGCACTTGTGATTTTGGTGGGCACATCAAAATTGCAAGCTTGCTATTGTGTCGACTGCCGCCTGCGCTATGAATTGTGCATTTGCAATCGATGCAACTGAGCGATAAGTACCGATAGTGATACCGCTATAAGCCACCTCGTAGCCAAGGAAATCCCCATCACTACCTGAAGCGGCCATAAGAGCGTCGGAGATAGACTTGTAACCAGAATCTTCGTATAGCAGTACACCAGAGGCCGAAACTTGGTATTCATAAAAACCGGATTGGATTTGCTTAACTGCAAGCCGCACTATAAGGCTCGGTTGATTAGTTTGATTGCTGGCAACTAAGGTCACAATATATCCCTTCAATACTTTTGCAAGAAACTCCATGGCGAAACGGAACAATGTTGGTGCGACCTAACATTTATTCATATGACATATCCGTCCGGACATGTTTTGATAATACGGAAACGGAAACTCTCCATCAACCTATTGATGAAACGCAGGCTATCTAATTTCCTTGCAGCTTACAAGAAACGAGGCGACTCAGAACGAAACTGTATGAACTAGCCAATTCATAGCAGCTTGGGGTCGTAAAGCCATTTTGAGATTTTTGTTGCCGTGATTTTGGTGGCATCAGGGTGTGCCGGATTGATCAGAATGTTTTTTTCCTGTGGAACAATCACTGACGCCACAACCAGAAGGGCAGAACTGTTGCCCGTAAGCCACTGGTCGCCAAAATCAAGGCTAACCTTCCCCTCCGGTATCGCATCCCAGCCAATAGGCAAAGTCTTGGCATCAAATACCTTAGCGGCTTGCCATACGGGGTCTGGAACATCGATTCGAACGAGGTACCGATTCAGAGGAAGACCGCTAGCCTTCAGATGTACCAAAGTTTCCATGCAAGCAAGAGCGATGGATTCCGAAGTGTACACAACCGGCATTCCGGCGCGATTCCACCGTCCACCAGTCACTTTGGCTCCTTCGCCGCTTAGATCATCGGACGTATAGGTCGGCGTGTCCGTTGCGATCCGCCAGACGGACACGGTCATGCGTAGGCCCCGCTCTGCATCCTTGCGACGAGGTTAGAAACAAGCTCCTGCCCTTCCACCGTATCCATGAATGTGGCAGGTCTTTTTCCACCCAATGCTGGCGACGGCTCCTCCATCCAGCGCGCAACCCACTTGGCGGCATCAAACCCCGTGGGATCCCCGGACTGCTCGACCATCACCTGCACCTGTCCAACGAGTTTGGCCATACCGATCACGCGCTCGCCTTGTTCCGGTGGTAGAGCCTGGTTATTGGATACTTTCCGATCAATTGTCGCCCTCGGCAGCCGAAGAGTAGTGAAAAGACTCTCCTTCGTGACTCCCATCGACTTGGAAATAATGACTACAAAGTTCGCTGGAACCCCGTCTCTGATCAACTTGATTCTCTCGGTTGGCTGCGCGGAATAAAGATCCACAAAGCCGAGGGAACTCAGCAAACCTTTTCTGGATGGCTTACCCGTAGACTTAACTATCTTGTGAACGAACGGCGGTCGATTTATTTCTGGCTGACCCTGTTTCTTTGCTACGGCTGGCGTTTTCATGATTTCCTCCAATGAGCTTAAATAATAACTCATTTGACGACAACCATCAAACTCTTGCACACAAAACTAAAACTTACCATTGCCTTCCTTTCAACGAAAAGCCCGCCACGATGAAGCTGTGGCTCCGGTTTGCCTTAACACTCCCTGCGCGATACCCCCGCTCCGGTCGCTCGAAACGGGCGATGCCCGAAGAAAACAGGCTGCGCCTGAATTATCCGGGCTTTGGCCCGAGATTGCGCTGGCGCGAGGCCTTGACCAACTGGCGTTGGGGTTAAGCGGCCTTGCCGCAAA
>PLZS01000142.1 GCA_003153555.1 Candidatus Melainabacteria bacterium | reverse complement strand
CCTCAACAGCCACCGCAGCAACAACAATTTCCACAGCAGCAGTCACCGCAGCAACTACCTTCACCTCAGCCACAGCAGCTACCATCTGCTCCCCAGCCGTTGAATCCATTCAATCCGTTGAACCCGACAAATCCTTCTGCGGCACCAAATACACAACAGCCTCTTCAACAACAGCCACCGGCTTTCCCTCAACAAGAACGCGCCATACAACCACCGGTCACGCAGCCTGAACATGAGCAACAAGTACCGGTCAATCCGGAACAGTTTTTCGAAGAGCAGTAAAACTTCGTTTTGTACTGCTGGATCTACAAAGTCGTAAGACTTCAACGTCGCGAAATCAAAACAGTTTGTCTAAGTGACACTCACCACTGGTTGCACATGCGATACGACATTTTGCTCTTTTTCTCGTTGTTCAATTTCCTGCAGTTCTTTGATCCTGGCAAATTCTTTCAATTCCATCGCTTGCAAATCGCGCATTCCCTTTACAAGACGAGCTTCTTCCTGTTCCAATTTCTCGGCGGCGGCTTTCTCGTCTTTCTTACGCTTCTCTTCTTGCCTTTTCAGCTCCTCTTCATGAGCTTCGTCTTCTTTGCGCTTTGCGTCCGCCTGGCGCCGCCTATCCGCCTCCTCGCGAGTGTCAGTTGGGTTACCACTATCCGGTCTAAATACAGTGTCAGCAGTCGGTCGTCCCTCAGCGAGCCATTTATCAGGATTCGTCGCTTTGTCAACTTGATCATCTGTGAGCTTTGGAAGATCGTAACTTCTCGCCCAATTATTGTCCAAGTGAAAACTCTTATCGTCATTCAGCGAGATATTCATCGAATGCAATCCATGACCATTCGCTGCTCCGGTCGGCAGAAATGGCGCATCCACAGTGATTTGACCGGACTGTCCCGTGGCCTTTTGGAAGTCGCCTACTTCCTGACGCAACTCAGGCATGCTACCAAACATACTGATTGTAAGATCGGCAGGAAAGCCCTTCGGTGGTTTACCAGATCCGACTAGATTTCGGTGAGCAAAAACAGCACCGTCGACTCCGCCCAGAGCGCGATTGAGATGCGCAATGTCCCAAAGAGCGGCTCCAGGATTATCTTCCTTCAGTTGATAGTTGCCCTTTCTGTCTTTGCTAAACAGTCCTTCACCCGTTTTAGTGGTGGCACCGTATTCATCTGCGTGGGCGGCCATATAAACATTGGCAGCGTCACCAATGCCATTTTTGGAAGTATGCAGACCGGCGCGTTCCGATTTCAAGTCAGCAATTGTCTGCCCTGCCAATGCATCCCAAACATGCCCTGCCATTCCCCTCTTGCCCTGATCTCCATGGATACTAGGATCAAAAGCCATGCTTGATTCAGCATCAGGTTGGAAGCTCCTGGAATCGACGTGCACAGTTCTAATCTTTCCGCTTTTGAGCTCCTTAATCTCAGTGCTTCCATTATTGACTATTGAGGCAGTCTGTTCTGCCACTCTGGCAGGATCGCCTGCTTCCAAAAACGGCTTCTGCCGCGACTCCAGCACGCATGAGAAATGTTCTCCTTGTACTACAAAGCGATCTGGATCTGAAACACGACTGGCCATGTCCTTAACAACATTTTGACGATCAGCATCACTTAAATGATCAGTTTGACCATCATGCAGCTTGCCGTCATGAACTCCAGTCTTATCCAAAACATCCGACATCGCCTTGTTTAGTCGAGCCATTTGTTCAGCCGGGGTTCCCCTCAAGTGTGATTCGCCACCATCCTTGATATCGTGAAACCTTTCGGCAGTTTTATTAGCTAACGTTTCGGCTTCAGCTTTAGTAAATCCAGCCCTTTGTAGAGTGCCTATATAATCGCTTGTCGCCTTACCATCGGAGATACCTTTGAACTGGTCTGAAGCGTCTCTACCAGCCTCAGGTGAACCTTTAAAGTTGACTACGTCGGAAGCCTTTGGGAAGCCCAATTTAACGAGGCGCTGGTCTGCTTTTTCCCTATCCTCATTGAATAATCCAGCGAACGCAATTTTGTAGGAACTATCCCTATCGCCTGACACCAAACTGTTTCGTTCGCTGTTTAGGCTAGGTTTATCTGTCGCGTTATCTGTCGCCTGGTGATTTTCGGGAACTCTCCGAATCGGCTCGGCTGGGGCGTCGTTTCCCATACTGCTTTGATCCTCCAAAACACGCACAACCTAACGCCGCAGGGGAGTGACGGCGTTAAATAGTCGGTCTAGTATCTGCTCAAATAACGGATTGGTTACGCGCTGATCAATGAGCGAGTCTGTTGATAGTAATTTCCATTTGTGGCGAATTGGTTGCTTTGTCAAGCGCCGCGGACGATATCTTCAAGCTGCGGTTTGGAAAGCTCCGTAATGAAGAGATAGTCTCGCCCGTTCTGCGACCACAGCGCAAACTGAAATTTGCCGTGATGTCCAAACAGAACACTCTTACCATCAAGCTTTTCCATATTACCGGCCGTAGAACGAATGGCGCCTTCAGGAGCCTGATAACAACTAAGACGCTGGTAGCCTTTCGGAGACTTCCTTGCAAAATCGAACCTGGCGATCGGAGTTGCTTCTTGCGATCTAAATATTGATGATCTGTCCATCCGCCATTCAGGCAGTCGAACATGCCTCAAATCATAACCCACCCTTTTGGCGAGCTCATTTCGATCTTCGACGCGCTCTAGACTTTCTCCAGACAAAGAGGCGTCTATCAAGGTATCAATAGATGCTGTCTGAATTGAGCTTGGTATGGTATCACTCTTATGAATCCACGGTGAACAAAGAAATCCGATCAGCAGACAGGTTGCAGCAATCGACACCAAAGAAACGGCACGCCAGTGCTGCTCAAAAAAACTCTTCTGCTGGCTTCTAGCCTCATCCTTGAGCCTGTCGGATATTCTATCCATCAGGCCAACTGGCAATTGGAATTTATCCTTAGCTTCCTGAAAGCTAGTGTGCAATTCTTCCAATTCGTTCCACTGGCAATGACATTGTTCACAGGATTTCAAATGATCGAGAACCAGCGCAGAATCCTTAGTTTCGAGCGCACCATCGCAGAGCAAATCTAATAAAGGTCGAGCATCATTGCAATTCATGATCTGCAACCTCCCATTTAGCGGTTCCCTTAACGTTCTGCGTAAGTCGATCTTTGACGACTCGTCTAGCTCGAAACAAACGTGACATCACAGTGCCTGCTGGAATGCCGAGGATCGTTGCGATTTCCGCATAAGACATATCTTCCAATTCCCTCAATAAAAGCGGATGTAGGAGTGCCGTTGGTAATTGTTGCAATGCATTCAGCAAGTCGGGACGAATTTCTCGTTCAACAAGCTGGACTTCCGGATCCCTTGAGCTTGCTGATTGATCCTGCAGTGACATCATTTCAACGCATCCCTCATCAATAGCCAACACATCAGGACGTTGAATTCTTTTCTTAAGCGTGTCGTTGATTACGTTGAGAAGGATTCGAGTCATCCAGCCTTTGACATTTGTACCTGTCTGAAAGGTGTGGAAAGAACGAAACGCTCTTAGATAAGCCTCCTGAACTACATCTTCCGCATCCTGTTGATTACCAAGGCGCCAATAAGCGAGCCTGAAAAGATCATGACCAAGAGGCCAAGTCAACTTCTCAAATTCTTTCCTGCGATTGTGGAACAGTCTCATGAATTTAAACCGCCACAATCAGCTATTAATGTGCGATTTACGTCAGCAGAAAAAAGAAGACCAATGGAGCCCAGTCCCATGAATGCTAGTGGAGCAAGCACTGGTGGATGAAGTGCCTTAACGGCAGCTCCGGTTTGGGGCGTACTGGACCAGACGATAAAAAGCTCGGTCAGTCGTTGAATCACTTGTCCTTCTGAATGAAAAACAAAACCAAGAAAACCAAGACAAACAGTTAGGCAATAGCATCCCATAAGCACGATCTTACCGCCGCGATCCCACAATAGAGTTGCAGGAGGAATCACCAAGA
>PLZS01000119.1 GCA_003153555.1 Candidatus Melainabacteria bacterium | reverse complement strand
TCTTTAATTAGTAGCTGATAGTGCGATGGATCGGGCACCAAGAAGTCGACATCTTTAGTGCTTTCCTTGTGTCCATACAAGGTCAACGCTGTTCCGCCACAAGCGGCTATAAAGATCTTCCTTTTCAGCTGCTTGTTCCATTCATCCAGGACCCCGTAAAGATCATCTACTGTAAGCCTATACCGTGCATTCATTGTATTACTTAAACCATTTCTTGTATTTTATTATACAACATACGAGGATACTTGTAAAACATCTTGTAGGATTATCTACAACATTACTCATATAATTGTACAAAATTTGTGTCATTTGGCTCAATAATCGAGGTTGGTATTCCCGTGAATGGGCATTATTTTGTAGATAATATGACAAATATTGTGGTATTACCTACAAGGCGAATGCTATGTTCGGGTGGTGCTTGTAGTGATTAAGACAAAAATTAAAGTAATTCATACAAATTTTGCTCAATAGCGATAAGTTGTTGAATGGCGTGCGATTTCCCCGCCGGGCGTTGCATTTACCAACGGTATCGGCAAACTGCAACGAGAAGTACTGTTTGGAATGATACTGTAGGCAGTGCCAACTTGTTGCGCGACCATCGGACCGAGCTTTGTGTCAGCCCCAGCGATGTTGCAAAGCGACCTGAACTTTGCCATTTTCAAAGAGTTCAAAACTCACGAGATAGAAATGCCTTTTCCGCAGCGCGATCTGCATATTCGTTCCGCGCTTGATTTAAGCGGGCTTGTGACAAGTAATAACTCAGCTGACGTTGGCGACCACGCGGAGACGTCAAGTGCCGATCGTTGATTTGCATTTGTTTCACCCTTCGTTTTATTCGAACATTCCGAATCCTAGCGTTCTGGCACGCAAGTTTCGCATCAATGCAATACGGTTCGCAACGCAATCGGGCAGTCGTCCGTGATGATGGTTCCATCGTCACGTCGAAATAATCTCATGCACGCAGACACGCCACATGCAGCAGGACTGCGCACCCATGCGCTCGTTTGTGTGAGTTCATGCTTGCTGATGATCGTCTCCGCTTTTGGTTTTACCGATGCAATTCAGCAAGGAGCGAGTCAGCTGGATCCAAGTAGAGTCGCAGCTCAAGTAGTGAGTGGAATCGGATTCTTGGGAGCCGGCGTGATAATGTTCCGGCAAAACTCAGTAAGCGGGTGACTGCAGTGTTATTCATCGAGAAGCTGCACTTGATAGACGGCGTTGATAAATTGGAATACGAAGAATCCGGTGCCAAAATGGTGAAGGCAGGAGAACACGCCCATAGAGGATCTGAAGAATCTGGGGCACCGTGAGAACCAGTGCGCTTTGATCATAGACCTTGGCTGACACTGGTAGATTGTGACTAAATTTTTGTATTTGGGAAGCGATGCAATATCCTTTGTCCGAATAGGTACACTCAATACACAAGTTTCGGAATTCTCAGGCTGCCCCCAATGTCAAGTTCCATAACATTCGAAACAGAAGCCGTGTGCCAGTGGTCCGGTGCTAGGGCCGCTCGTCTCACCACACCACACGGAGCAGTTAGCACGCCCGTATTTATGCCGGTCGCGACCAACGCCTCGCTTCGGTCAATGAACTTTACTGACGTTGTCGATTGCGGTGCTGAAATTATTCTATCCAACGCTTACCATCTCTACCTTCGTCCGGGACACGAGCTCATCGAAAGCGCCGGCGGACTGCATAAGTTTATGTCCTGGACTATGCCGATACTTACCGATTCCGGTGGCTTTCAGGTTTTTAGCCTGGATGAGCTTCGTCGCATCGCCGATGATGGTGTGCATTTCCGCGATCATAGAAGCGGCCGTGCTCATTTTATAAGTCCAGCTATCTCGATGGAAATTCAAAACGCGATCGGCGCGGACATAATCATGGCTTTCGATGAATGCGTAAAGAATCCAGCTACGTATGCCGAAGCTGAAGCGGCTATGGAACGCACGCACCGCTGGCTAGAAATTTGTGAGGCAAAGCATACTCGCAAAAACACACAAGCTCTGTTCGGGATTATTCAAGGAAGCATGTACGAGGACCTGCGCCGGAAGTCGGCTGAAGTGGTCACTTCTTTCGATTTACCCGGTTACGCAATTGGCGGTGTTGCCGTCGGCGAAGCGCGAAGCGAAATCGAGAGAATCGTCAAATTCACAACACAGTTCATGCCTGCCCACAAGCCTAGATATTTGATGGGAATTGGTACACCATGGGATATTCTCTATGCCATCAGATGCGGTATCGACATGTTTGACTGTGTTGCGCCTACAATGTTAGCCAGGCATGGATCCGTGTTTACCACCAAAGGACGAATCTCCGTTCGAACAGCGGCTTGCAGAACAGACTTCGGACCGATTGACGAAACCTGCGATTGTTACACCTGCAAATTTCATAGCCGCGCTTACCTGCATCACCTCATTCGGGCAAAGGAATATTCAGGAGCAACACTGGCGGCAATTCACAATGTTCGTTATCTGATAAGAGAGGCCACTAACGCTCGCCAAGCAATTCTCGATGGCAATTTTCGCGAGTATTTCGAACGGCTTGCACCAATCCTCATTCAGCAGAATGAGGATAGAGCTTTTCTGCAGCACTAATTAAACTTTGCTAGTGCCATTGGGCGTTTGCACCCTCGGTAAGCATTGCAGCGCTCGTAAGTTTTGCTGTCGAAAAATGGCTATGTCTTCGCCTCAGCGACCGCCAGGACCACCGAGTTTTTGTAGGAATTGAGAATATGATTGTGCAGCGGGTGTCGCTTGCCCTTCGGTATAACCAGTCGTTGCTCTTGCCAGCGTCTTGCCGCCACCGGCCCCCCATCCAGTTTCAATGCCGTTGGGTCCACCTGTTATCTGTGCGATTACCTGTCCCTTCTGAACTTGATCGCCTACTTTGGCCAATGGGTTGATTCCTTCTGCAACATAGTATTGTTTACCTTTTAATGGTCCATCGGTAAGCGTCATTTCCATTAGAGGTTGATGGTTAAACCAGTCTGGAATGATTGCATCGACAACAGAATTTCCAATGGCCTTAAATTCTCCGCTGCCACCAAAATCGACTCCCTGGTCAAGGCGCTCAGGATTGTTTACTGCAGAGCCTGTAATTGGATACTCATAGAACTTAGTAAGGTCGGGCGAGCTGAGATCGGGAAGGCTGGAATTTGAACCGGTATCGATTGAGCCACCTGAGACGTTACCGTTGCCTGCTGCTCCCGAGCTACTATCACCACCGCCTCCGCCACCACCGCCGGAGCTGC
>PLZS01000201.1 GCA_003153555.1 Candidatus Melainabacteria bacterium | reverse complement strand
GGCAGGGCGATGATTGTGGCTGCGTCAGCAAGTGCTACCCAGGTCTTGGTCAGAAGAACGGTGGGCCCGGAAAGACCTCGTTCAGCAATGATCGGCAGAACAACAGAAGATGAGCTGCTGCCGATGATCAAGATGAAGATAGCTGGACTCAGACCGGTGACATGGCTCAAAAGAAAGCCGACCGGAATGGCAAACGCAAAAACAAGTCCGACAGCCGTGATGCTGTGCTTGATGGACTTGCGAAGATTGGAGTCGTGAATTGGTAGTCTGATTCCTACCAGGAACACGAGCATGGCGAATCCAATCGACGACAGAAATGCCATCGTTGGATCGTGTGGATCGATAAGACCCAGACCTGTTTGACCGATGAGAATCCCTGCTCCGATTTCTCCTACTACCAGTGGAACTGACAGTCGGCGGAAACCGGAGAACAAGGGACCGATCAGACCGGCGCATGCAAATAGGAACAATATTCCGAAATTCATGGCAGTCTCCCCTTCTCTCAGAGGAAGGTTTGCAGCCGCTGTGTGAACAGGTGCGAATCGGCTGATGAAGGTAACACCACTGGTACCAGATTGAATTCGTGGTATCGCGTGAGGTGCTAATGGGTTAATGGATATGCTTAAACTTTCCCGGAGGACGGCGCTTGATGGCACATCCCGTTCAGGTCAAATTCTTGCGTAGTTATGGGGTTAAGGCGGTTGGGGGTTTGGTTTCAAAAAATGTGTCTAACTGTTTACAATTCAGATTAAGCAAGAAGACAGATATATCCAAGCAATAGAGGCTCAGCTTGCCTATAAGTATTTGTAATCAAAGACAGGGTAAGTAGTTTGACGGATAAGATCGCTCTTATTTGGTATATCAGGCGTGATCTAAATAGCTCCTACTGCCACGTCTTGTCATTGACAGGTTTTGTGAGCGCAATCTTAAGTGCCTCCATGACTTGCGCCGGCTGGCCATCACAGTTTGCGGGGCTGACGCGATTGTAACTAGAACATCGAGCTGAAGCAGGCAAAGGGCGTCTAGCAAGCTTCAAAATTTTGACAATGGAGAACCGTTTGTCACCATAAGTGGTGCGAAAAGGTGTCGATCTGGTTGGCTGATCTGCGCATGATGTTCTGTTTTTTTGATCCCAAAATTGGAAGTGGAAAAACAGCGAGAAAATTGTGCACCACTTAAAGCTAGAAGCGAGGTCTATTTGTAGACCTCGCTTCTGAAATGTGGGATGGACTGACGTTACCTTACCTAATCCATTTAGTTTAGTTGGAAGAGGTCCTAACCTACCTCTTCTTTCCGCCCTTTTTGGCAGCTTTCTTAGCTGGCTTTGCAGCCTTCTTAGCAGCTGGTTTGGCAGACTTCTTCGCAGCTGGCTTCGATGAAGCAGCTTTAGGCTTAGCAAGCACCAAATTTGGTTGCTTGGAGCGGCCGTTAACGATGTCTTTGAGTTCTTTACCAGCGCGGAACGCAGGTACTCTTGCGGCTGCAATCTTAAGTGGGGCCAGTGTTCTGGGATTGCGACCTGTTCTTGCTTTACGCATGCGGCGTTCAAAAGTTCCGAAGCCGACAAGAGTAACCTTGTCACCTTTGGCTAATGCGCCGGTGATGGTGTGGATAAATGCTGACAGTGTACGTGTCACTTCAGACTTGGGTTGCCCTGTAGCCTTGGCCACGTTTTCGACGAGCTCAGCTCGATTCATTCGATTTCCTCCTTATTGGAAATGCTCACTCCAACCCACAAGCACGGATGATATCACCAGGTGTACGAATAGACAATAGATTTGGCCCGTAAACTAGGAAAATTTCCGATCGCATCTTTTTTCAAACGGCGCTGCGGTCCATATTGCAGGTCGATTGGAGATGATACCCGCTCTGAACTAGTGATGTGCAGTTTCTCTCGGAAGGTTCAACAGTTGACACTTTCATGGAATTGTTAGCTCATCGTGTTCTGAAGACAGATGCATTTTTGCATCCTAATGAACATGCGATGGACCCTGCATTTTAACATGACATCTAACGACACAATTCAGTTAAATTTTTCGTGCAATGCAATGCATAGCCCGTGCGCTTTTCAGAATTTGTTCGACTTCCACTGCGGATATTGCTCAAGCATATACGTCTGCGAAAAGTTCTATAATTCAATTTCGGCTATCCGTGGAAGTGAGATCTCATCTCAAAAGAAGGTTGCATCATGATAACGTCCTCGATTTTTTCTAAGACCGTTTGGAGTTTTTTGATTGCAACCACCTCGTTGGCAGTAAGCCTGAAACCAGCCGCTGGACAAGCTCCTACGCCGGGCGTCCCGACGAGCAAACCTTCCGTGACCACCGCCACAATTACTAAGCCTGCTAATCCAGCTGCGAAGAACAGCACTGCAACAACTGCTCAGCCAATACCGCTTAAGGGCGTTGCCGTTCACGTTGCCGACGATGTTAATAAACCGGCCAGCAACGAACAGATGTTAAAGGCTTCGGCTAACGTTGTGGCGAAATATCGGGTTGGTTGGCAAATGTTTTTGCAAAATCCATGCCGTACAGGCCTGGCAATTGCAGAGTCGTCGGCATTGCCACAAGGTCGCTTGCACTGGAGCTTTCCGGCAGAGGGTCCGATTGATTCATCTCCCGCTGTATATAAAGGAGTGGTATACGTCGGCAGTGATGACATGAACGTATATGCAGTAGATGAACGCACAGGCTCGATGTTATGGCATACAAAGTTAGGCGACAAAGTTAAATCGTCGCCTGCCGTTGGTGATGGAATTCTCGTGATTGGATGCGAGGATAAAAAACTATATGGATTAGATGCCCGCACTGGCAAGGTTCTGTGGTCAATAGAATCTGGCGATCGCATTTCATCTTCACCTGCCGTTTACGAAGGGGTGGCATACGTAGGAAGTTGGGACGGCTTTTTGTATGCTATCGACGCAAAAACCGGCGCCTTGAAATGGAAGTTCCAGACCGGCGGACGGATCACGTCTTCGCCCGCGATCGTGTCAGACATGGCACTTGTAAGCTCTCACAGTGGTTCGGTATTCGCAGTTTCACTGACAGATGGCGCCCAATTGTGGCAGCACAAAACCGGCAACAAGATTTTTGCGTCCCCAATGGTCATGGGCGACACGGTGTTTGTCTCGAGCTGGGACAAATATTTCTACGCTCTGGATGTAGCCACGGGTCGCTTGAAATGGAAATATGCCGGAGCTGAGACTTTCAGCATTTCACCAGTCGGAGCGAACGGCAAAGTATTTGTCGGCAATGACGATTTGAAAATGTATTGCCTCAATGCCGCAACCGGAAAAATGTTGTGGAAAACTGGCATCAACAGTCCAGTACCGTTGTTATCGTCGTCACCTGGATTGATTGGCAACATGTTGTATGTGGGCAGCTCAGATTCATACGTATATGCCATTGATACCCGCAACGGCGCGATCAAATGGAAGTACAAAACGCAGCGCCCAATTTGTAGTTCTCCGGCAGTTTCGGCCGGCGGCGTTTGCATCGGCAGCCAAGACGGCAATCTCTATTCCATAGACTAAACCTAAGAGCGCCGGCATCCTAGCCGGCACTAAATCCGGGAGCGCCGGCATCCTTGCCGGCACCGGAATAGTTCACGAATGAATGGGTCATTCCGGCTCCACAGACGGTGGCGGCGGCGACTTCGGCGGTTTTTTCACTTCAGGTAGATCTTCTTTTTCGGAGTCGGTTGCTTTCGCATCGATGTGTTCCATCTGTTGTCGCTTCGCGGAAATAGCAGCTCTGACTCGGGCTGTCTTCAGGGCTTGCACATACTTGGGCACGGTCGACAAATACTTCATCGGCTCGATGTACTCGTTCGTGTCTTCCTTGATCACTGTGTAGTGGACATGGACCCCGGTCGATCTTCCGGTTGAGCCGGCATAACCAATCACTCTGCCCCTCGTCACCCATTGCCCGGGCAGGACGCTGTAGGCATTCAGATGTCCACATATTGAACGCACGTTTGGATAGGGATGGTAAACCTCCACAGCCACACCCAGTGCTCCGCGCCATCCAACTCTTGTGACGACGCCATCGAGCAGTTCGTAAACCCGGTCATTTAAGTGTGCACCCAAGTCGACCCCGCTATGAAAATCTCCTTTCCCTGTGACTGGATGAATTCTGAAACCCGCTTTGGACGTCACTACACCCATGCCCACTGGTGTGTACATCATGTCGTCACGCATTGGCGAAATCAGAACTTGCGGGGCGTAATAGCCCTGGAAATAGTAGGCGAAGGCTGGGCTACTAGTTGCAAAACCAGCTACCAGGGAGATTAAGAGCCTTCCGGCTGGATGAGCAACGATTGTTCGCTGCCTATCAATTCGCATGCGAAGGTCCTAACCTCAGTCAACTCTAAGTTATTGTACGTACATGCAGCCGTCCTTGCTTGAACTTGACTACCCCTTGTGACAACGGGAGTGTGTCAGTGTCTTCGATATGCATCGGCCAAAAGGCGTGGGTCGGTTATTATCCTAGGATTGTCGTGCATCCGACGGAAGCTGTTCGAAGATCTGCTCGCAATTATATTGAAGTGGGGGTAATTCGTTTGGGAATCAACACCTTAATTGGACTTGCTTGTATCTTTGCTGCCGTTGTTTTGGCAGTTGGCGGATTGCTCGCTGTGCGCCGCTGGCTGCAGGCGACAGATTTAAAAATCCATCACGACGTTACCGATCCGCTTTCTCAAGTAGTCGGCATGATGTTCGCTGTTCTGCTCGGGTTTATGGTCAGTGATGCGATGCAACGCTTTGAACAAGCTCGTTCCACAGTTCAACAAGAGGCGGCATCTTTGGCGGACATCTTCAATCTTGCCGGTGGTTTGCCGAAACAGGATAGGGACAATCTGAGAGGGCTTTGCATCAAATACGCCGATCAGATCATTACCGAAGAATGGCCCCTACTTGGACAAAAGAAAATCAGCGTTCCTACAATTCGAACTTATAGGGCAATTTGGCAAGACTGCATCACCTATCAGCCAAAGGCTCAGAATGACAGCAATATTCAGCAGATTATGCTCAATTCACTTACATCAATGAGCGATGCTCGGCGTTTGAGAATTGAGGCGCTCCACAACGGTCTACCTTTTGCGCTGTGGTGGGTGCTTGTTGTAGGCGGATTGGCGACCATTATATTCACATATTTCTTTGGCGTAAAAAATATAAAACTGCAAATGGTGATGACAGCGATCGTGACACTTGTGATTTGTCTCAATATTTTTCTGTTGTACAGCTATGACGATCCATTCGGTGGAGATGTAATGGTTCATCCAACCGCTTTCGAAGCGGATTTGATGATGTTCAAGACTCAATGGAATGCCGATAAGGATAAGGAAAGCCTTGAAAAAGAGGTAGCACCATAACGTTGGCATGAGATTGAGCGAACGTGTCGCTGTTAGCCGTCGTTTTTACTTCCCTGACACAGCTGTGACCCGTTCAAGCAACTCGGCTGACACAAGGTCTCCGTAGACTAATTGCATTCCCCCACCCAACCGCTTTTTCCCGTTAATATAGGTGAACAATGAGTAACCCACTTGAACAAATACTTCAAAAAGATGCAGGAGCTCATGAGACGGCAGACAAGAAACCCTGGACGGGCTGGACAGAAGCTGACAACAGAGCATGGACAACGGCTCAGAAGCACAATCATAATCAAGCCGGCAAGCAACAACTACATCATCTTCAGATCATTGGCAATGAAAACTGCCAGGATCAAGGCACTTCGCCTCCTCAAGCCCACCAGCGTCGATGAGCAATAATCTGCAGAGGAGAAGCGGCTTGAACAGACTTTGGAGGTACAGATTTTTGCTTTTGCGAATTGACACGGTAGCCCGCATCGACCTGAGCCTGTGACCTTCTAACTGTTAAGGACAGGCCGTATGCGGATCCAACTGAGTGGCTTCGAGTTAAGGGCAGTGAGCGAAACTTGCGTGGCGACAGTATGAAACTGACGCTTTTACGAAAAGGACTCCTGCTCGTAAGCATCCCTCTGTGCTTCGAGATCACAATATTCGCTGTGCTGATTAACCTGCAAGGGCAGGTAGAACTAGAGGCTCAGCGAATCAATCGCAACAAGAAGATTAATGACACGGTAAACCTGATCGTGTGCGACGGCATAGTGATAGGCGATGCCGTGCAATTCGATTCATATCAGTCTTTGCGTAAAAATCTACGCAACAAAGTCGTAGTTGAAACCATTGTCGACATCAAACGAAGGTTCCAAGAGCTGGAGGGACTCACTCAAGATGATCCGGTCCTGCTTGCACAGGTAGAGACTTGTGAGAGTGGAATGACTTCGGCGCTGCAGGATATCAAATTGTTGAAACAGCAGCTTCGAAAAGCGAAAAGTTTCGGCGAATTACCTGAGATTATTAAAAAGGCTAGGCAGGGATTAGATCAACATTTACACACTACTCTGCGGGCTGGATTGTTAGAGCTGGCCGAAAAGAGCGATCTTGCTAACGATGATATTCCGAGCGAAAAAATTCGCCAAAAGATCAGAGTGCTTTTGAAATGCGCGCTTGGCTTAAGCGCGTTGTTCGCCCTTATTGCGGCCACCATGCTAAGCAAAAACCTTGTTGGTCGTTTGTCTCGACTGAGTGACAATGCAAACAGGCTGGCAGACGGGAAGCCTTTGCTTGCTCCTCTTGGAGGAACAGATGAAGTTGCCGAACTTGATAAAAACTTTCATTACGCAGCCGAATTGATTGAGGCGGCAAAAAGAATGCGGCAAGAAGTGACGGCGATGATTACCCATGATCTGAAAACGCCTTTGCAATCTGTTCGAAGTTACCTGGAAATGATAGAGCACGGCTGTTTTAGTCCATTGAACGAGAAGGGAGTCAAATTTCTTTCAACGACTCAGAACGC